>JAFWWK010000134.1 GCA_017523615.1 Clostridia bacterium
CAAGGTCATTTCCGAGAGGTACCTCGGCACAGACGGCCAGCCGGCGCTGAGCAAGAACAAATATTCCGGTATCGACCGGAGATATAACGACAAGGGGCAGGTCGTTTACGAAAAATGGTACGGCGCCGACGGCGCTCCCGTAAATCCCTCCGGCAACACCTTTGTCGCCCAGGAGATCTCATACAACGAGGACGGCAAGGCTTCGGAATACCGTTACCTCGATGAGAACGACCAGCCTGTAAAATGTTCCGCGGGATATGAGATCCAGGGACGCGCCTATGACGAATACGGCAACGTAAGCGAATTCGCTTACCGCGACGCGGACGGCAATCCTGTGATATGCTCTTCCGGCTACGCCTACCTGTACCGAGAATACGACGAGCAGAAGCATATCGTACGCCAGGTATTCTATGGAACGGATCACACTCCCATTGAACACAAAAACGGCTACGCCGGATATACCCAGACCTTTACCGAAAGCGGTAAAGTCCATGTGATCACCTATTTTGATGCAGAGGGCGAAATCACGGATATCAAAGACGGGTATTCAAAAGTAGAATACATATACAATGGTGAAGACACTCTCCTCAAGGTCGTCTATACAAACCTGGAAGGGGAGACCGTCAAGGAAGAAAACAAATGATCTCCTTCTCCAGGGGCCTGATCTACCGGTCAGGCCCCGGTTTTTTATCCCCATATGACCAAATTTGTCGGATTTGGCTGATTTGGCATTGAATTGCACCGGTTTTCATGTTATTATATGTATGTTCCAATCAAAATACATGGTCTGCCAATCAAGGAGGAAAAAGCCCATGGACATGAATCTGCGCCCCGCAAATGAATGTAAGTTCGATGCCGTCAGCCTTGGCGAAATCATGCTCCGCCTGGATCCCGGCGAGGGACGTATCCGTACTGCCCGTTCCTTCCGAGCCTGGGAAGGCGGCGGCGAATATAACGTGATCCGCGGTCTGCGCAAATGCTTCGGCCTTAGGACCGCCGTGATTACCGCCTTCGCCGAAAACGAAGTCGGCTACCTGATGGAAGACTTTATTATGCAGGGCGGCGTTGACACCTCGCTGATCAAATGGATGAAGACCGACGGTATCGGACGTATCTGCCGCAATGGCCTCAACTTCACCGAACGCGGTTTCGGCATCCGCGGCGCCGTGGGATGCTCCGACCGGGCGAACACAGCCATCTCCAAATGCCGTCCCGAGGATTTCGATTTTGACTACATTTTCGGCACCCTTGGCGTCCGCTGGCTGCACACCGGCGGTATCTACGCCGCCCTTTCCGAGGAAGCGTCGGAAACTGCCATCGCCGCCATCAAGACCGCCAAAAAGTATGGTACCGTGGTTTCCTACGACCTCAACTACCGGCCCTCCATGTGGAGCGCTATTGGCGGCCAAAAGAAAGCCCAGGAAGTCAATCGTGAGATCGCCAAATATGTGGACGTCATGATCGGCAACGAAGAAGACTTTACCGCCTGCCTCGGTTTCCAGATCGAAGGCAATGACGCCAACCTGAAGGAACTGAATATCGAAGGCTACAAAAAGATGATCAACGAGGCGGCCAAGACCTATCCCAACTTCAAGGTAGTCGCCACCACTCTCCGCACCGTCAAAACAGCCACCGTCAACGACTGGAAAGCGCTCTGCTGGGCCGACGGCGAGATCTATCTTTCCAAGGCCTATGACGGGCTCGAGATCATGGACCGTGTCGGCGGCGGCGATTCCTTCGCTTCCGGCCTCGTTTATGGTCTGATCTCCACCGGCGACCCCGAAAAGGCAGTCAATTACGGCGCTGCCCACGGTGCCCTGGCCATGACCACCCCCGGCGATACCTCCATGGCCCATAAAAACGAAGTCGAAGCCATCATGGGAGGAGCAGGCGCCCGCGTCAAGAGGTAAAAAAATCCCACACTCATTCCTACAGGCACTGTCCTTGCGGCAGTGCCCTTTTCAGGTCCGTTTACGCCTGAACAAGACGCGCTGAAACGGATACCATGGTATGACAAGCAGTTCTTTATATTACATAAAAACAGCAAACGAAGGGGAGAAAAAATATGCTCATGATCCGAAACGGGCTTGTCAAAACCGTTTCCCACGGCGATATTCCCGGAGGCAGCGTTCTTATCGATCGCGGCAGGATCGCTGCCGTTGGCAGTGACCTTCCTGCGCCGGAGGGATGTGCGGTTTTCGACGCACAGGGAGGCTATATCACCCCCGGACTGATCGACGCCCACACCCACATCGGCCTTGATGAAAGCGCTGTCCGCTGGGAAGGCGCTGATTACAACGAGACCAGCGCGCCTGTGACCCCGCAAATGCGCGGGATCGACGGCCTGAACCCCATGGATCCGGCCTTCGCGGAAGCACGTCGCGGCGGCGTTACGACGGCTGTGACGGGCCCCGGATCCGCCAATGTTATCGGAGGCACATTCCTTGCGGTCAAGCTCCTCGGTAACCAGGTGGACAGCATGGTCCTTAAGGATCCCGTGGCAATGAAGGTCGCCTTTGGCGAGAATCCGAAAGGCTGTTACGGGCAGAACGGGCGGAAGGAACCGGTAACCAGGATGGCCATCGCCGCCCTGCTCAGAGAGACCCTTTGGAAAACCCGGAATTACGCCCGGGAAATCGAAAAATCGGAAATGGAGAACGATGGGAAACGCCCCTATGATTTTGAGCTTGAGGCGATGCTTCCCGTCATCCGGAAGGAGATCCCCCTCAAAGCCCATGCCCACCGTGCCGACGATATCCTGACGGTCCTGAGGATCGCCGATGAATTTGGTGTGGATGTGACCCTGGACCACTGCACTGAAGGGCACCTGATCACGGAACGGCTGATCAAAGCGGGGCGGCCGGTGCTGGTCGGGCCGACCCTCGGCGGGAAGAGTAAATTTGAACTGAAAAACAAATCCTTCGAGACCGCCGGGATCCTTGCGAAAGCCGGGCTCACGGTATGCATCATCACCGACGCGCCGGTCATCCCGCTGGAGCATCTGTCCCTTGCCGCCGGCCTGGCAGTCCGCGCGGGCATGGAGGAAGAGGACGCATGGAAAGCCATCACCCTGAACCCGGCAAAGGTCGCGGGCATCGAAACACGCGTCGGATCCCTGGATGTAGGTAAGGACGCCGATATAGCCGTCTTTTCTTCCAATCCCCTCAGGGATATCCAGGCACGCGCCATTCAGGTTTTCATAGACGGCAAGCCGACGCTGTGACCTTTTTTATGCCGCTTCCGATAACGGAAAATAATCAGAGCGAGTCCCGGATCAGGCGCCGGGACTCTGCATTTTTCACTTTTTTATTTACGTTTCGGATCCACCCATGTGACCCGCATCGCGGCGGCGCGGCGCTTGTCCTCATCCGCGGCGGCATAATGCTTTCTGGTGGTGTTTACATTGGAATGCCCCAGGGAGGAAGCCACCAGATAAATGTCACCTGTCTCGCGGTAAAGATTGGTGCCGAAAGTGGAACGCAGCTTATGGGGGCTGAGCCTGTCCTTCAGGGGAGCCGCAGCCGAAGCGTATTTTTTGACCAGGTCCTGCAATGCCCTGGCGCTTATGCGCTTCTTCTGCAGCGAAAGAAAAAGCGCGTTTTCATGGCCTTCTGCTGCATTGATCGTGTTTCTTTGTGCCAGGTAGTCTTCCAGCGCTTCCTTTACACCATCGTTGAAATACAGGATCACCCGGTTCCCACCCTTTCGCGTGACGGCAAAAGCGCTGTTGTCGATATCCACGTCGTCAAGATCCATCCCGATCAGTTCGCTGGCGCGGATCCCGGTGCCTACCAACATACACAATATAGCCAAATCCCTGACCCGTGTGTTTTCCGCGTATTTTTTTTGCCTTTCACCCAGGCCTTCGCCGGTCTCTGCGGCTTCCAACATGCGGGAAACTTCGTTCCTGTCCAGGTAGATGATCGGTTTTTCATGAAGCTTGGGCATTTTCAGCTTTTCGGTTACATTTTCCGGAATGATCTCATGGGTGTACAGGTATTTGAAAAATGATCTGACGGCCGACAGCTTGCGCGCGATGGCTGCCTCGTCATTCACCGTCAGACGCACGTCGTCGCAGTCCTCGTCAAACAATTCTCTTCCGTTGTAATCCGGCTTGACATACTGCCTGAGGTAATCCTGATAACGCTCCAGTTCCCTCAGGGTAATGCGGGCAAGATCCTCCGCGGTAAAGGCACTGGGGTCCAGGGACGCAAAAGCCGGTTCCTCCAGGGTGAGAAAATAAAAAAAAGTCCTCAGGTCGTGTACGTACGCAAGCCGTGTAAGCACCGACGTCGTCGAAGAAACGGAAAGGATATAATCACCGCACAGGGGGGGAGGGAACGAAGCACTTCCCGGATCTGTGCGGTCGTTTTTTGTTTTTTCATCTGGTAATAATCCGTTTTTCTTCCTGCCATGGCCATTCCTCCGGAAGAAGTATATGCCGAAAAGACGTGTTCTGTCAAGTAAACGCAGCTTTCATTCCCGCGGAGTCCGGATACACTTGCCCGGAAGAGAGAACACCTCTCCGCGGATCTTTTCCATGCAATCATGCCGCAGCCACTTGAAAAATCCCCGTTCTGTGTGTGATATCATCTTACTTAAATGATGAAAGTATGGCACTGCAATGCTCTGTATCGCCCCTTTGATCCTCACGGATCCATTGCGATCTCCCACGGGAGAAGTGCGTTTTTTTACACCGCTGCGATGAATCGGCTGTGCGGATCCGGCGCGTTTCTCCCGGAGGCTTACAATAAATTGAAATGAGATTTTTTGTGCTCTTATATAAAAAACAGCTGAATAAGCTGTACTGCTTCAACGCCCTAGGAATATGTCCATTGCCGGCGCCGACTGGGTGCTGTTGCTGGTATCGCGGGGATATACTCTTGTCCAGGTCGGCCTGGCCGAAACATACTTTCATCTGGGAAGCATCTGCGCCGAGATCACATCGGGAATATTCGCGGATGTGGCGGGCCAAAAAAAGAGCCTGGCGTTTTCCTGCGCCGCGGGAATGATTTTGGCGCTGGTCATGGCCCTTCGGAATTCCTTTACCGGAGCATGCGTTTCTATTGGGTTCAGTGCCTTGTCCGTACAACCTGTCCTCCGGTATTGACAACGCTCTTGCCTATGAATCCCTGGCGGAAAAACGGCAGGATAAGCTATACCCATCTTCCCTGTGAAGAGTATGGGATCAGAACATGGATCACAGGACATTTACCTTTTAGTTCTTTCCCGTCATATCCCGGTTCCTTGATCTCATTGATCATGCCCTGTGGGGTCGGATTCGTGTTTTTTTCCGGTTTTGCCTTTACAAATCCGCAGCACTGTGCTATAATCCCTTTTGTAAGGGGCATTAGCGCAGCTGGTAGCGCGCCACAATGGCATTGTGGAGGCCATCGGTTCGACTCCGATATGCTCCATTCTTTTGACCTCGTCTTTTGACGAGGTTTTTTTGATAGGATCGAACAGCTCTGATTTGGAGCGGCGGAATTGGGGACACGGTTGACAAACCATTGATACGGTTATATAAATGTATTGGAAGGTTCATCCGCAGCCCTTGGAGACGCTCTGCCAAATCACATTCATTCTGCTCAGTAAACGGTATAAGTGAGACAAAACAACATATTTGAAATGGGGGAGAATAATGAAATTCGATCTGATGGGAAAACCGACGGCCATCCTGCTTGCCCTGTTGTTTGTATGGAGCCTCATCCCGGTATCCCTCGCTGAAAATGTCGATCCGGAATATGATATCAGCAGCCTCAGCTACGAACTGGTCTGGGCGGACGAGTTTGACACGGACGGCCTTCCCGATCCGTCCCGGTGGGCCTTCAACACCGGTGGCGGGGGATGGGGCAACGGCGAACTGCAGTACTATATGCCCAAGGGAAACGCGTCGATCGAAAATGGCGTACTGATCATCGAAGCCAGAAAGGAAAAACGCGGCAACTGCAGTTACTCATCCGCGCGCATGCTTACCCGCAACGTCGTAGACTGGCTGTACTGCAAAATTGAAGTCCGCGCGAAGCTCCCTTCCGGCAAAGGCACCTGGCCCGCGATCTGGATGCTGCCGACTGATTTCGCGTACGGCGACTGGCCTTCTTCCGGCGAAATCGACATCATGGAGCACGTGGGGTATGATCCCGATGTGATCGTGCAGAGCATCCACACCAAAAAGACACACGGAGGCTCCGCCATCAACCACAGCGCTATCGTTCCCGGGGTGCGGGAAGAATTCCATACCTACGGCATGGAATGGCTTCCGGACCGGATCATCTTCTCTGTCGACGGGGAAGAAACTTATGTGTATGAAAAACCGGAAACCGCCGAAGGAGACCTCCAAACCGATGTATGGCCTTTTGATCAGCGAATGCACCTGATCCTGAATCTCGCCTTCGGCGGTACATGGGGCGGGGCCATGGGAATTGACGAAGGATGCCTTCCCGTAAGGTTCGAAGTAGACTATGTGCGGGTATACCAAAGCCCGGAGATCATAGCTCTGACCGGTCAATAACGTCCTGCGCAGTAATAGTGCGATACAGAGCAGGATCGCCTGCGCAAAATTGATCAACCCCCGGCACAGCGTATCTTACCACATGTCGCCTGGCAAACTGTTTGACCTGTCGCGGGCTGAATTATTTGACGTACCAAACAGATTGATCATCCCAGCCGGCGAGGAAATCGTTCTGGAATGACCGGATAAGCAGCATGATCCGTCGTCAGTTTATTTCTTTCATCATAATCAATTTGAGGGATCATATATATATGAATATATGGGTAAAAAGCAATTTTTCTGTTTCCCATACGGACGGAAGCACAGTACGCGGAATCCATTTCAAATATCAATCGGAGGGAAAACGCCCCGCAGTGATCGTTTGTCATGGATTTAACGGATGCTATTCGGGGATGCTTGATCGCGGAGAAGCCTTCAGCGCAGCGGGGATCGACTGCTGGCTGTTCGATTTCCGCGGCGGTGGTGAACATACGACCAGCGACGGAAAATTATCTGAAATGATGACCACGGAAACAGAATGCGCAGACCTGAAACTGGTTATAAATTACGTCCTCTCACAGCCAGAAACCGACGAGCGCCGGCTGTTCCTCCAGGGAGAAAGCCAGGGGGGACTCATCTGTACCCTTGTAACCGAGGAAATACCTGCTGTGATCCGCGGTCTGTTCCTCTGGTATCCTGCCCTTTTGATTCCCGAAGCATCCCGGGAACGCCTGCAAAAAGGCTTGAGGGAGGTATTCGGGATCCGGCTGTCCCCGGATTTTGACCGGATCGCGGCGGAGCTCGATCCATGGACAAAAATGAAGGATTATCATGGAACCGTGCTCCTGATCCATGGCGACAGCGATCCTGTAGTGCCTTTGGAATGTTCAAAAAAGGCCATGTCCCTCTTACCGAACGCCAGGCTGAAGGTCATTCCCGGCGCCGGGCATGGATTTGGCGGAATTGACCTGCAAAATGCAATACTATGGTCTGTTTCAGTAGCAATTGATATAGACAGTGGTCTATTTTAACCATAGTTTGTTCCTCTTTTCCCGTTCCGCCTTTTCATATTGATCTCATTTTAAACAGCTAATGCTGTTATAAATAGCGTCGAAGGCGCGTATGAGATCGCAATGGGACGTCATGCAGCGCATTGCGCTGCATGGAGCGTGCAAAGCACGCGGCATCTCAATTTGGCTAAAACAATTTGATTAGTATCAATCCCGTAAAACCCGCCATTCATCTTTGATCCGCAGGACTTCCCTATATTCTGCAAAAGCTTATCACAGCCTGGATCCGGAAAAAATATCCGCCGGCAAGTCCAATTGCCAGCGGATCATGTTTGTTTGGCGAATATTATCAGATCTCAGCCTGCCAGAGTCCATGCAGGTTGCAAAAAGCAAGGGCGGAAACCGCTTCATCGCCTTCGGTCAGGGCAAATACGGCTTTCGGGGCATCGCCGGGCTTCAGGGCTTTGCGCTGACGGCCTTCCTTTGTCTCAAGAACGATCCATTCGATAAAATGTTCCTGGGTCATCGGATGCGCAGCCGAGCCAACTTCCACAGTCACCTTAAGGCCTTCGGCTTTGATCACCGGCACATGCTTTTCCTTTGCTCCGTCGCTGGTACCGGGGACCATTTCTTTCATCGGTTCGCCGCAGCATTTGGTGGGACAGGCGCTGGATCTGATGATCGCGGCGATCTTGCCGCAGCCTTCGCAATAATAAAATTTCATTTTCTCGTCTCCTTTCATTCCGCGCCCATCAGGCGCAGGTTTTCCCGATCGGCAGATCCGTTGGCACGGACTGGAACCGGTATTATAACCCAGCCTCTGAAGACAAATCAAGCGTTTTCATTCCGCTTCCTTCAAGCGCGACGGCATACGTTTTTCCTCCGAAAGCCACGTGCGCGGTAAGGGGATCGGGAGAGGAATTGACCACCGCAAGGATGTTTTCACCGGGATAATAAGCGCATTCCGTCCGCGGATCGTCCGTCTGGGGGAGATTCAGCGTCCTGCCGTTTGTGATGAGCCTGTCCAGCAGGGCGGTATTTGCAGGGCTATAGGAATAGCCAGCCAGATAAACGCCCATGCCCTTGCCGAATGGATGGCAGGTGATCACAGGTCTGCCATCCTCCTGCCACAGGATCTGCACTTCGGGATCGACGATCCTCACCGGAACGGTTTTGCCGAGGCCCTTTTCATCCGGACGGATACCGGGTATTTCGGTCAACGGCACGTCGAAAGAGCCGTGACAGGAATAAGCCGCGTCGTCCCTGTCGACACCCAGCACATTGGCCAGGCGGAAGGATCGGAACCCATCCGGTGCGCAGGAGGGCTCGGCAATACCTATCACTGTCCCGCCCCGGAGCGCAAAGGCACTGACACTTTCAAGGATCTTTCCATCGCGCCATGCATCTCCTCCGGACCACGCGGTGCCTTCCCATCCGCAGTTGATCAGAACGTCGATACCTTCCGGCACTCCTTCCCTGATGTCCTCAAACGAGAGGAAACGGACATCATGGGGGAGACCGGACAAACTCTCGATGATATGGATCAGGGGATGCATATAGGTTTCGTGGAAATGACCGGATAATGTCCAGGAGCGAAGGCTGCCCCACGAGGTCACGATGCCGATCCCAATGCCGGAGCCCATGGGCTTCCCGGTATCGTGCAGCGCGGATATCTGCCGGAATTCGCAGAGGATCCGGTCCATAGCTTCGGTAAAATCGGGGTAGTCCGGCACCAGATGCAAATAACCTCCCAGGCCTGTGCGGTCGATCTTCTGCCGAAGCATCGCGCGGCGAACACGTACCCAGTATTCCAGGGCGTCCCTGCCGGGTTTGCCGCCGGGGGAGAAGGTGGGAGCGCCGCCCAGGCCCACCGGGAACAGGTACGGATGAAAGCGGATCTCATGGGTCCTGGCCGGAACTCCGGCGCAAAGGCGCACCTCAAAGCCGGAAAAGACACATTTGATGATGCCGTCAAAGCCCATTTCCTCAAAATGTCCGTTCCATGGCTCCAGGCCGACCCAGCTGTCGTCATAGAATACATAGGCTTCCTTGCCGTATGCGTGGGTCATGTCGGTGAGGCTCCGCCCCAGTTTCCTGACGAAACGGCCCACAAAAGCCATCCAGTCTTTTTTGTGTTCCGTCGGAGGGACATGGGTGGCGTTGTATTTCCCCTTCCGGACAAAGTCCTCGGCAGTCAGGGCATAACCGTATTCCTTTTCAAAGTCTTTCAGGGCGGCGGGGCTGACGGTAAAATCATAGCTGGCCCAGTCAGTAAAAAGGTTGCGGTTCATCTCTGACGAACCCCAGATCCACGTAAAATTGTAAAACAGTGAAGTGAACCGGACCACGTTGGTATCCGGATGCGCTTCCAGCCATTTTTTCATCCAGTCCATCAGGTATTCCCGGGCCTGGAGGAGATAGGGGTCAAGCACCATCAGATGCTCCTTATCCCAATGGTTGGTCACATGATTGTACATCGAGATCTCTTCCCAGATACGCCAGGCAAGGAAGGAGACCGTATATTCTCGGAAGGGCACGGAAGGGAAAGCGACTTTCCCATCGGCATAAGACACCTTGTCCCTGTCCACCCTGATGTTCGCCGTGCGGTCCCACACTTCAAGGTACGCGAGAGCTTCCGGACTTTCGTTCACCTGAAACTGCTCTGAAAAGAAGCCGTCCATCAGGCCGATCTGTGTCCGATCGGAAGAAGCTGTCACGGGAGGAGTGGAAAGAAACGACTGCTGCCTGCATTCCGGATGCTCTCGAAGGAAAGGATTGTGTTCCCGGATGGGGCAGAGAGTGGAATAGATCCTGTATCCCGAAGAAACGATCTCCGGGCTCAGCCTGGTGCCGTCGCTGTCACGGATCACATCGGCGTCCCAGCGCTTGGCCAGGTCCAGGGTCAGCTGCTCACATCCGCTCTCACCGGGAAGGGTAAAATGTCCTGTGCAAATCTTCATACGTCATTCACCGGCTTTCAGCGCTTCCGCAAGGAAACAGAGTGCCAGTCCCTGGCCCCAGCCCTGAGTCCAGCGTCTTGAAATATTGCGGTACCCGTCCAGATCACGCATGACAGCGGTGCCGCCGGACACATTCAATACCCTGCCGTCAGGCGTGATGTTTTCAAGGATCCCTTTCAGGGAAAGGGCGGCGTATTTGGTGTGGAGAGGATTTCCGCCCTCCAGCATGGCAGCGGCGATACCGCAGCTTGCGGACATTTCCTCATAGCTTTCCGGATCGTTCACGATGGTATGCCACAACCCGTTTTCGGTCTGCAGCGTTTTCAGGGCGCTCAGCTGCTCCCGAAGGGAGCCCTGCACATCCATGAATTCCGGGTACAGGTATGCTTCAGGCAGGACCCGGTGCACCATGCTCATGGTATAAGCCGCCCAAGCGTTGGCCCTGGCCCAGTAAAAGCCGGACATATGGTCCCCGGTCAGGTTGTTCCAGCCGTGGTACCAGAGGCCGGTGGATGGATCCTGCAGAAAATCGATGTGCCTCGCATACTGGTGAAGGGCGTCGTTGACCATATCCCGGTCCTTCAGAAGCACACCCAGGCGCAGGAGGAAGAAGCCTGCCATCATCAGCGTATCCGCCCATGCCTGCTCCGGAAAGTCGTTATTGACAGACACAGTGTGCTGCAGGACATGGTCCGAAAAGCGCAGGGCATCGTTCGTAAGGTACGCTGCTTTTGATTTGGCGATTTCAAGGTATTTTTCCTCGCCGGTATGCTGGTAAAGCGAGATCAGGCAGTGCCCCATGGCGCAGGTATTCACTGTCCAATGTGGAAGGCCCAGGGAGATCAGCTCGTCCACCTTGGCCTGAAGCATCCTGAACCACTCGTCATTCCCGGCACATTCCGCCGCAAAGGCGATGCCGTGGTAAGCTACTCCGCAGGGCCAGTCCCAGGTAAGGTCCATCTGCAGTGTCTTTTTGACAACGCTGTCCATTATCTCAAGGACCTGTCCGCGGTCGATATCCAATCTGATCATGCGCTGTCTCCTTTAAAAAACCGCGCAGGGCTTGCGCCCTGCGCAGTTGGGATAGGTTCACTCGTTCTGTAAGCTTATTCCGCGGGAACAACTTCCACGGCGGTCAGGTTCAGGGGATGCGTGGAGTTGCCAGCCTCCCAGGCGGCGGCGCGCTCGTCGATGATCTCCTGATAACCGGCTTCCAGGTATTCCTGCGCATACTGGGCATACAGCGCTTCGAATTCCTCAGGCTTGCACATGGTCAGGGCGTCGCGGTATTCCTTGTACTTGTTGGTCAGCACAGTCTGGTACTCGCTCTCGGCTTCCATGCTGACGGAGAAGAGGGTGTTGGCGATGGCCCAGCCGGAATCACGGACAGCGACCTTGTCATAATACCATTTGATGATGTCCTGGGTGAAGTCCTGGGGCAGGTCATGGGGCAGGTTGTTGGCGATCACGTCTTCGATGGTGCCGGCCTGGCGCGCTTCGATGGTGATGCACCAGTAGTCCTTGTTGTTGTTGAAGCCCATCTTGTAATCGCCGTTGTAGTTGCTGTCGCTCACGGGCAGACCGTTCTCGTCATAGTTGAAGTTCGCGCCTTCGACGCCCCACTGGAAAGCAAACAGGTTGTCTTCCTGGGTCAGCCATTCCATGTACATCCAGGCAGCCTTCATCTGGTCCGGGGTGGCGTCCTTGGAGAAGCCGATCATCATGCCGAAGGGATTGTCGGTGCGGTAGCCGGGAGTGGTGCCGCCCTCGGCGTCGATGGTGCCGACCACGGGAGCGATCGCCAGCTTGGCGCCGGGGTTCGCCTCGTAGAAGGCGGTCAGCCAGGGCATGTCAGCGGAAATGTAGCCGCCGTAGGAATAGGTGAGGCCGTTGATGAAATTGGTCTTTTCATCTTCGCCGTTGGTCAGGTAATATTCGGGGTTGGTGATGCCGGCATTGTAATCAGCGTTGGCCTGCTGAAGCAGGATCTTGTTGGGCGCCCAGCCCAGGGAAGGAATGTTGTAGTCGCCGTACATGGCCCACTCCTTCTCGTCCAGGGGCCAGGTGCGGAACTTGTAGTTCTGGTCGGAACCGACGCCGGTGATCATCGTGCCTCCGCCGGGATGTTCGGCAATGCCGGCTTCCATGATCTTCGTCATGGCATCCAGGTATTCGGCACGGGTGACAGGCACATGGTCATACCCGACGGCTTCCAGCCAGTCCATGCGGACGAAGTTCTGGAAGGTATAGGTGGTGTCGTAGTAGGGACGGTAAGCGGCCACAAAATAGGTATCGCCGTTGATCTGGGTGAAGGTCAGCTGGTTGTTTGCGACCATCCTGCCGTAGTAAGTGGGGGCGACAGCAGCGAAGTCTTCCATGTTGAAGGTGGTAAGATAGCCATCGGAAGCCCACTGGGTGACCTTGGGATAGTCATATTCCATCAGGACGGTGGGCAGATCGTCCGCCGCGGCCAGCATGGAATACTTGGTCATTACGTCGGTGCGGGGAATGGCGACATAATTCACGGTGATGTTGTACTTGTCGCCGAAGTTCTCCTGGATCCACTTGGTCCAGTAGTTGTTCTCCACGTCGGGCACGCCGGCCTGGCCGCGATCATACACGGGAATGGTGATGGACACATTCTCCGCGAAGGGCTCCCAGGCGGGAGCCGCCGCTTCTTCAGCCACGGCAGGCACCGCCGCGGGCAGCATCATGGCTGTCAGGGCAAGAGCAAGCGCTTTCTTGGTCTGCATAGAATAGCCTCCTTTTTAATTCTATGGTTGACGCCGCCGCGATCAGACGGCGATCTCCATCGCGTTATCCCTTCACGGCGCCGATCATGACGCCCTTGACGAAGTATTTCTGCAGGAAGGGGTAGATACAGATGATCGGAAGGGTCGCGAACATGATGCACGCGGCCTGCAGCACCTCCGGGGTGCTGGTCACCTCGATGGCCTCGGACAGCGTGGCCGTCTGCGCTTCGGAAGCGGACGCCACCAGCTGGTACAGTTTGTACTGGATCATCTTCAGCCCTTCAAGGGTGGTGTAGTATTTGTTGTCGGCATAGGCGTTCCAGCGGCCCACCGCGTAGAAAAGGGAAAGGGTGGCGATAATGGGCTTGGAAAGGGGCAGGACGATTTTGAAAAGGATCTGGAAATTCGTCGCGCCATCCAGGAAAGCCGCTTCCTCCAGGCTGTCGGGGATGGAGGACTGGAAAAAGCTCTTCATGATCAGCATGTTATACGCACTGTAGATCAGGGGAAGGATCAGGACCCACATGTTGTTGTACAGACCCAAGTTTTTATACAGAAGGAACGTGGGGATCAGGCCTGCGCTGAAGTACATCGGGAACATCAGGATGAAGGTGAAAAATGTCCTGCCTTTCAGGCGCTTCTTGGACAGGGGATACGCCGCACAGGTGCAGACGATCATGCCAAGCAGCGTAAAGATGGCCACCACCATTACGCTGAAGCCGAAGGAACGCACCATGCTGCCGTCCTGGAAAATGGACTTGTAGGCTTCAAAATTGATGCCCTTTGGCCACAGGACAACGGATTTCTGCATGACCGCCGTATTGCTGGAAATGGATTTTGCAGCCAGGTGGATAAAGGGGAGGATACAGGTGAGGGAGAGGACGGTCAGGATGAAGATGATCAGGAAATCGATCACAGTGAATTTTTTTACGGCATGGGAACCGTCGGACACGGTGTCAAATTCTCTTTCTTTATTTTTTGCCATGTTCCGCACCCCCTTACAGAAGCCCGTCTTCGCCAAGGGCTTTGGCAAAGCGGTCGCTGAGGACCACCAGGAGCAGGCCGACAAGGGACTGGAAGAGTCCCACCGCAGTCGCCATCGAAAACTTGGAATTGGCAAGGCCCTTTTCGTAGATGTAAATGGCCAGCTGGTACTGGAAATCCTTGACCTGCGTGTTTCCGAAAACATCCAGACGCTCGTAGTTTGACCCCATGATCTTGCCCAGGTTCATGATCAGGAGGATCACGATGGTGCCGCGGATCCCGGGAAGGGTGATGTGCCAGATCCGCTGCCAGCGGTTGGCGCCGTCGATCATGGCCGCCTCATACAGTTCGCCCGATATCCCGGTGATGGCCGCCAGGTAGATGATGGTGCCCCAGCCCATGCCCTGCCAAACGCCAATGAGCAGGTATGTGGCGGCCCAATGCCATTTTTCCGTCAGGAAGGGGATGCCGCTGTCGATCCATCCCCAGTTCATCATCAGGATGTTGACGATGCCGGTGGTGGGTTTGAACAGCTGGTAGGCGACCGCGCCGATGATGACCCAGGAAAGGAAATGGGGGAGATACAGTACAGTCTGCGTCACCTTTTTGAAGCGGGGGAAACGCAGTTCATTGAGCATCAGGGCCAGGATGATGGGCATCGGGAAGGAAACGGCCAGATCCAGCAGGTTGAAGATCAGCGAGTTTTTCAGGGCGCGGATAAAATCCCTGTCCTTGAAGATCTTTTCAAAGGTCTGCCAGCCCACCCATTTGCTGCCTGCGTAGCCCTTGGCCGGCTTGTAGTCCATAAAGACCATCCGCAGACCGGGATACGCCGCGTAATTAAAGATGACGACCAGCGCGACGGGGATCAAAAGAAGAAGGTACAAATGCCAGTCCCGGCTCAGGGCCTTTTTCCATTCGTGCAGTTCGCGTTCCATCCGCGACTGCGTTTTTGCCGGCCCATTGATGGTTTTAGACGACTGAATCATAGAATCCCTCCAGTGCAAATGCTCCGCAAAAAACACGCCACACTGTACGAACGGCTTTAATTGGACCTTTTTTTACATTATACTCCGTTGTATCTCTAAAAAACAAACGATATATGATCGTATTCTTCCCATTTTCAATCATTCTGGATCAGAATAACGATAACCCTTGTTTCTTTGTTCCTTTCCTTCCATAAAGCCTTCGGGTACTGTACACGCTTGATCATGGCATGGTATAATCATTATGAACAAACCGTTTACTTACATGCTCGGATACAGCTTTTAAACGGAGAAAACTATGCTGACACACCGTCTGAATGGCAGGGATGTAAGCGCGATCGGCCTGGGCACCGCGCATTACGGAGGCCTGATCCAAAAAAGCCTGGCATTCGACCAGATGGACGCCTACGTTGCAGCAGGGGGCAATCTGATCGACACGGCGAGGGTCTATGGCGATTTTGTTACCCCTAAGACAGGGGAAAGCGAAAAGATTGTCGGGCAGTGGATGGAGGAAAGGGGAAACAGGAAGAAGATATTCCTTTACACCAAGGGCGGCCATCCGCCGTTTGACTGCATGTCCAGGTCCCGGCTGAGCCCCCGGGAGATCAGCAGCGATCTGCATGAAAGCCTGGCGGACCTGAGATGCAATCATATTGACGTATATTTTCTCCATCGGGATGATGAAAGCAGGCCGGTGGAGGAGATCGTCGATACCCTTGAGGGCTTCGTCGCGGAAGGACTGATCAGGATGTATGGGGTCTCCAACTGGAAAACGGAAAGGATCCTTGAGGCAAACCGCTACGCCGGCTCCCGCGGGTACCATGGGATCGGTGCAAACCAGCCCCAGTTCTCTTTGATGAAGCCCAACTCCCTCGGCGATCCGACCCTTGTCAGGATGGACCGGGCCATGCACGATATGCATTGCCGTCTTTCCATGCCGTGCTTCTGCTTTTCAAGCCAGGCGGAGGGTATCCTGTCCAAGAAGCTGTCCGGCATGCCCGTCAGAGGGGATCTGGAAAGCAAATATGCTTCGGAGGCCAACAGCGCCATCCTTGAAAAAATAAAGGCTTTGGCTGCGAAAGGGGTTCTGGACGCCGATGAAGCTTCCGTGGCGTTTTTGACCTGTCAGCCCTTCCCGTGCTTTGCACTGTGCGGCTCGTTTGGTCTGGACCGCATCCGCACCTGGGGTCGCCTTGGAAACGCCGGGCTGCCGGATGGGCTTGTCGATGAGCTAAACTCGCTTACGCTTTGAAAGCAGGGGATAAACCATAATAACTCTGCCGTAAATGTCACTTTACGGCAGAGTTATATACACAAAAAGCGGGGGAAGGGGATGAAAATGTAAAAAATGCAGAAAGCCGATCCCTGAAGGATAATCCGCCTGAAAGATACTTTTATTCACGCGGGATCTCTGTTATAATATATTTCGGAAAACAACTTCTTTTGAAAAGAGGATCCGGCCATGAAAAAAGCGAGATTCCTGAAAAGCGCGGCGATCCTTGCCGTCTTTGTTCTTTCCGTCCTTGCCCTGACAGCCTGTGTTTCCACTCCTCCCATAGAAGCCACCTGGGCCCTCAGTTCCATCTCAGGAAACGGCAATATGAGCATGGAGCTTTCAAACACTCTTTCCGCCGCGAAATCCGCCGGCTTTGAGGTGAACATGACTTTCAGCGGCGGCAAAGGTTCCATTTCTGTCCAGGGCTTTGCGCCTCAGGCGTTTACCTACACTCTGAGCGGCAGCAAGATCACCATGGTCATCGACGGTATCTCATCCGTATGCACATGGACGGTTAGCGGGAATACACTGACCCTGGATTACGCCGGTTCACACCTGGTGCTGACAAAGAAAAACTGATCCTTTCGCTTCAGGCGCGTCAAAAAAGCCGGAGAACGTACCTTCGGCTTTTTCGTTTTGCCCGAATGAATCAACGAATCTATGGGGTCATATTACCCCAATTAAGTAACAGG
Organism: Clostridia bacterium; assembly: GCA_017523615.1. Taxonomy (GTDB): domain Bacteria; phylum Bacillota; class Clostridia; order Christensenellales; family Aristaeellaceae; genus RUG756. The sequence goes on from JAFWWK010000134.1 coordinate 17,152, forward strand.
CCCGGCGTGTTTACCGTCAGTCGTCCTTCCAGACATGATCCCGGATCCTTTCGTATTCCTCAGGGGTGATCTTCAGTATGGTACCGTGTTTAAAACCGTACGGGAAGGAAAACGCGCTGTCTGATCGGGCGAATACACCGCTCTCGATGCCTTCCGAAACGAAAGGTACGTAGCCCTGTCCGGCGCCCCTGACCCCGTAATAGTCCACAAACAGGCACCAGCGTCCGTCGTCGAGCCTTACGGCGGTAGGCGCTTCATAAAGCCCCTGTGCGATGTTCGCCATGGATGTATCGAACGCCGGGATCCTCGTCCACGGCCCGCGGGTCGAGAGCGCGGAAAGCAGGATCATGGTGGCGGGGTTTTTCTCGCTTTTCACGAAAAGATAGTATTTCCCGTCATAATAATATGCCGCCGAATCGATCACCGAGGAATCATCCTTGCGGTAAAACAGTTCAGGCGCGGAAAAATGGACGAAATCCCGGGTCCTGCAGGCATAAATGGCCATATCCTTGAAATCGCTCTCCTGCCTGCTGGCGGAAAAATGGAGGATGTACTCCTTTTCCTCTTCGTCAAACAGGATATCCGGCGCCCACAGGCACCCATAGCTTTCATCCCCGATGGGCTCCAGGACTTCTTCGGTCCAGTCCACAAGGTTTTCCGAAACGAAATGGGCCAGGCATTTGCTGCCGCGGCGCTTGATCTCGTCCCAGGAACGGCAGTATTTTCCCCTCATGCCGTAGGAAAGGCTCAGGTCGGTGGCAAAAATGTGGAACATAGAGTCAAAGCGGCTGCGGACCACCGTCATGTCCCGTACGCCCTTGTCCCCGTAATAAGCCCACATTACCGGGCGGCCGCCGTTCACCGCTTCCCAGTGAAAAGCATCCCGGCTGAGAGCAAAATACACCTGCTCGCCGTCAGGAGTCGTTTTTTCCCGGAAATGAACAAACAGATAACAGGTCTCCATGTGATCCCCTCCCGCTGTTGATCGCCTCAATCAATCCAGAGGCGCACTTTCCTCGAATGGAATATAGACTCCGGTCTGGAACATCTGGTAGATGACATCGTAATGGGGTGTTTTTTTGCCGTCGCTTTCACCGTTGAAGGTCCTCCAGATCCCGCCGGTGCCGGAATTGCTCCAGTCAAAAGTACAATTCGGCAGAGCATCTCGCAGCGCCGCTTTCACCGAGGAATCCACCCGGCTTTGATCCATCGAGGAGGACATATAATTGTATGCCCACAGTCGGCGCAATGATTTGATCTGTCCGAGCAGCAGGATGTCCTGAATGCGGTTGTTGGGGATATTCAGGTCCATCAGGTTCGTACACGCGAGCAGCGGCTCCACAGAATTGATGCGGTTGGAGAACGCCTCCAGGTATTCAAGCTTCGGGCAGTTCCCCAGCGCCATAATATCGGTAAGCTGGTTCCGGCCGATGATCAGCACCCGGAGGTCGGGCATGGATCTGAGGAAATCCAGCGTTGTCAGACCGTTGTGCCCCAAGTCCAGGGCCAGCATATGGCGGCAGTATTTAAGGCACGCGAAATCCTGGCTGGTATGGGCCGTGCTCCGGTTGTTGTGCAGGGTGGAAAAGACCGTCATGTCGGTCCGGATGACGTGGGGGCCCTTGTTGTTGCAATAGATGATAAAGGTCCATCCGAATTCCACGTTGGGGTAACGTGCCGAAAGTTCCTCCGCCCATGCCATATTCATGGTCGTCAGGTACATATCGCATTTTTCAAGGCATGGCAGCCGGTCCAGGAATTCCTCCAGTTTGGAAAGGCTTTTGACCTCAGTGGCTCCAAAGTCCACATAGGTCGCTTCACTGTAGGCCTTTACCCGGCCATCGTATACCACTTCATCGTTTTCCGCGGCCGCGGCGGTCAGAAGCAGCAGCGAGAGGATAATTAGAAAAAACGCCTTTTTCATATCGCTCCTCCGAATGGGGTTGATATCCATATTATAACGAACAAAGACGGTGAACGCAAGATACGGCATTTGCGTTCGGAGCCGGCTGCGGGTATAATCAGCTTAAGCAGGCCGACAGATCTTTGGATCGCCTGCGCCGTCATGAAAACTATCTTTGGCAGATCCGTTTTTGAACAGGAGGCATAAAAAGAATGCAGTACCGCCAATTTAACGTCCGTGTTCCCGGCGCCGAATCGCCTTGCTCCCTGACACTCTACGGGCAGGACCTGGAGGAGCCCATCCGGAAAGGGCGCAGGTCCCCTGCCCTGCTCATATGCCCCGGCGGCGCCTATATGTATACTTCCCCGCGCGAGGCCGAACCCGTAGCCCTGGCGTTCCTGGCCCGGGGGTTCAACGTGTTCGTTCTCAGGTACCACTGCGCCCCGAAAGCGCGCTGGCCAGTGCCCCAGCTGGAAGCCGCCGAAGCGATCCGTATGATCCGTTCCCAAGCGAATGAGACCATGACCGACCCCGGGCGCGTCTTCATCTCAGGCTTCTCTGCCGGCGGACATCTGGCGGCTTCCCTCGGCATCCTGTGGAAGAGGGCAGGCTGGGCGGAGACCCTGAAGGCGAAGGACGAGGAGGTCAGGCCGACGGGCATGATCCTTTGCTATCCAGTCATCACTTCCGGGGAAAAAGCCCACAGGGGATCCATCGAAAACCTGCTGGGCCCGGGACGAAAAGATGTTTCCCCTTTCTCCGTTTCTCTTGAAAAGCAGGTCGGACCTGACTGCGTTCCCGCCTTCATCTGGCACACCCGCACCGACGGATCGGTTCCGGTGGAGAACAGCCTTTACCTTGCCGCAGCGCTTGCGGAAAACGGCATCCCGTTTGAAATGCACGTTTTCCCCCACGGAGGCCACGGCCTAAGCCTCGCAAATTCCCTGACCGACTCCTCCGGGGACGGCGGCATGGTCGTCCCAGACTGCGCCGTGTGGCCCCAGATGGCCGCGGACTGGATGCTGGAGGAGAAATGGCGGTCGTGATTTTTTTGCGCGGTTTTTTCAGTCCTCCGTTTCCGGACGGCTTTCAGCCCGGGTCCAGCCTTCCAGTCTGAGAACGCTGTTCCTTTCTCCTTTATGCGCCGCCTTGGCGTTGTTCTTCCTGTATTCCCGGGGAGACATGCCGATCTCCTTCTGGAAATTGCGGTTGAATGACGATATGGAAGGGAGACCGACCGCTGCGGCGATATTCACTATCGAATCATTGCCTATGGAAAGCATCATGCATGCCTTCCTGATCCTCAGCTGGTTGAGGTATTTCAGCGGAGAAGTCCCCATGGTCTCCTGGAATGAACGCCGAAAATGGGCCGGACTCATCAGGCACAGTTCCGCCATCTGGTCCATGTTGAAATCACCGCTGTAATGGGTATCCATGTACCTGAGGACCGGACGGATGTTGAAATTCGCTTCCGGCTGTTCCATTTGGCCGATCTCCCCCGCCAAGCGGCCGTATTCGATCTGGAGCGCTGAAAAATAAATACGGATCAGGTCTGTGTCCAGCGTTTTTTTCATGCATTCATCCAGGATGCACTCACACAAAAAGCGTATCCGGTCGCTCCGGTCCCTTTCCAGGCGGATCCCCGGCATGAATCCGCTCTCCATGCGGCCGGTCATGCCTTCGATGTCCGCAAAGATATAACTCCACCGGCTCCTTGTTCCCGTATCCGAGCAGGTCGTATGCGGGACCATTCTGGGAATAAGAAAAGCATCCCCCTCACCGAACGGGACCCTTTTCCCGTCGATCAGCATAAAACCGCTGTGCGAATGACAGAAACCGATCTCCAGGCAATTGTGAAAGTGCATTCTTTTGCTGAGAACATCGGATATGGTCCAGTCTCTGCCCGTAAACACTTTCAGGGGCAGTTCCTCCGGCAGGTCGTAATACCGGTATTCGACCACTGGCTTTGACGACGCCATACATGTTCCTCCCGGTTCATTTATGCGGAACGATTATACCATCCTGCGGGATCCAAGTCAAAGCCGCCCCTTGTTCTGAGTTGGTTTTCCGGGTATAATGAATGGGGTGAACGTATCTCTGCCGGTACGGACACCAGGTTCGTGCAGATAAAACCGCATGTACCGCGGCCTTTTGTGAAGATATGCTTTGAACCTTTCCGGCCTGAAGGGCTGAACGTTCGGGAGAAAAAATGAAGCCTTTGATCCTTGCCATAACAATATTGTATATTATTACGCTTACACCTTTGGCGGGAACGGAAGCCGTGTTCTGTATCGATGATTCCGCCTTTGAAAGCTGTTCCTTTGAAAGCGTGGTCCTGCCGCAGGGTACCCTTTCCCTTGGGATCCGCGCCTTTGCGGACAACGCGCACCTTGAAAAGATCGTGATCCCCTCCACGGTCTCCTCAATCGATCCTTCGGCTTTCGACGGATGCCCGCGAGACCTTCTGATCGTTACCGAAGGCGGATATCCACTTTCCTGGGCCATCGGCAATACCTTTGACTACAGCAACGGCGGCCACGCCCGCGTCCTTGTAACGGTGGAAACTTACGAAGGAGACAACAGCCGCCAGACCCTGTCCGGCACAGCCACCGACGGCGCAGGGTATGTAAACATGTTTGCGGGATTCACGAGAACCGCCGGAGATGTCACGCTGGTCGAAAATCCCGGACGGGAAGAACTGCTTTCCCTGATCCCCTCGACTTTCGCAGGCGCCGGGGACTGCGATATCTCCGTTTTCGTTTTTCTCGGCCACGGCCTTCGGGACACCGACAGCGGCACCAGCCTGCTTGCCGCGTATTGTGATACGGAAGGGATCACTGCTTCGCAGCTTCAGGCCGCTTTCTCCGGCGTCGGCGGCAGGAAGGTGATCATCATCGACGCGTGCTACAGCGGCGGCCTCATCACCGACGAGACCGAACCTCAAAGCGAAGAGGAAACCTTGAAAGCGGCGGAGGAATTCACCCGGGATTTCACTGCCCCGTTTATGTTCCGGAGCCGTTCCGCCCTGACGGCCGGCGGATATTATATCATTACCGCCTGTAGTGCAGACCAGCAATCCTACGAGACCGTCTTTACCTGCGGCGGCGTTTCCACCGACGCCGGTTTTTTCAGCTATTATTTCAACCTGGGCTGTGGATGGAACGAGGTTTCACACACCGCGGACAGCCTGCGTGCCGATCGGGACCATAACGGCATCGTCACCCTGGATGAGATCGCCGTATATACCTCGGGCCGCCTCCCTTCCCTGCAGACCGTGACCGTATATCCCGCCGGAGCGGACTGGTTCGGACTCTTCCGGAACGACTGACCTATATTATTCGTTTTTTCCGTACAACAGCGGCCGGGGCTCAAAGCCCCGGCCGGAATATTTTATATCAGTGGGATCAGGCATCCAGTTCTTCGAGACGCCTGAGCCAGGCAAGTATCGACCCGTCGCTGAACAGCGTCATCAAAAAGCCTTCGGAAAACCTTTCAGCGCGAATGGCGGCAAAAATCATCGCAAGGATACATCTGGCATCGCAGACGGAAGTATCAGCCCGGTCAAGGGTGTCGGTAGACAGACCATATTCCGCCAGGATATCACGGTAATAATCCAGGCGCATTTCGGGATGGGAATTCAGCCAATGATAGAATACGTCCACAAACCGATCGACGATGTGGGCGCCGATCTGATCCTTGTTCCAGCCTTCCAGCGTATTGCCGTCCTTTTTTTCAGCTATTTTTTCCGCCGCGGGAATAAAATCCGTCAGCGAGTGAAATTGAAGACCCATGGGCTTCTTATCCTTTCCTATGCGAAACGGCATGCAGTTTTTTCTTTTAACAATAATATCATTTTTGTATTCATTTTGCAAGAATTATTTTTCCATTTCCCGGCCGATCATCATGCCCACCCTGAAAAAAACCCGGTCCCCGAAAACCGGGGACCGGGCAGAAAGCGCATAAGAACGGATCGATCATACTTGATCTCATTTTAAAACAGCCAATGCTGTTTTAATAGCGCCGAAGGCGCGTATGAGATCGCATGAGACGGAATGACGCGCTTTGCGCGGCATTAGCGTGCGAAGCACGCGGCATCTCAAATTGGCTAAACCAATTTGATGAGTATCAGACGTCAAGACCACAACGGAAGGGTGGGATCGCCGTCAGCAAAGGGACCCGGCATGATCCTCAGTCCCCTGTGGCTTCCGAAATAATCGCTGTCGAACACGATGCCGGTACCGTCGCTGTTTTCAAAGCGCTCTTCAGGCTCAAAAGCCTTGCCGAGCACGTCCGAGGTAATGAGTCCGGCGCGGTATGCGCCGACCAGAGTGCAGACATTCGTATCCAGGAATGGCTTCCCGTCCTTTTCGGTCAGCTCCACACGGACCTCGGAACTGTCATCCCTGAGGAAGTCCTTTTCCTTTTCCCAGGGCTTTGCCCCTCCAAGGTAAACATTGCCCGCACACCAGACAGGCAGCTTGCTTTCATGCGCAGGCGCAAGGCCGCGCATATTGGGGGTGTCGTTGTCCATGTCAAACATGGCGATCCATTCCTCCCAGGTGGGATAGCCGTCCATCACATGAGTGCCGCACTCGCGGTTTTCACTGAACGACTGGGAAGAATCGCTGTCCGAAAGGACAGTGACGTCTCCTGCGGGCCATTTCTGCACAAAGATGTTGTTATAGAAACGGTCGTCCCCGTGCAGGAAGGTCATAAAGCCCATGACTTCGGTATTATGGGGCATATGGTAGGGAGTGTAACGGGGGCCGGTCCCGCCGCCCACCGCGGTAAAGGAACCGCAGATCAGGTTGTGCACCATGGCGACGCCCTGGCTGGAAAGCCGGACCGATGCCTCGGAGAGCAGGATATTGTTGTCGATCAGGGTCGGCCCATGGGATACCTCCACAAAGATATCCTGGCTCATCATGCCGCCTTTCAGTATCTCGGCAAAGGGCGGGCGCTGGTTGTCGTGCAGGAGGTTCTGGGAGATCCTGGTCCCCTGAGCCTCCCAGTCGCACCAGATGCCCATGGTGCAGTGGTGGATGTGGTTGCGCCGCATCACCACGTCGATGGCCGCGTGCATCTTTATGCCGGAGATCTCGGCGCCGCCCAGCTCCATCATATTGTTGATGTGATGGATATGGTTGTCTTCGATCAGGGAAAAAACGCCGCCCATCCTTCCGATGATCCCGCCCTGCTCGCAGTGGTGTATATTGTTGCGGCGGATGATGTGGCTGCCGATACGGGAACGGGTCCAGCCGTGGAACTGGCCCCTGCAGACCGCGTCCCGTTCCATCTGAGTGGGACTCTTCACATGTTTGAAGGTAAAGTAATGATCGTTGTCGGGATCCAGATATTTGCCCAGAGAGATCCCGGCGCACTTGCTGCCATAGATCTCGCAGTCCTCGATGATCCATCCCCTGGACCAGTGGGGGCCGATCATGCCGTCCTGGAAGGCCGCGGGAGGCGCCCATGTGGTTGCCGCCTTGCAGATGACAAACCCGGAAACGGTGATGCAGTTCCGCCCCGTCTTCGAAGGGAAGAAGCATTCGCGGCGGACGTTGATCTCGACGTTTTCACAGTTGGGGTCCGCCCCCTGGAAATTGGCGTAGATCACGGTATGATCCCCGTCCTGCTCGGAGTACCATTTATACACGGACTCCTCCGGCACCCAGGAGCATGGATACACCTGGCCTTTTTCGCATTCTTCCAGCGACGCGGCTTCATAAAGCATACGGTCATTGAGGTATACGCATCCCGTATGCTTCGTGCGGCCGGCAAAATACCAGTCCCCGTATACATAGGTGGTGTAGGGATTGTAGGAACCGAAAACCGAATTCGGTATTCTGACCCTCCAAAGGGAGCCGCGCAGGTTTTCCCAGTCCCTGACGGGTTCGGCGCCCGTGATCACCGCCCCAAGGGGCTTTTCACTGCGGTAGACGATCCGTTTATCGTCTTCCCCGCCGTTCACCGGATCCACGTATTCGCGGTACACGCCCGGTGCCACGATGACCTCGTCCCCGGGCATTGCCACCTTTGCCGCGTCATTGATGCGCCGGTATGGCCTTTCTCTGGTACCGCAGCCGTCGCGGCCCGCAGCGGAATTGACATAAATGATCATAGGAAATCTCCTCCCTCCCGATTCAGTCGGGGGCTATAATAGATGACAGGTTGCCAATGATCGCCCGCGTCACCTCGGGTTTGTTCATAGTGTACAGGTGTATGTTTGTGATCCCGTTGGCGATCAGATCCACGATCTGTCCTGTTGCGAAAGCGATGCCGGCCTGTGCCATGGACTCCGGGTCGCCGCCGAAACGGTCGGCGATAGCCGCGAATTTCGGCGGCATGATGGAGCCGGAAAGTTTAACGGCCCGCTCTACCTGCCTGGCGTTGGTGATGGGCATGATCCCGGCACAAACGGGAACACGAATGCCCGCCTTGAGCATTCGATAAAGGAAATTATAGAACAGCGCGTTGTCAAAGAACATCTGGGTCGTCAAAAAGTCTACGCCCGCGTTCACCTTGCGTTTGAGCATGTCCATATCCGCGTCCCGGGAAACGCTCTCCGGATGCTTTTCGGGATAACACGCTCCCCCAACGCAGAAATCCCCCCGGCCGCGGATGAATGACGCAAGGTCCGACGCGTGCTCAAAATCATGGCAGCGCTCTCCCTCAAGCGGCAGGTCTCCCCGGAGGGCAAGGACATTGCTCATGCCGGAGGACCGCATGCTGTCAAGGATCTCCGTCACGTGCCTGCGATCCGCCTGGACGCAGGTGATATGGCACAGGGGTTCGACGCCGCACTCAGCCACGGCCTTTGCCACCGCCAGGGTATATCCCGGGGTGGTTCCGCCCGCGCCGCAGGTGACCGACATATACGCCGGCCCCAGCCGGGCGATCTGCCTGGCTGTTTCACATGCGCCGGCAATGCCGTCAAAACGCTTCGGCGGGAAGACCTCACAGCTCAGGTGGACCCGTCCGTCACTAAGAAGATCCGATATCCGCATATTGTTTCCTCAAATATTTTCTTTCGCGTCATGGTTTGACTGCATCGGTCGAAGCATCCGATCGGGGCGCCGGCGCTTCCAGCCAGTCCTCCCGAGTCAGCAGCCAGATATAATCCCCGGGCAGCAGACGGACTTTCTTCAGTTCCTTTTCGCGGTCCGTCGAAAGGTCCAGGTATTTCCCGGCGTTTTTCAATACCACGGTCTCGTTTTCCCTGCCGAAATTGTAGAGAGCCACCAATGTGCGGTCCCCATAGGCGCGGGTCATCCCAAAGACCCGGTCGCTCCTGGTCTCATAAAGATCCAGGACCGCGTCCGGAGAAAACACGTCGTACTCGTTGCGGATCTCCTGCATCCTGCGGATCGCGGAGAACATTTTGCCTTCAATGCTCCTGGCTTTTTTATGCAGTTTCGCCTTCTCCCAGTCCATGTCCCCCCGGTGCAGGTAGCGGCTGTCGGCTTTCTTCGCGGGATCGTCGTGATAGCTGTCGTCGTTCTCCGCGGCGATCTCATCCCCGTAATAAATGACGGGCAGGCCGCTCAGACCGAATATGAAAGCGTGGAGCATTCTGTCCAGGGTGAGCGCTCCCTCAACAGCGGCCTCGTCCCCGGCTTCCTTTGCACCGGTGACGCCGCACAATGATGCCGCTGTTCCGCACAGGCGCGCGTCGCCCAGGCGGGGATCGTCGTTGTACAGTTCGCCCCTGGACAAACTGCCCGGCCATTTGCCGGTGAAATAGTCGTTCAGGTAACGCTTGTGCGGGACCTCCTGCCAGTTGAAGCAGCTTAGGAAGCCGTAATCCAAGCCCCAGCCGATATCGTCATGGCAGCGGATGTAGTTGAGGAAGGTGTTCTGCCTGGGCAGGGAAAACACCCGGGACATCTGGTGGCGCAAAAGGCGGACGTCGGTGGTGGCGACCGTATGCCACAGGGTGCACATGGTGGTCACATTATACAGCATATGACAGCCCGGACGGTCCTGCGTGCCGAAATAAGGCGTGACCCAGACCGGGTCCATGACCACCTCGCCCAGCAGGAGCACCGCAGGGCAGACGATCTCGCAGGCCATCCGCATGATCCTGACCAGGGAATAGACCTGCTTCAGGTTGCGGCAGTTGGTGCCCAGCGCTTTCCAGATATACGGGACTGCGTCCAGTCGGATGATATCGATGCCGCGATTGCACAAAAAGAGCATGTTGTCGGTCATGTCGTTGAAGACCACGGGATTGGCGTAATTCAGATCCCACTGGTAGGAATAGAATGTGGTCATGACCACCTTGCCGGCTTCCGGACACCAGGTGAAATTTCCCGGAGCGGTGGTCGGGAAAACCTGCGGCATGGTCTGCTCGTATGCATTGGGGATATCCCATCCGTCATAGAAGAAATATCGGCTCTGGTATGCCCTGTCGCCGTCCCTTGCGCGCCTGGCCCATTCGTGGTCCTCGCTGGTATGGTTCATTACAAAATCAAGGCACAGTGACATCCCCCGCTCCCGGCATTCCCCCGCCAGGTGCTCCAGGTCCTCCATGGTCCCCAGTTCTTCCTGCACCTTCCTGTAATCACTGACGGCGTACCCGCCGTCGCTGCGCCCTTCGGGGCTTTCCAGGAGCGGCATCAGGTGAAGATAAGTGACCCCGAGGCCGGACAGGTAATCCAGCTTCTTTTCCACGCCCCTGATGGTGCCCGCAAAGGATTTGACGTAAAGCTGGTATCCCATCAGGCTCCTCTGGCGGTACCATTCCGGATCCCCGTCCCTGAGGCGGTCCATTTCCTTCAGTTCTTCGCTCCGCGCCTGATAAGCGCTGAAGAGCATGTCAACAAAATAATCCCACGCCCTCTGATCGTTATGGTACAACTCGGCGTACAGCCATTTCATTTCCCGTTCATGGCGGAAAAAACGGCCGGCAAATTCAGCGTTCCATTTGCTCTGATCCATGGCTTTCTCCTTTGCTGTCGGTTAGGAGCGATCATGCAGTTGTCATGCCAAGAGTGTATCATTTTTACCACCCTCCGTCAAGATAATTGACAGCCGGGAAACGCTGTTTTGACAGACCCATGAACCCCGGAATCCAAGGCCATGCGGCGTTTTTTCCCGCACCGTTTTTCAATGGTCGTGACAAATGGCTCCATATAATGTATGATAGCGTTGATAGGAGGCGGAACCAATGAAAAAAACACTGTTTCTTTTTACCTTCCTTGTGTTTCTCGCCCTGTCTGCTCCCGCGAACTGCGATGGGGATGATCCCTGGGCCGCAGCGGGAAAACTGATCCGGGAAGGCAGATATGCCGAGGCGCTGGAGGCTTTCCGCGCTTTTGACGAATCAGACGCCGCTCTGCCCTATATCGAGGCGCTTTCCATATCGGAGCACGCCGAGATGTTGCGCCTGACGGATCGTACGGCCGGTTTCCTTTTCCACGGGGTCTGGGGATTCGTCACCTTTCCGGAGGAGAGCGACCCGGTATGCGTCGCGCCCAGGTGGACGAGCCTGAACGCACTAGCGGACAGTCTTTTCCTTACCGGGCAGGAATGGGACGGCGCAGTGCTCTACGGCATAGTGACCGAATATGCCCGCGTCCTTTATCCCTGCTCCTACAGCCGTATCCTTCTCTCCGGCAAGGACAGGCTGATCCTGTATACCGGCGCCCACGGGCCCGCACTGCTGGCGTCCGCCTCGGAATACCGCCTGTTGTCCCCGCCCTGTCTTGACATCACGGAGACCGGCACCTCCGCATTCGCTTTCAGGGACATGGAAAGCGGCCTGTGGGGTCTGATGGACCGGGACGGGCAAGTGCTTGCGGAGCCATTGTGGGATGAGATCGGCATGGGCGGAGACGGACTCTTCCCGGTGCTGAAAGATGGGCTGTGGGGGTATATCGACGCGTCCGGGAATGAAAAGATCCCCTTCCGCTTCCTGGAAGCCGGCGCTTTCCATAATGGCTGCGCCGATGTACGGGACGCAAGAAACGGCTGGCGCATCATATCGGCCGACGGGTCAGTCCTGTTTTTCAAGGACGACCTTGCGGAGTTCGACCCGGAAAACGGAGAATACAGCCCTTCCCCCGCAGCCGAAGAAAAGGACATGTCCGGCGAATACACCGTCCATGCCCTGGGATACAACGACTATGTATTTGTCACGGTCATCCTCGGCCCGGACGGCCGGGTGCTGGAGATGAGCGTCGACGCCTCCTGCGAGGACAGGGACCGCGGCCGGCACGCCGAGGAGGTCGCCTTCACCGAGCGATTTATCGGGAAGAAGGGACCTTTCATCCTTTGGGAAGACATCGACGGGATCACCGGCGCCACGGCGACGGTGAACGCCGTCCTGGAAGCGCTGAACAGCCTTTACGAAAAATGAGCTTTCCCAGCCCCGCCAAAGCGGACCAGCAGGTACGAAAGCCCGCAGCTGATAAGGATGATCACGATAAACAGCGGCGCGAACCATACCGGCCCCCAAGCGGCCAGGCCGTACCAGTCCATCTTCCGGCCTGCGGTGATGACCCCGTACATATAGTACACGGCGTACAGCGCCAGCGGGATGCTTCCCAGGTAAAAACACTTTCTGTCAAGACCCGTGGCGCGTCGGAAAAGCAGGAAAGTCAGCACAGCCAGGACCGGGGAAAGAAGATGCATATACAAACTGGGCCCGGTGAACATGTACCGGTAACCCATCGTCGGCCCAAGGAATGTCAAGACGACAAAGAAGGTCATGGCGACCGAGGAGGTCCCCGCCAGCCGGAACCATCGGACCCATGCGGCCGCGGCATCCCGTTTCCCCAGGAATACCGGTATCAGGAACACAGCCTCGATAAGGGCGGCGATCCCGCAGATGATATTGGAATCCACGGTAAAATACTTCAGGCTCCTGATCCCCGTATCTGTCAGGCGGCCGTCCGCGTCCCTGGCCAGGGCCATCGCCAGGAAGCTGCCGATGCACATCGCACTCAGCAGAAGGTCCGCCAGGATCAGTATCAGTATACGGGGTCTGTTTTTCATGGCGTCATCATCCTTTTTATATTGTTCCGATAGGCAAGGTACAGCAAAACGAACGCTCCGAACCAGGCCATGACCTCTGCAAGGTAAAGTCCCCACTCGCCCATCAGCCCGGGGAGCAGAAGGACACAGGATACCCTCATCACAAATTCGATCACGCTGGAGGCAAAGGACGCGCTGACCTTTCCCAGCCCCTTCAAGGCGCTGCGGTAAACGAACAGCAGATACAAAGAGAACAGCGCCGCGCTCATCACGATGACGAAACGGTAACCCACCGCAACGACTTCCTCGATCAAAATTTCAGCATCCACCATGAAAAGCCGGATCATCGGTTTCCCGGCGGCCAGCATCACCGCGGCCATGGCCATGGCAAGCCCCACAGATGTCAGAGCGCTTTTCCTGACGCCCTCCCGGACACGGTCCATCCTGCCGGCGCCGAAATTTTGCCCGGTATAGGTGCCCACCGCGCCGCCCACCGCGTTCCCCACCGATTCCATCAGGGCCTGCAGGCGACCCGGGGCGTTGTATCCCGCCATAAAAACATATCCCCGAGCGTTTACGGCGCCGTTCACGATCAGTCCGCCGAAGGAAATGACCCAGACTTCAAAGGCGGAGGGCAGGCCGAGGGACAGGAGCTTTTTCATCTCTCCCGGGTCTTTTTTCATGTCCCGTCTGCCGACGCGCATACAGGCCACGCCCATCCATGCCCTCAGGCACACGGCCGCGCTGACCCCCTGGGACATGACCGTCGCCGCCGCTGCCCCGGCCGGCCCGAAACGCAGTACTGCGACAAATAACAGATCAAGGCACAGGTTGCACACTGAGGCGGCGATCACCGCGTTCAGCGGCGTACGGGCGTCCCCCGCGGCCCTCAGGCAGGCTGCCGCCAGGTTATACGCCATGGCCAGAGGGATCCCGCCGAAGATGATCCTCAGGTAAACCTCTGTCAGGGCAAAGGTCTCTTTGGGGGTGTTCAGAAGCGCAAGGCAGGGCCTGAGCAGCGCCTGACTCAATATCAACAGCGCCAAGGAAAGATATACGCTCAGGATGACGCTCTGGGCAACCGTCCTTCTCAGGCCTTCGCTGTCCCCAGCGCCAAAGAAATGGCTCATCCGGATGCCAAAGCCCATGGTCAGATTGATGACGGTACCCAGGCACATATAATCCAGCCATCCGGAAGAGGAGACCGCCGCGAGCGCCGCCACGCCCCCGGAGCGGCCGAGGATGACAAGATCGCACAGAGAATATAATTGCTGCAGAAGGCTTCCCGCCGCAGCGGGAAGGGCAAAACGGACGATCAGCTTCAGGGGCCGGCCCGCCGTCATATCGACAGTCCGTGCCATGGATCACTTCTCCGCCGCTTTCAAAGCGTCGCTGATCTCCACAGGGAAGGGCAGCAGGTCCAGGATGTCCCGCCTGATATCCACCCCTGGATATACTTCCGAAAGCATCAGGCCCTTTTCCGTAAGGACGAAAACGCACCTTTCGGTAACGTACATCACCCTTTGGCCGTTTTTGACCGCGCGGGACGCGGAAAAGCTGACCGAGCGGACCTTATCCACAAACTTGGGGATATCCCCGTTTCGCAGGATCGTGACCTCGTCCTTTTTCCTTTCCATTTCCAGCCCGCGGGTGTTGAAGGTCAGACAGAAAACCACCGTGGGGGTCCTGGCCGTGATATTGGCAAAACCGCCGATGCCGGGATAGGTATCCGCCCCGCGGTGGGCGTTGACGTTGCCCTCCCGGTCCACCTCAAACGCGCCCATGAAGCAGATGTTAAGCCCGCCGGAATTGTACAGGTCAAACTGGTTTCCCATATCGTACACCGACGCCGCGCCGATCATCGCGCCGAACACCGTTCCCGACGCCGGAAAGCCGCCGATGCCGCCGGATTCCACGGTCATGGTGATTTTTTCCAGTGTGCCGTATTTCCTGGCGTAGCGGCTGACCGTCTCGGGTATGCCGATGCCGATATTGACGATATCGCCCTCTTTCAGTTCCTTCGCGGCTCTGCGGCCGATGGTATTATAAGCGGGACTGGCTTTGGTCTTGGCCCCGGAAAGGTCGTCGATCATCTCCTGCCAGCCCTTCCATTCCTCATAGGGGATCTCAAAGGAACCGGTCAGCGCCTTGAAGGCCACGGGACGGGGCTCCGGTTCGGTCACCACGATCACATCCACAAGACACCCGGGGATGATCGTGTTCCTGGGGCGGGAAGGTGTGCCCACCAGCCGGTCCACCTGGACGATCACCTTGCCGTGGTTGGCCTTGACGGCCTGGCAGATGGAAAGCGCGTCGCCGGACATATACATGTCGTCAAAGGAGATATTGCCGTAGCGGTCGGCCACGGTACCCTTGATGAGCACCATGGTGATCTTCGGCAGCTGGTAATACAGGAACTCTTCGCCATCCACGGTCACGGGCTTTACCAGGCTGTCATCGCGGGAAATGCCGTTGATGCCCGGACCTTCGCGCCTGGGGTCAACAAAAATATCCAGTCCCACCTTACTAAGCGCCCCGGGAAGTCCCCCCGCCTGGGCGCGAATGGCGTGACTGATGCACCCGAGCGGCAGGTTATAGGCTTCAAATCGGTCTTCAAGGACGAGGTGTTTGGTGGAAGGCATAGCGCCGAAATGACCGCAGATCAGCTTTGATACCGCGCCTTCGCGGATATAGCCCTCGGCGTTGCGGTTCTCGTCCCATACACCGAAGCCGGCGCTGGAGATCAGCGTAAGGTTGTTAGGCTCACCCGTTTCGTGAAATCTCTGGTAAATGGCTTCGTGGAGCTCCACTGGGTTTTCGATCCCCACGAAGGAATTGACGCAGATGACCTCACCGTTTTGCACCAGTTCCGCCGCTTCTCGGCTTGACATGAATCTGTACATCGTATTGCCTTTCCGTTACTTGTCGATCCGTCTCAGGATGTCTCCGGGCTCAAGGACGCCTTCCGCACTTTTCCCGTCCGATGAAACAAATGTGACCCTCAGTTCCTCCAGGGGGCGCGGCGCGTTCCCCACCGGCGGCCCGTCTCCCACGCGGATCTCAGCCACCCTGAGGGGAATGTTCCGGCCGTCCCTTTTCATCGCCTCGATCTCTTCACCCACAAAAAACCGGTTCCGCTGGATAAATGAAGCCTCCGTACCGCGGACCTTTTCCACGATACCGATCCAAACAGCCCCGGACAGGTAATCTCCCGCAGCCCGGTTCATCCCCTCGTTCCCCGGTCTGCCGTAGTAAAAACCGGTATTGAAGGGCCTGTAGGTACATTTTCTGATCTCCCGAAGGTATTCCGGAATGTTCGACAAGTATTTTTCCTCGTTTTCAAACAGATCGTCCAGAGCAAGCCGGTAAGCCCTGGCGACAGTAGCGACGTAAAGGGGATTTTTCATTCTCCCTTCGATCTTCAGGCTGTCGATGCCTGCTTCGCAAAGGTCTTTCAGCCGATGGATCATACACATATCCCCGGCGTCAAAGATGTAGGTGCCCCGATCGTTTTCCTCCAGGGGCAGATACTGCCCCAGCCGGGTCTCCTCGGCAACAGCGTATTTCCAGCGGCAGGGATGGCTGCATTCCCCCCTGTTGGCGTCCCTTCCCGCAAAATAATTGGACAAAAGACACCTTCCGCTGTAGCTCACGCACATGCTTCCATGTACAAAAGCCTCAATTTCAAGACCATGGTCTGTTTTATTTCTGATCGAAGCGATCTCTTCCAGACTGAGTTCTCTTGCGCAGACTATCCGTTTGGCGCCCTGGCTGTGCCAGAAGCCGAAGGAAAGGTGATTTGTCAGGGATGCCTGGGTGGAGATATGGATCTCCTTGCCCGGACAGAATTCCCTGCAAAGCATGAACATCCCGGGATCCGCGACCAGCACGGCATCGATATCCAGTCCGTTCAGTTCCTTAAAATATTCCGCGGCCTTTTCGATATCCGCTTCATGGGCAAGGATATTGGCAGCCACATGGATCCGCTTCCCATGCTGATGAGCATAGGCGCACCCCTCCGCCATCTGATCCCGGGTAAAATTCGCAGCCTTGGACCTGAGGCTGAAGGCTTCTCCTCCGATGTAGACCGCGTCGGCACCGTAATCAACGGCAACCCTTAGGACCTCCGGATCCCTAGCCGGGCAAAGCAGCTCCGGTTTCCTGCCCAAGCTCATCCCTTACCTCCGAAACTTTCCCCCTGTGGGTGAAAGAAGTGCAATCCCAAATACTATACGTCATTATTTCTGAATTGAAAAGTTTTTTTATCGTCTTTCCATATCTTTCCGCAATAGCTTCATCCTTTCTGTTGACATCCCATCCCCCGATCCCTATACTTTATAATCGTCAGTTCGCAACAGGAGTATTTTTATGACACCGATCCTTGTACGCGCCGGATGTTTCTGCGCGATCATCCTGCTGGGCCATGTGCTTCGCCGCGTGAATTATTTTAAGAAAGAAGATTTTGCGGTCCTCAGCAAGATCGTCATCCGCATCACCCTGACCTGCTCCATCGTCAACAGCTTCAACGGAAAGCACCTTGACGCCGCCATGCTCACCATGACGCTCTTCGGCTTCGGGTTCGGCCTCTCCCTGGCGACGCTCGCCTATTTCTTCAGCAGGAAGTCTTCTCCCGGCGTCCGGGCCTTCGCTTTGCTGAATACCACCGGCGTCAATATCGGCAATTTTGTGCTTCCTTTCGCTCAAAGCTTCCTTGGGGCCGAAGCGGTCATGGCCGTCAGCCTGTTCGACGTGGGTAACAGCTTTTTCTGCCTCGGCGGTGCCTACGGCCTGGCGCTTGCCGTGAGCCGCGGTGAAAAACATATCGACGTGCGCCCCATCTTTTCCGCCCTTTCAAAATCCGTCCCTTTCATCACTTACATCCTGATGACCTTCCTTTGCGCCTTCGGGGTGAGCCTTCCCTGGCCCGTTGCGGAATTCACGGGCATCGTCGGGAACGCCAACGCTTTTCTGGCCATGCTGATGCTGGGCGTCGGTTTCCATATTTCCCCAGACAGGGAAAAGATCGGCCTGATCGTCAGGATCCTCTCGATCCGTTTTTCGCTTGGCATCTGGCTTTCCCTGCTCTCCTGGTTTGTCCTGCCCCTCCCCTTTTCCCTGAGGCAGGCCCTGGCCATCCTGTTCCTTGGGCCCATCGCCTCTGCGGCGCCTGCTTTCACGGAGCAGATGAAGGGCGACCACGAACTCAGCAGCGCCGTCAATTCCCTGTCCATCGTTATCAGCGTGCTGCTTATCGTCGTCTGCCTGACTCAAGTCGCCGCGTAAATAATTGTTTTCTGATTTCTATAGCGCCGTGGAGCGATTTATGATATGATTTCCGTATCGGAACACATTATCATCATCTTCAGGAGGCGTCGATCATGGCCAAGATCATTCTGGACCCGTCCCGGAGCACCGGCATTGTCAGCAAAAACATCTACGGTCACTTTTCCGAGCATCTGGGCCGCTGTATCTATCAGGGACTCTTTGTCGGGAAAGACAGCCCCATCCCCAATAAAAACGGCATGCGTGCAGACGTTGTGGACGCGCTGAAGAAGCTTGGCGTCCCCGTGCTCCGCTGGCCCGGCGGCTGCTTTGCCGACGAATACCACTGGGAAGACGGCATCGGCCCTCAGGAAAACCGCAAACGCATGGTGAACACCAACTGGGGCGGCGTGGTGGAGGACAATTCCTTCGGCACCCACGAATTTCTTGAGCTGTGCGCCCAGATCGGCTGTGAGCCGTATATCAACGGCAATGTCGGCAGCGGCACCGTGCGGGAAATGGCCGAATGGGTGGAATACCTCAACAGTGACGGCGATTCCACGGTGGTACGCCGCCGCCGCGCCAACGGAAGGCATGACGCCTGGAATGTGAAATATTTCTGCGTCGGGAACGAGAGCTGGGGCTGCGGCGGAAACATGCGTCCCGAATACTATGCCGACGAATACCGCCGTTATGCCACCTTCTGCCGCCAGTATGGGAAAAACAGGCTGTACAAGATCGCCTGCGGCCCCAGCTCCGACGATTATGAATGGACCCGGATCCTGATGGAACGGGCCGGAAAGTATATGGACGGGCTGAGCCTCCATTATTACACCCTGTGCGGCGACTGGCAGACATCCAAGGGCTCCGCCACCAGGTTCACGGAGGAGGATTACTACCGCACCCTTTACCGCGCCGCCAAAATGGATGAACTGGTCAATCGCCACAGCGAGATCATGGACCGATACGACCCCGAAAAGAAGGTGGGGCTTATCGTGGACGAATGGGGCGCCTGGTACGACGTAGAGGAAGGGACCAACCCCGGATTCCTTTACCAGCAGAATACCATGCGCGACGCAATGGTGGCGGCCATCACCCTGAATATCTTCAACCGTCACTGCGACCGGGTAAAAATGGCCAACCTGGCCCAGACCGTAAATGTACTTCAGTCTGTTATTCTGACCGAGGGGGACAGGATGGTCCTGACGCCCACCTATCACGTATTTGATCTTTACAGGGATCACATGGACGCACGGTCAGTGGAATGCAGGGTGGAATCCGAAAGCGTATGCGAAGGTGAATACGCCCAGCCCCAGGTAACGGCCTCCGCCTCCGAAAAAGACGGGATCGTCACCCTCACGCTTGCCAATCTTTCCGCCGCTGCCCCGGTCCGGGTCCAGGTGGACGGCGTCGGCGCCGCGGAATGCAGCGGCAGGGTGTTGACCGGCCCCATGGACAGCTTCAACGATTTCGGCTGTTCCATCCTTGAAACCCGTCCCCTGGACGGCATTGTCATTTCCGACGGCACTGTAGGAGTGACCCTGCCCGCCTGCTCCGTGGCTGCCCTGAGGATCAGGACATGACGGATACCCTGGACCTGAAAGAACTGTCCGTATGGGCCTCCCGCCTTCCGATGTGCAGGAAATGCATGCTTGAGGACATGGAAAACGGGACGGACATCGCGGCTCTCCTTCAGCGCCTGACAGGATCGATCCCGATGAAAGAACGGTCGGACAAAGAAGAAATAAACCGACGTCTGGATATTTGCAGGCAATGCGACCATCTATACAGCGGAACCTGCGTCCTTTGCGGCTGTTTTGTACAGCTCCGGGCGTCAAAAAAGCGCTCTGCCTGTCCGGACATCCCGGACAGGTGGGCCCGCTCCTGACCCACCGTTCTCTTTGGTGGATCTGCCTTTCTTCTGTTTGATTTTCTGGAATACACGCTGGATCCGTCATTCATTCTTCACCGGAGGTCATGATGATCAACCGCAAGATCCGGTATTTCGTCACCTTGGCCGAATGCCTGTCTTTCACGCAGACAGCAGCCCAATATGATGTGTCGCAGACAGCCGTCAGCCAGTATATCTCCTCTCTGGAAGACAGGCTGAAAGTCCGTCTTTTCGAGCGCAGCCAGCGCCAGGTGACTCTGACCGAAGCAGGCGCGTATTATTATGCCCGCGTCAAAGCCATGCTCAGGACCTACGATGAGACCCTGAACCATCTGCACACCTTGGCCCAGGGATATCGTGCCCGGCTGAAAGTCGGCGTAGGCATGTACGAATACTGCTCCACCGAGGGTTTCATCTCCCGTTTTCTTGCCCTCCATCCCGAGGTACGCCTGGATATTTTGCAGTATCCTTATTCAGCCCTGACTGAAAAGCTGAAAATGGGCGATGTGGATATCATTATCTGTGACCGGCTGTGCGAAGATGCCTTTCCACACAATTACCTGATCTCCAGGACCCTTTTTTCGTCGCCCAATTACATCGTAGCCCATCCTGAAGTGGCAAAAAAATACGACGGCGACGTCAGGAAAATGCTTCGCAGCGAATGCCTGATCACCAACTGTGAAACCGATGGCCCCTCGTCTCTGCAGATGCTGAATATCCTGTTTATGGACGAGTTCGGCTTTGTCCCGGGCAATATATCCCAGACCAATTCCGTCAATGCCCAATTGATGATGGTCCGGGCCTGCCGCGGTGCTGCCATGGTCCCCGGATTTATCCTTTCGGTCTACGGTCAGGGACTGGTCCGGTTCGACCTGCCGGACAAAAGGCTGATCCGATACCAGCTCATGTACCTCAGGGACTGCAAAAATGACGCGGTCCCCCTCCTTTTCCATTTTGAGGAGGACCGCGGCCCAGACCCTGCCAGCTGATCCATATTAATATAATATCTTATTAATTTATTATTCTTCCTGCCCGTTCTTTTCCCCTCGCAAGATCTCGAGCCTGTAAACGTCGTCCAGGCTGATCTTTCTCCCGGAAAGGCGTACCGTCCGTTCCGCGGGATCGTATCCTGATGCGGTCCCGGTCACCCAAACGGTTTTCCCTTCCCCGCTTCCGGCCCGGCTTGGCACAAACAGCAGGACCCGGACGGCAGGATGGGACGATATGACGCGCGCGAGTTCGTTTACGCGCGCGTTTTTTACGGCGTCCTCGTCCTCGCTCGGGGTACGCCTTTCCTCAAGGACCTCTTCCCTTTCCCGGATCTCATCGTCAAAGCCCCTCAGAGACGCGAAGGGCATGAACTGCTTCGCCCTGTCCGCCCGGGGCATACGGACATGAGATGATAAAGGCCGCTCAAGACCGATAATGTCGTCGTATCTTCCCATTTTATTTCTCCTCCCCGGACTGATGACCGCCGATCTGCAGGCCGCGCTGGGCGCCGGTGGCCCCCTCCATCAGGTTTTTGCCGCGAAGGACCGCGTTTGGGCCGAACCGGGACCTTAATCCGATGACTGCCCGGTTCACTTTTTCTTCCTTCCCGGCCATTTCCTTTTCCCTTTCCAGTTCCTCGGCCGACGTAAACAGATCCATCTGCCTGAATATGGTTTTCTCCGCGTCCGCTTTTGCGATCCGGTCGAAAACGACGAAGAAGCGTCTTACCTTCAGTTCCCTGCGGATCGCGCGGTCGTAGGCCTTCATCGCAGCCTCGGTCAGCTTCCTTGCCGAATTGGAACGCACCGGAGCGCCGCCCATGTCCGTGATCTGAGCGGAAGCATGTGTCATTGCCGGCGCGAGGCGCCCGTAACGGTCCCTTTCCATGGGGCCGGTCCAGTTATCGGGCATCCCTTCCCGGTCGTAACCGATGGTCACGCCAACGCTGCCGCAGACAAGATCCCCGGAAAGCAGCTCATAGGACAGCCGTTCCGCCATTTCCCATACCACAAGACGTCCGGTCTCGGCATCATACGGGCTGGGAAGCACCTGTCCCACCGACAGGCTCCTGTCTTCGGGGCGATAGTTTTTGATATCTGCCATGGTGCAGCTTTCCTGTCCCCAGGCGTGATCGATCAGCAGCTCGGCGTCCACTCCAAGGTCAGTAAACAGCGATCCTTCATCATAAACGCTTCGGCGGCAGATATCCCCCATCGTGAGGATGCCCCGCTTTTCAAGTTTTCTCGCTGTGCCCGGCCCCACCCGCCAGAAATCGGTAATGGGCCTATGGTCCCACAGCTTTTCCCGGTAGGTCCGCTCGTCAAGCTCGGCGATGCGCATCCCGTTTTCGTCCGGTTCCTCATGCTTGGCCAGGATATCCATCGCCACCTTGCTCAGATACAGGTTTGTCCCGATCCCGGCGGTAGCAGTGATGCCCGTTTCGTCATACACGGCCCGGATCAGCATGGCGGTCAGCGCCCTGGCGCTCATGCCATACATTTTCAGGTAGCCCGTCAGGTCGGCCATGACCTCGTCGACGGAGTAAACATGCATGTCTTCGCCGGAAAGGTACCTGAGATAGACCTTTTCATATATTCTGGTACTGTATTCGATGTATTTGCGCATCCTTGGCGGGGCAATGATGTAATCCACCTTTTTCCCAGTACGCTTCTCTGTTTCGCGCACCTTCTGCGTCACCTCAAACAACCGGCACCGCCCACCCAGGCCAAGAGCCTTCATGGATGGAGACACGGCAAGACATATGGTCTTTTCGGTGCGGCTCTCGTCCGCGACCACCAGATTCGCAGTCAGGGGATCCAACCCCCGCTCGACGCATTCTACCGACGCGTAAAAGGATTTCAGATCGATAGAAGCGTATTTTTTTTCTTCAGGCATCCCCGGCGCGTCTCCCTTCTCCATGTGTTTACATTATAACTGCCGCTTCATCAAAGTCAAGGCAGCCGTCCCGCCCGAAAAAGCAGGCCATGATCGAAAAAACAAAAGACTTGAGTTCCCACTCAGTCCATGATAGGATAAAAAGCGTGTTTTTTTCCCCCTTCGGAAGACGTATAAAACGTCCGCAGGCGACGGGGCTAAAGCTATCAGCTGTCTTTCGCAAAGTGTTTATCGAAGGAGGTCCAGGTCACAAATTGGAACAGATCTCACAAGCTTACGCGCCGGAGATCGCTTCATGCCGCCTGTTCAGGGGGCTTGACAGGGATCAGACAGTCCGGGCCCTCGCCCTCCTTGAGGCCGCAAAAGCGGATTATGCGCGGGGATCCTTCCTGCACAGCGCCGGCGAACCCCTGTCCCGCTTCGGTCTGGTGCTTTCCGGGCTCGTTCAGGTGCTGACCGACGATATCAACGGCAACCGCATGATCATGGCCAACGTCACCGCCGGGGGAACCTTCGGCGAATCCTTATGCTATTTAAAAGTGCAGGAGCCTGAGATCTACATCGTCGCGCAGCGGCCTTCCAAAGTCCTGTGGCTTTCGGCCGAGCCCTTTCGGCGGAAATCAGAAACAGAATTCGGTCTGGAAATGAAGGACCGGTTTATTTCGATGCTCGCGGAGCGTGCTCTTTCCATGAACACCCGTATCCAGATTCTCTCAAGACTGACTCTCCGGGATAAGCTGACCGCCCTTTTCACCGCATTTTCCCACCGGGACAAAACGACCGTCGTCCTTCCTTTTGACCGCGCGGACATGGCGGCCTACCTTGGCGCTGACCGCAGCGCCCTATCAAGGGAACTTTCCAGGATGAAGGCGGAGGGACTGATCGAATATCACAAGAACAGGTTCACCCTGCTGTGACCCGTTGTTTCCCTGTTCCCAGCGGGGTTCCGGAAACGGTATTTTTTTTGTATTTTTTTTGTATTATACGTTTTCGCCGTTTTTTACAGGCACACGGCATTGTATAATAGCACGGTTCGATCCCTGTTTTGTTTGGGGTACCGTATCCGGAAAAACAGGCGGCGTTCCTTTTTCCGCCGCCCGTCGACACGCGAGGTTGGCCTATGAGCTCTAAAATGATGTTTTATGTCCTTAAAAGGGTCCTGCTGGCTGTAGTGACGATCTGGATCGTCATTACAGTGACTTTTTTTGTCATGCACGCCGTTCCCGGCGGCCCCTTCGTGGGTGAAAAAGCCATATCAAAAGAAGCTCAGGCTGCCCTGGAAGCCAAATACGGCCTGGACAAGCCCCTGATGGAACAGTATGTGACCTACCTTAAGGACATCGTGACCCGCTTTGATTTCGGGCCTTCCCTCAAGCAGCGCGGACGTCAGGTGATCGACATCATTATGGATGGCATGAGGACCAGCGCCAAGCTGGGCATTATCGCCGCTTTTTCTGCCGGCATCGTCGGCATCGTCCTGGGGGCGGTCGCCGCCATCCGCCGCAACACTTTCGTCGACAAGGTGATCATGGTCTTCACCACGGCTTTCGTATCAATGCCGTCCTTTATCATGGGCACGCTGTTGCTGATCCTGTTTTCCGTCCGGCTGGGATGGCTCCCGGCCAACGGCGCGGCCCAGGGCGGCCTGGTGCTACCCGTCATCACCCTGGCCCTCTATCCGATGAGCTACATCACGCGCCTGACCCGCTCCTCGATGCTGGACGTCCTGGGCCAGGATTACATCCGCACGGCCCGTTCCAAGGGCGTATCCAAACCGAAGATCATTTTCGGCCATGCCCTTAAAAATTCCCTGATCCCGGTCATCACCTATTTCGGACCGATGCTGGCCTTCATCGTAACGGGCTCCATGGTAGTGGAGCAGATCTTTGCCGTACCGGGCATCGGGCGGCAGTTTGTATCCAGCATCACCAACCGCGATTACACCATGATCATGGGGACCACCATTTTCCTCGCTTCCCTGATCGTGATCATGAACCTTGTGAGCGACCTGCTTTACAAGGTCGTAGATCCCCGCATCGAATTTGACTGACGGAGGCAGCAGCCCTATGACCGATCTTCGCAAGCCCTTCTCCCTGCAGCTGGACCCGGACGCGTTCCGTCCCGCGACGAACGAGGAAAAAGAATACATCTCTCGCATGCGTCCTTCCAGCACCTTTTTCCGTGACGGCTGCAAGCGCCTTGTCCGCAACAAGGTGGCTCTCGTTTCCCTAATCATCATTATCGTCGTCACCCTGTCCAGCATCATCCTTCCCTATGTGTGGCCCTATTCCTATGACAAAATGCTGGGCGTGCGTCCCGGGAAGCCGGTGGACAGCTCCTTCAACAACCTGGCGCCCTTTACCTTTGGCAAAACGGAGCTTAAAAACATCGAAAAGGGCGAAAAGGTCTTCCCCCATATTTTCGGCACCGACGCCCACGGCCGTGATTATTTCATCCGGGTGGTCTACGGTACCAGGATCTCCCTGGCTGTCGGATTTTTCGCTTCGATCATCGTGCTGATCATCGGCATGTCCATCGGCGCCGTCGCCGGATATTTCGGCGGCAAGGTGGACATCATCATCATGCGGGTGGTGGATATCATCTATTCCCTGCCGGATATGCTGGTCATCATCCTGCTGTCGGTGGTCCTGGGAAAAACGCTCTCGGTGGAAAACACCATCTTTGAAAAGATCGGCTCCAACATCATATCGATGTTCATCGTCTTTGGCCTGCTTTACTGGGTCAGCATGGCCCGCCTCATCCGCGGACAGATCCTTTCCCTCAGGCAGCAGGAATACGTCCTGTCCGCCCAGGCCACAGGCGCCGGCGGCAGGTGGATCATCCGCAAACACCTTCTTCCCAACTGCATCTCGGTGATCATCATTTCCACCGCCCTGCAGATCCCCAACGCCATATTTACGGAAAGCTTCCTTTCCTTCCTGGGCCTGGGTGTCAACGCCCCGATGCCCTCCCTGGGTTCTCTGGCGTCGGACGCTCTGAACGGCATCACTTCCTATACATACCGGCTGATCATCCCCGCGATGGTCATATGCCTGGTGGTGCTGTCCCTGAACCTGTTCGGCGACGGCCTTCGGGACGCTTTCGATCCCAAGCTCAACGCCTGATATCCCCGAAATCTCTGAAAGGTCCATGATCGATTATGGCATTGCTTGAAGTAAAAGACCTGCGCACCTCCTTTTTTACCGACGCCGGGGAAGTCAAGGCGGTAGACGGCGTTTCCTTTGAACTGGACCGCGGACGCGTGCTGGGCATCGTAGGCGAATCCGGCTCCGGTAAATCTGTGACTGCCTATTCCATCATGCAGATCCTCGCCCCCACCGGCCGGATCGTCGGCGGAAGCATCCGCTTTGACGGGCAGGAGCTGATCGGCGCCGACGAAAACCACATGCGCAGGATCCGCGGCAACAAGATCTCCATTATTTTTCAGGATCCGATGACCTCGCTTAACCCTACCTATACCATCGGCCACCAGCTGATGGAGGCGATCCTCCTGCATACCGGACGAAATAAGACGGAAGCCCGGGACAGGGCCCTGGAGATGCTGACTCTTGTCAACGTCAACGAACCTCACAAGCGCCTGAGGCAGTACCCCTTCGAGCTTTCCGGCGGCATGCGGCAGCGGGTCATGATCGCCATGGCCTTGGCCTGCGAGCCCGACATCCTGATCGCCGATGAACCGACCACCGCCCTGGACGTGACCATTCAGGCACAGATCCTTGAATTGATGCAGGATCTGCAGAAAAAACTGGGCATGGCGATCATCATGATCACGCATGACCTTGGAGTGGTGGCCCAAATGTGCGACGAGGTGATCGTCATGTATGCCGGCGCTGTATGCGAACGCGGTACTGCCGACGAGATCTTTTATACCCCGGCCCATGAGTATACCAAGGGCCTGATGCGTTCCATTCCCCGGGACGAAAATAACGGCCAGCGGCTCAAACCCATCACCGGCACGCCCATTGATCTTCTGAACATGCCCAAGGGCTGTCCGTTTGCCCCCCGCTGCGAAAACGCCATGAAAGTCTGCCTGACTCAGCGGCCCGGGATCCTGGATCTTGGCGGAAACCATATCTCCGCCTGCTGGATGAATTACAAAGAATCCGCCGCGGCGTGCGCGGCCCCGGAAGGGGATAAAGCATGAATGTGAATCTTTCCAAAAAACAGGATCTGGTCGAGGTCCGCGGCCTGAAGGAATATTTTGATATCAACATGGGCTTTTTCCGCACCCGCCCCCTGAAGGCAGTGGACGATGTATCCTTCTCCATCCGCCGGGGCGAGACCCTCGGCCTGGTGGGCGAATCCGGATGCGGCAAGACCACCGTGGGGCGCACCATACTGCACCTGTACAAGCCCACCGCAGGAACGGTGATCTATGACGGCATGGAGATCAAGGATTCCCGCTCGCTGAAGGAATTCCGCAAAAAGGCCACCATGGTGTTTCAGGACCCCTATTCCTCCCTGAACCCCAGGATGACCGTATCCGATATCGTTGCGGAACCCCTGGATGTGCATCACCTGTACGGCAGCAAAAAGGAACGGGAGGAAAGGGTACTGGAGCTCCTCTCCCTGGTGGGCCTCAACAGCGAGCACGCTTCACGGTACGCCCATGAATTTTCCGGCGGCCAGCGGCAGCGCATCGGCATCGCCCGGGCGCTGGCGGTCAACCCCGAATTTATCGTTTGCGACGAGCCTGTTTCCGCCCTGGACGTATCCATTCAGGCGCAGGTCATCAACATGTTCGACGATCTCCAGGACCGCCTTGGACTCACCTACCTGTTCATCGCCCACGATCTTCTGGTCGTCCGCCATATCTCGGACCGGATCGCCGTGATGTACCTGGGCAAAATGGTGGAGCTGGCCTCCGCAGAGGAGATCTACCGCCGTCCGCTGCATCCCTATTCACAGTCGCTGCTCAGCGCGGTGCCCATGCCCGATCCCAGGACGGCCCGTGCCAATAAACGCATCGTCCTCACCGGCGACATTCCCAGTCCCCTGAACGCTCCTTCGGGATGCCCTTTCCGGACCCGCTGCCGTTTTGCCAAGGATCGCTGCGCCGAATCAATGCCCCCCTTTGAGGAAGTGGAAAAAGGGCACTTTGTTGCCTGCCACCGCATCGGGGAGATATGATCCCCGACCCGTTTCAACAATGCGCACGCGCATTTTTGAAAAATATATTTTTCAAGGAGGAACCCTATCCTATGAAGAAGCTGCTTGCGCTCGTTCTGGCGCTGGTGATGGCTCTGTCCTGCGCCGCCATGGCGTCCGCTGAAGAAGGCAAGACCACCATCAATGTCTGCATCGCTTCCGAACCCGACACCCTCGACCCGGCCCTGAACTCCGCTGTCGACGGCGCCACCATGATCGCCCATCTGTTCACCGGCCTTGCCGCCTGGGAACAGGATGAAAACGGC
>JAFWWK010000135.1 GCA_017523615.1 Clostridia bacterium
GGGTGATGATGAATGTCAGAAGCAATAAAAATACCCTGAGGAATACCACCAGGAAATGGCCGGCGGTCTTCTCCAGACGGTCTATCTTCATCAGCCTTTTCAGGATGTGCAGGATGATCTGCGTGACCGCGATGCCGCCTGCCAGGCAGCACAGGGCGGTGACGGCCGTTTTTACGTTCATGGACGAAATGGCCCGGGTGGCCTGCTCCAGATCCTTCGGGTCGATGACGGTCAGCGCTGAGGTGAACATATGCCTTCTCCTTTCGGCCGTGCCGGCTGAAAACAGTGTACAACATTTCGGGGACGGGGGCAAGATACGGATGCGGACGGAGCCGGGGGAAAACCGCTCTTTGTGCCCAAAGAGCGGTTTCCCCCGGACCCCCATCCGAGAAAGGCATCCGAGGGCGGGGCGAGACTAAGTAAAACGGTCATATACCCGCCGAAGGGAAAGCCGGCTTTTTCGCCGCGTCTCCTGCGGACCGCACGGGATCGGCGGGGGCAATAGCCCATGCCGCGGGGTTTCAGGGGCCGCGGAGGCCCCTGAAGCGCGGGACAGTGCGGCAGGCGTCGGTCTTGACGCTCTCCGGCGGACCAACATATAATAAAGCGCAGGAAACATAAACACCGGCGGTGGGTAAGCCCCGCCGGCGGGTTCAAGGAGGAAACGATATGAAGATCCGGATCAAGGCCGATTCCATGCAGGACGCGGAGGCGCTGAGCGCAGCCTGCGCAAAATTCAAGGGCGAGATCCTTCTGAAGGCCGGGAAATACTGCGTGGACGCCAAATCGTCCCTGGGATTCCTGGCGCTGATGTATTCGGCGAAGGACCTGATGTACCTGGACCCCGCCGGGCTCAGCGAGGGCGAATGCGAAAAGCTGGTCAGGGCCATCGGCGAATATGTGATCGAAGAAGGTTGATCCCGCTTTTTTCCGGGAGTGTTCCGGAAGACACGATGGGACGCTGTTTGCTGAACTGCCGCCGCTTAACGGGGGAAAACAATGATCAGGGAACCGTCATACTGGATCAGGCTGGTCGACTGCGGACCGGATAAGGTGAAAGTGATCAGGTTTCTGCATGACGAACTGCGCTTCGGGCTGCTGGAGGCCGCGAGGGCCGTTGAAGATCTTCCGATGTATATCAAAACGGAGACCCGGCCCATGAGCTGCGCGCAGGCGAGGGAAACGATCCTCCCGATCGTGGAAGGGCTCAGGGAGCGCGGGGCTATAGTGGAGTGGGATTTTGATTACGGGGATTATGACTGAGCGCGGAGCGTAAGGAGGCCATATGCTGAGCAGGAACGTTGAAAAAGCCCGGGCGTGGGCTGAAAAAATGCATCAGGGTCAAACGGATAAAGCGGGAAATCCCTATATCGGGCATCCTGCCCGCGTCGCGGGACGGCTGAAGAGCCCGGAGGCGCAGGTGGTTGGCTGGCTGCATGACACGGTGGAGGATACGGAACTGACGCTTTCGGAGATCGAAGGGGAATTCGGCCCGGAAACGGCGGCGGCGGTGGACGCCATCAGCAGGCGGGACGGGGAGAAATGGGACGATTACCTGAAACGCGTAAAACATGACCCCGTTGCCCGGCAGGTGAAGATCAGCGACCTGATCGACAACAGCAACCTTTCCCGCCTGCAAGATGTCACCATGCGGGACGTGGAGCGCCAGGCCAAATATAACCGTGCCCTGAAGTATATGCTGACGGATTGACGGCGCTTCTTCGGCCGGATCGGGGTGCAGGGGCAACCGCCCATGCCGCGGGGGTTCGGGGGCCGCGGAGGCCACTGAAAAGCGGCGGGCCGATATAAACCGGCCGATGTGAACCCGTCCGGTATGCGGAAGCGTACTTGACCGGCCAACCGGACAGAAAAATGACCGCACGATAAACTGTACCCGGAAATGATGAAACCGAGTTGAACTCGG
Organism: Clostridia bacterium; assembly: GCA_017523615.1. Taxonomy (GTDB): domain Bacteria; phylum Bacillota; class Clostridia; order Christensenellales; family Aristaeellaceae; genus RUG756. The sequence continues at coordinate 1,925 of JAFWWK010000135.1, forward strand.
AAATACCTTTGGAGGACAGCAAATGAAATCGGCAGGGACGATCGCCGCGTTTTATGAAAACATCAGGACCGGCGCGGCGCACGACGGCATTCCGATGGCGGAAGCGGTCTCCGCGCTGTGCGCGTCGGGGCTGCGCGGACTGTATATTAGCTATGAGAGCGCTTCGGAATACGCGGACGAGATCGCGGAGACGCTGAAGAGGACAGGGGCGGAGGTCACCGGGCTCCATGCATGGGTCACCTTCGGGGAAAACGGAACGGAAGCACGCCGTGTGATCGACCGGGCGAAGGATCTGGGCACGGACCACGCGCTGATCGTGCCCGTATGCGAAGACAACGATATAGGGACCCTGATCGCCGGGATGCGGGACGCCGTCAGCTATGGAAAAACAAGGGGTGTCCGGGTCTATATGGAGGACCTGGACCAGTCCGATTCCCCGTACAACAGCGTAAACGGCCTGCGGACGTTTCTGGAACGGGTCCCGGGACTCAATTGCTGCTTTGATACCGGCAACTGGATCATGCACAGGGAAGACGAAGTGGAAGCCTTCAGGCAGTTCCGCGGCCGGATCGGCGCCATGCACCTGAAGGACAGGCGCGCGGCCCCGGGGAACGCGGATGACGAGGGCGTGCGGATCCTTGACGGCACATTCCGGTATCCGGCCCCGGTCGGGAAAGGAGATATCAGGATCGCGGAGATCCTGTCCATGGCGGAGGACTGGCCGGTGATCGTGGAGATGTACGGGTACAGTCCCGGGCATATGCTCGAGGGGATCAGGGAGTCCGTTGAGTGGATCAAAGGCGAATAAAAAAGTGTGGTATCCAAAGCGCCGGACGGGGAAAGGGCCCGTCCGGCGCTTTGGCGCGTGTATTGCACTGGGAAAATAACATTTATTTAATTTTTCCGGATGCGCACCACCCACTCGCCGTAAGCGTCGCCGGTATACATGTCGAAACCTTCGTCGAAGCTGTATCCCTCCGGTACCTTCATCAGCTGCACATGGTAGTTTTCCGGCGCGCCGTCAAAGGCGGCGATCCCGCTGCTGTCGGAAACGCAGGGCGTGCAGGTGGAGTCCGTGCAGAATATGACGGCCGCGCCGGCCACAGGCGCTCCGTACTGGTCCAGGATATGCACGATATAGCGTACAGCGGCCGCATCCTCCGCCGGGGCGGCGTCTAGGAACTGCCAGGAAACGTCCTGATAACCGCGGGTGCGGAGAAATTCCGCCGCGTCCTCAATGTTTTCCTCGGACACGAGCAGGAAGAAAATGACGGCGTCCTTGTTGTCCTGTTCAAGAAGCATATTGCTCAGCCCACAGGTGATAAAGCCCAGGTCCCTGCCGGGCATCGGCTGGCTGAATACAAAACGGCCTCTTTCTACCGGCATGTCGCGGACCGTATGGAGGGTTTCGCCGTCTGTAAACATCATGCCGGATATGTTGTCCGCCGCCGAGACCTCAAAGAGCAGGCGTGCCGTATCCTCCGTGACCACGTATCCCATGACCGGCATCCTGAGGCTCGATGCCCGGAATTTGATCGTCCGGGCGGAAGCGTTCTCCACGGTCACTCTCCGGCTCGCGGATACCGGGTACGCGGCGGTGGAAGTGTCCATCGGGACCCCATCCAGCACGGAAGTCTCGGTATAGTCTTCCCCCAGGAAGTGTTCCAGCACCCGCGCGACCTCAGCCGTGTTGTAGAACGGCCCGGAGTGACAGAAAGCCAGATTGCCGAAGCGGTCGATGACGAACGTCGCCGGGTAGCCGGGCACATTGGTATACGCGTCCAGCCGGGCGCCTTCGTCCATTCCCATGGGGAAGGACACGCCGTATTCCGCACGGAAAGCTTCGATCGCTTCCATGGTGTCTTCCTGAGAGGAGGACAGGCTGAGGAACGCGACACGATCGCCGTACTTTTCGAAGGCCTCGTTCAGGAAGGGGAATTCCGCCCTGCAGGGCGGACACCAGGTGGCGAAAAAGTTGATCAGAACGGCGTCATGGGTCTTCAGCGCTTCGGAAAGGGTGAAGGCGTTTCCCAGGGTGTCCGTTACGGTGAAATCCGCGTATTTTTCGCCCGGGCGCACGGTCTGCGCCGGGGTTTCACCTTCTGAAAATGCTGTGCCGAGGCATAGCGCCGAAAGCACCAGAGACAAAAAAACAGCCAGGATCTTCTTCATTAAGTTGACCTCCGATCACGAATTTTATTAACGGACTGGCCGGATGCGGATACGGCGGGCTGACATCGGAATATGGCTTGCAGACGCCTTAGCATACCTGCCGGTATAATAATTCACCGGACAGGGGAAAAACCCTGCCCGGCGGACAGGCATGTGCAAGGGAAAGATTTTACCGGGGAACGAACGGACGCCTTCACAGAGCCGCTGAAAGGCGCCGGATCCATTCCGGGTGATCGTCCCCAATGCCCGCGGGATCGAGAAATGTGTTTTTCGGGTTTTGATCATTCTTCGGAATAATCTTCCTCAATATCGGAGATAGGGACATCCAATTCGTCCGCATATTTCCCGACGGCCATTTCGATCAGGCCATCGACTTCGTCCACAGCGCACCGGAGCAGGGCGATGATATACCTGATCAGGGGGATCGCCGCTTTTTCCGGGTCTTCGGCGAAGCCCGCAAACATATCGAAATAGTCTCCCACTTCAACGCCGTCGAAGTCGTGGGTAAAATAGGTCCCCATCCATTCGAGCGTCTTATCGTCTTCTTCGACGGCCTTGTCGTGAACGTCCCGGTCGAGGAGGAAGAAGTTGGGGATGCCGTCGCATTCCGCCGCCGTGCACCACCGGGATCCGCTGCCGTCGTTAAAGCGTACGGTAACGACAACGCTGCCGGATACGGGTCCGCAGGCAAAGCCCCCGCGGGTCAGGCCGCATTTCGCTTCTTCGATCAAATACCTTTTCATGAAATGGTCCCTCCTTTTCGGACTGTCGGTTTTCTGTCAAGGTTCCCCTGACAATGAATATCTTATCCGCCCGGGAAATAAAAAAGTGGACCCGAAAGGTCCGACTTTTTGCGCGGTCTGTGTTTCCGGGGGCGGCGCCGCTTCCCGCACAGCTTGCGCCGTCCCCTTTTTTTAATCCTTTTCAAAGCTCAGGGTGACGCTCATGCCGTCCTGGCCGCAAACGGTATTTTCAAAGATCTGTGCGGCGTTGGGCAGATATTCCTGAGGGTCTTCGATCATCTGGGAGTAGTGCGCCAGCCAAAGCAGCTTTGCCCGGGCCTGCGAGGCGGTGAGGGCCGCCTGCGCAAAGTTCATGTGCCCGTGATCGACGGCTGTGCCGGCCTGTTCGTTTTCGCCGTAGGTCGCCTCGCTGATCAGAAGGTCGGCACCCTCCGCCGCTTTTGTCAGCGCGGGGCAGGCCGTCGTATCGCCGGAGAACACGAATTTAAGCCCCTTGCGGGGTTCGCCCAGAACCTGCTCCGGAAGGATCACGGCGCCGTCCAAATGCACGCTCTGCCCCTTTTGCAAAAGTCCCCACTGGTTCATGGGTACGCCCAGGTCCTTCGCTTTCTGCGGCATAAACTTGCCCGCCCGTCCCAGGGTAAAGCAGTACCCCTGGCTGGGTACCCGGTGCTCTGTGCTGAAGGGGGTCAGCTTTGCTTCCCACGGCCAGCCGTTTACCAGCTCCGCAAGCCGCAGGCCCTCGTCCGGCAGGGTGATCAGTTTGAGTTCGTAGGATGTCCAGCCTGCCAGTTTCAGGATGGGCGCGAGCTCCTCCTTCAGCCCGGCGGGGCCGGTGATGTACAGGGGATCCGTGCGGCCCAGGCAGCACATGGTCTGCAGCAGTCCGGGGAGCCCGAAAATGTGGTCCCCGTGATAATGGGTCAGGGCGATGAGGTCCGCCTTCATCAGACTGACGCCGGCTTTTCTCGCGGCGCTCTGGGTGCCCTCGCCGCAGTCGAATAAAACGGTGTGCCCGGCGCAGGTCAGCGTCACCGCGGTCAGCGCCCGGTCCGGCAGGGGAACGAGCGCCGCTGTTCCGAGCAAAGTGATATCTATCATGGAAAAATCACCTCTTTTTTTGTGCCGCTTTTCCGGGCCCCCGGCGTCTGATCACGCCGGCCATCCTGCGGGCCGCCCGGAGGATGCGCTTTGCCGATCTAAGCCGCGCCTGTGGAAAGCAGATCCGCTTCCTGCCCCCATCGGAAACCTTCCGTGCCCGCAAACCGGCTCAATCATTATATTGATAATGCAGGCGCTGAGCACGAATTGCGACCTGTTTCCGTAAACTATTGTTTTTCAGCATTCGTATTCCATTGATATGCGCGGCGGTCCACAGGACAAAAGGAGATCCGGCAATCACAATATTACGTTTCACGGCTCCCGGAGTCAATGTTTTTTTAGGAGCCGCGCTTCCGTCCGCCGAACACAGACAAGCGCCCCTCACTTGTGCCCGAAGGATCGGGGTGAAGGGGCAACGCCCTTTCCGCGGGGGTTCGGGGGCCGCGGAGGCCCCTGAAAAGTGGCGGGCCAGAACAGGCAAAGGACGGAGGGAACCCCTCCGCCCTTTTTTTCGATCCCGTTTCCGCTCCGTCTGTTATTCTTACAGCGTGGCGGCCATGACGGCCTTGATGGTGTGCATGCGGTTCTCGGCCTCGTCGAAGACGATGGAGCGGCTGCTTTCGAAGGCCTCGTCGGTGACCTCCATGCAGTCGATGCCGAATTTTTCATAAATGGCCCGGCCGGTCTCGGTCTTCAGGTCGTGGAAGGCGGGCAGGCAGTGCATGAAAACGCAGTCGTCTCCCGCTTTTTCCAGCAACGGCAGCGTCACCCGGTAGGGGGACAGGTCGCGGATGCGCTTTTCCCAGACTTCTTCCTTTTCGCCCATGGAGACCCATACGTCGGTGTAGATCACATCGCAGCCCGCGGTTCCGGGATAGGCGGGATCGGCGGTGAAGGTGAGGGTGGAGCCGCTCTTTTCAGCCTCGGCCAGGCACTCGGCGCGCAGGTCCTCGTTGGGCCAGTATTCCTCGGGCGCGCAGGCGATGAAGTCCAGGCCCATTTTGGCGCAGCCGATCATAAGGGAATTGCCCATGTTGTAGCGCGCGTCGCCCATATAGCAAAGCCTGATCCCCTTCAGGCGGCCGAAACGCTCGCGGATGGTGAGGAAGTCCGCCAGGATCTGGGTGGGATGGTATTCGTTGGTGAGCCCGTTCCATACGGGCACGCCGGAGAACCTTGCCAGGTCCTCAACGATCTCCTGGCCGAAGCCCCGGTATTCGATGCCGTCGAACATGCGCCCCAGGACACGGGCGGTGTCGGCGATGGATTCCTTTTTGCCGATCTGGGAGGACTTGGGATCCAGGTAC
>JAFWWK010000136.1 GCA_017523615.1 Clostridia bacterium
GAGCCCGCGCCGGCGCCGCCAACATCGTTCCCAACTCCACCGGTGCCGCCAAGGCTATCGGCCTGGTCATCCCCGAACTGAACGGCAAGCTCATCGGCTCCGCTCAGCGCGTACCGGTATCCACCGGCTCCACCACCATCCTGGTCGCCGTCGTCAAGGGCAAGGACGTCACCAAGGAAGCCGTCAACGCCGCCATGAAGTCCCAGGCCTCCGAGTCCTTCGGCTACACCACTGAGAAGCTGGTCTCCAGCGACATCATCGGCATGACCTACGGCTCCCTGTTCGATGCCAACCAGACCATGGTCCAGAAGATCGACGAGGACACCTATCAGGTGCAGGTCGTTGCCTGGTACGACAACGAGAACTCCTACACCAGCCAGATGGTCCGCACCATCAAGTACTTCGCCGAACTCAAGTAATATCAGATAACCATCGCTGCCGGACGACAATAAGTCGCCCGGCAGTTTTTTTCTCTCCTTTTGAAAAATATTCTTTTCCCATTCTTGCTTCCCAGGTCAGAAAAAGCGCTGTCCGCCTCCCGTAACCGATGCATTGACAGCATCTGAAAGCCGGTGTGTATTCAGCGATCAGAAGGCATCCGCTGCCCCCGGATCAAACCGCCGCAGATCCTGCTTTGATCCGCCCGGGTCCCGGACCGTTTATTTTCTCTGCATCCCATTATACTGCTTCACGATCCCGATAAGAAGGTCTGTGTGCTCATAATCCTTAAGATACACGATGTTGATCTCCTGTATCATGCTCAGGTTCTCCACTGACAGCGCCGCCAGCTTTTCCTTTTTGATCTCGTCCATGCACGCGCTCCTGGCCAGGATGGAAACGCCAAATCCGCGGCGGATCAGATCCTTGATGCTGGCGATGCTGTCGATCTCCATGACCACATTGAAATCGTCGACTTTCAATCCTTGGGTCTCCAGGGACGCTGAAAACAGTCTGCGGGTATTGGAATTTGGCGGCCGCAATATGAGCTTTTCCTTTTTCAGTTGGTCGACGGTGATCATTCTTTGCTTTGCCAGAGGATGGGCAGGCGGCACCGCCAGCACCAGGCAGTCCGTGTCCAGCATCATATACCGGAAAGCGGGATCGGCGCTCTTTCCCTCCACAAAGGCGAAATCCAGTTCATAACTGCGAAGCATACCATACAGATTTTCGGTGGTATTGGTCAGGATCTTCAGGTTCATCTTGTCCAGGCCATTTGTATACGCTGCCAACGCTTCAATGATCGCGCTGCTTTCAGCCGTAGGCGTGATGCCGATGGTAAGCGAATGGATCTGCTCTTTTTCGTTTTTCAGCGCCTGCTTCAACTGGGCGGACAGGGCTGCCATGCGCTGCGCGTACCTCACGATCAGTTTCCCTTCGGGGGTAAGGGTAAAACGGTTGTGGGCGTGTTCGAATATCTTTACTTTCCAATACTCTTCCAGCTGCCGGATGTGCTGGCTGACGACCGGCTGCGACAGACCCAGCTGCACGGATGCTCTGGTAAAGCTTCCGGTCTCCACCACCTTCAGCAGCGACATCAGACGGTAATCCACCATCCTGATTTCCTCCTAACGAACATATCCCGCTCTTATTCTATATTGACAGCAGTATAATAAGCCGGAAAAACACCATCGGGGACCGCGGCGGCGGCAGCCGCACCCGTCGCTTATTCAGCACAGCGGTATGTGTTCGAACATCAGCAGGAAACCCGCGGCAGCCAGCCATGGCCCTCCGCAAAATAGCGTACACACAAGATAACCATATTTCAAAATGGCGCGGGAGGGTTCCTCCCGGCACAAACCGAATGCCCCCGCGCAGCACAGGAAACCCATCATTCCTCACACGACGGGAAAACGTGCCGAATACAGATCCAGTAAAAGCTCAAAGGCAAGGCACCAGCCGAACTGGATCCCCTCTCCGACAAAGAGTGCGCCGGACCCATACCGCTCTCTGATCTCCCAAAGAAGGTCGCAGGGGAGGTTCCGGGGCATCCGCAGGCAGAAGCTTTCGGCGATCTGATATCTCCCGGAAGGCGAATAAAGCAGAACGGCATACCTTGCGCATTGCTTGACGCTTTCACGCAAACGCTCTCCCTCCATCCCGTCCCCCTTATTGTTCCTTATAAACTTCTGGGCGCGGGATTGTAAATCAAACTTGATAATGATGCTATAATCTTTTTTTATCAAACCCTCTGAAACAGGCAAAATATGCCAAGCTTGTGGTTATTGTGTCCTTTAAAACACAAAGCAACGCTTATAAGACGCAAAAAAAGTCTGATACCCTTTTCAGGATCGTCCTGCAGCTCGAAAAGAATATCAGCCCCGATATATTCAAATATCCAGATGCGGTCCCGGCAGTATGTTCGTATGGAATCCGACACGGTATTGATCATGGAGTTTTTCGCCTGTTCCCCGGTGGGCAGCATCGTGACATTGAAAAGCGCCAGCGCCGGCTTTTTCCGCGGTTCATGCGCAAACCATTCTCTCCATCCCGCGGATCCTTCCGCCCCCAGTGATGGTTATATCCTTCTCGTCCACCGCCAGGATGAACGCACTGCCGCTGGATTCCTCACCGAAATCCTGGGTGCCGGGTATGCGGCCGATCAGATCGCCAAAGCAGCGCTAGGCGGCCAACTCGCTGTCCGAAGCGATGAAGAGGTTCGTATAGCCGCCCGCGTCCCGGCACGACTCGCACGCAGCACGGATAGCCTCCGTGTTCAGCATCTTCAGCATCTCGTCGGGCACTGCACCATAGACCCGTATATCGAATATCTTCAGCCCCCGGGGACTGCCTGAGTCCTGTCGATATAATCGGCAAAGGGGATCGCCCTGTAATAGTCCCCCTCATAGATATGCCCAAAAATGCGGATAGGAAATAACATCTGGCTGACGCATGGCGTCTTTTTCCTTTCCTGCTTTTTCCCAAATCATATCCGAACGCACCCGTTTCGTCAAGCGCCGCCTTCCCGGTCACGCCTTATCGCTAACGACAGTTTTGCATTTCGGGCGTGTCAGCGGTATAATATGGGCGTACTGATACTTTATGTGGAGATGCCCGGAGGATAAATAAACACCGATCGTGTTTTTCATCGGGAGGTGACAATGTTATGAAACCAAAGCCGTTTCCGCTCATCCCCATCCTTTTGTTCATGGCGGCGCTTTTTGCGTGCGCCGCAGCGTCAAGCGCCTTCACCTGCGGAGATTACCGGTATACGCTTGCCGGTGATGGGTCCGCGGTGATCGAAAAGTACACCGGGAAGGATGTAATGGTGCGTATCCCCGCGGAAATAGACGGGCATCCCGTCAGCGGGATCGGCAGCAGGGCGTTTTATGGCTGCGACAGCTTTCATTCCGTGATATTCCCAAGTACCGCGGATTTCACTTTCATAGGGGATCTGGCCTTCGCCAGGTGCAAGTCCCTGACCAGCCTCGATATCCCCGCGAATGTGACCGTCATCGGGCGCGAAGCGTTCCGGGACTGCCGGATGCTGTCGGACGTCACCCTCCGGGAAGGGCTGGAAGAGATCGGGGACCGCACTTTTTCCGGCTGCGTCAACCTTTGCGGCGCCAAGCTTCCGGACAGTGTGGTCCGTGTAGGCGTCAACCCCTGGACTGGCTGCCTGCGCATAACATGGGCCTATGTATCCCCGCGCAACCCGGCCCTGGCGTCCGTGGACGGCGTGCTTTACTCAAAAGCGGACAAACGCCTGATATGTTATCCCTCAGCGCACCGTGGAGCATCCTTTAGTATTCCCCGGGGCGTCAGGATCATCGGCGACGAAGCGTTCATTTTCGCCTCGTTCCCCACCGAAGTCACGGTCCCTGACACTGTGACACAGATCGGAAACAGGGCGTTCTGCGGATGCGGCTGTCTGGTTTCGGCCGTCCTTCCCGGCAGTGTGGCGGCCATCGGTGATGACGCGTTCGCTGACTGCCCCGTCCTTATGCTCACCGTCAGCAAAGACAGCGCCGCCGAAAAGTACTGTGCCGCCGGCGGCATCCCCTTTGTATATCGTGAACAATGACTGCACGATCCGCTGCTTGGAAGTCTCATCGCCTCCGTCAGGCGAAGGATATCTCCGTCTCTTCGCCGCTGGAAGATCGCTTCCACATCCGCTCACATTTCTGACCGCTATCGGAGGACGATCAAATGAAAGCACGGCTGTTTTCGTTCTTTATCATCCTGCTTATCGGCGCAGCCCTCCTGCCCTTCGCCGAAGCGTCGGAGACCCTCACGTTCGGGGACTACCAATACATACTGGAAGATGACGGTTCCGCCCTCATCACCAAATATGCCGGGAAAGAAATGGAACTCGTGATCCCCCCTGCTCTGGACGGCCATCCGGTGACCGAAATCGGCGCGTGGGCGTTCTCCCCAAACGACCGCGTGACTTCCCTCACGATCCCGGGCACCGTGAGGAGCATCGGCGAATACGCGTTCGCCCGATGCACGCAGCTGACCTCCCTCACGATCCCCGAGGGCACTACCTCTATCGGCGACGCCGCGTTTTCTCATTGCTACATCCTCAGGGAGGTCTTTATCCCCGATACCCTGACGCAAGTCGGATGGAATCCATTTTCTGGGTGTCAGAAGCTGACATCCATCCACGTTTCTCCGTCCCACCCGGCCCTGGAGGTGATCGACGGAGTCCTTTTCGGCAAGGCGGAGCATCGGCTGATCTGCTGTCCCCTCGGGCTCGGGCTGACGGCCTACGATATCCCGCAGGGAACAGAAGTCATCGGCAAGCTGGCGTTTTTTGAGTACTTCAGCCTGACGTCCTTCACCATTCCAGACAGCGTCACAACGATCGAAGAGGAGGCGTTTTGGTACTGCCACGGACTGACCAATGTCACGATCCCCGACACTGTCACCTACATCGGCAGCTACGCCTTTTCCCATTGCGGCGTATTGACCCTCACTGTCACGGAGGACAGCTGCGCTGAGCGGCACTGTATCAAATACGGAGTTTTCTACAGGTATCCCGATTATCTTGACTGGCTGGATGACTGAACGATCCGCCTTCACATATTTCCCGCCGCCAGCAGTGCGCCGCAGGCCATGAGGACGGCGGCCGTGCAGCAGCGGACCGTCTTTTCGCTGAGCTTTCCAGCGCTTTTGATACCGGCAAACAGCCCCAATGCCATGGCGGGCACCAGGGACAGCGCCGTCAGCGCCGAACGGGCCGTCAAAAGCCCTGTGACGCCGTACATGATCCCCCGACCGATATTGTCCGCAAAAAAGACCGCCGTCAGGTTGGCCTTCAGTTCCCTGCTGTCCCGGACCGTTCGGCTCATGACAGCCGCCAGCAGAAGCCCGATGCCGAACATGCCGCTCACAAGGCCGCTCAGCGCGGTAAGCGCCAGGCTCACGGCCCGGCCGGGGGCCGGACGGCTGTCCGACCGGGAGCGCAGCATATCCGCGCCCGCAAGCAGGATCACAAAACCGAAGACGACCTTCAGGACGCCGCTGTCCATCTCCTTCAGGAGGATCGCGCCGGGGATCACCGCGGCCATGGTCACCAAAACGCCGGGCAGCCACTTATCCCGGCGAAGGTATTTCCTGTATCGGCACAATATGGCGGCATTGGCGGGAAGCGTCAGGATATAATCCACCGGAGTCAGTTCCGCGTTGGTCCTGAAAAAAGCCATCAGGCCCGTATGGACCGGCGTGTTGCCAAAGCCCGCCAGTCCCTTGACGAAGTATGCCGCGAAAGCCGCGGCAGACCAGACGAGATACAGCCTCGGATCCATCCGTCCCTCCCCCGCCCCGGGACAGCGTATTTTTTCCGACCTGCCCGGGAACGGAATCAGTTTACAGCGTGCCGGGGAACAGGTCAACCGCTTTTTGCCCTGCACGCCCTTTGCGGCAAAGGCAGGCGCATCCATTTGCGCACTGTCAGGAGCGGACCCAAAAGGCGTTAAAATCCCCGGACGCTTTTTCTGCGTCCGGGGTGCGCTGCTCAAATATGTTATCTATTATTTCGGTCCGGCCGTATGATCGGCAACGCTTCCCCGGCCGGCTGTACCGGATGAAGCGCGATATATATTTACTCTTCGGGCTCCAGGATGCCCAGGTTGCCGTCCTTGCGGGCGTAAAGCACGTTCACCTGGTCGGTGTCCTGATTAACGAACACGAAGAAGCTGTGGCCCAAAAGCTCCATCTGCAGAACGGCGTCTTCCGGGGACATGGGACGGACGGGATAGGATTTGTGCCGGACGATCTCCTTTTCGCCCTCGCCGTATACGCTGGGATCCTCAATGAATTCGGTTTCACTCAGGTCCACGTCCTCACGCAGGCGCTTGTCCAGCCTGGTGCGGTGGCGGAGGATCTGCCTTTCCAGCTTGGCCAGGGCGGAATCGATGGCCATAAAAAGGTTATCGCCGCTGGCGGATTCGCTCCTCAGGGTCACGTTTCCGCCCATGGGCACCGTGATCTCGCAGATCTTCTGGTTGCGCTCCTTGCGCAGTTTAACAAACACTTCGGTATCCTGCCTCAGGTAACGGCTCATGGTCGCGGTTTTCTTGTCGATCCGTTTGGTGATCCCGGGAGTGACCGTCATACCGATCGCGGTAATGGTGGTTTTCATGCTGTTCGCTCCTCTCATATGGACTTTCTCTCCCCTGTATATCAGTTAATACGACATCGCGCGCGGTTTTCCTGCCGCGATTTGAAAAATGGCAAATTTTTTTCCTGAATCGCCGGATCTTCATAGGGATGGGAGCCATTCAGAAAAACACAGGCCCATCCCCATATCATTCGGTCCAGCTCGTCACAGAACTTTTTCCTGCCTTATTCAACCGTCTTTCCCCGCGGATGATATTCCCTGTCGGCCTTACGGAACCAAACGAGGCAAAGGATCACCTGAAGGACCGTGGAACAGGGCGTGGCAAGTCCGATATGGAACATGGATACCGGCACCTCCCGGCTCATCAGGAAGGCCACGGGGATCCGGACCAGGAATGCGCCGACAATACCCTGGACCATGACGAAACGGGTCATTCCCAGCCCGTTGAAAAACCCGATAAAGCAGAACAGGAAGCACGTCAAAAGACAGTCGATGGCATAGGCTTTCAGGTAATCGGCGGCGGCGGCGATGACCTGAGAGTCATTAGAAAAGACGCCCGCCATCAGGTCGCCCCGCCAGAACGTCAGCGCAAACATCACGGCTGCCAGCATGAATGAGAGAGCCACCGCGTAACCAAGCGCCTTTTTTGCGCGGTCATATCTGCCTGCGCCGATGTTTTGCGCCGCAAATGCCGCCATGGCCTGCATAAAAGCGGAGGGGATCAGCATGATAAAACCGCACACCCTCTCTGCCACGCCGATCCCCGCCGAAGGGATCAGCCCGAGCCTGTTCACGATGGCCAGCAGCACCAGGAAAGATATACCCACCAGCAGATCCTGCAGCGCGATGGGCAGCCCGAGGGCCGTCACCTTTCTGATGATCGCCCCGCAGAAGCGGATGCTCTGACGCGAGAACATGAATGGCAGCTCTTTTTTCCTCAGGATCAGCAGCGAAACGATCACGCTGAGCGCCTGCGCGAATACCGTGGCCATCGCCGCGCCCAAGGTTCCCATCCCGAACACGGCCACCAATAAAAGGTCGCCCGCAATATTGCAAACACAGGCGATCAAAACCGTCATCAGCGGCGTCCGCGAATCCCCGATACCCCGGAAAACGCTTCCGATCAGGTTATACGCGATAATGAACACGGATCCAAACCCGCAAACGCGGATATAGGAAACTGTCGCTCCGAAAGCCTCTTCCGGCGCGTTCATCAGCCCGCTCAGAGGCCCTGCCAGCAGCGGGACCAGGATCGTCAGAACGGCTGCGATCGTCCCGAACAGGCAGACGCTGCTGCCAACGACCTCTCCCCCTTCCTTTCCCCGTCCTTCGCCTATCCTCTGTCCCAGCAATATGGTGGTGCCCATGGCAAAGCTGGTGACCAGGTTGGTGATGGTCATCATCATCTGGGAACCGGTGGAAACCGCCGATACGTCCAGAGACTTTGCGAACTGACCGACGATCAGCAGGTCCACCGCTCCGTACATCGATTGCAGAAACATGGCGGCAAATACCGGCAGCATAAAACCTGCCAGGGGTCTAAGTATTTTTCCCTTGGTAAAATCGTTCTCCATGCGCATACCGTCCTCCGACAAATAAGACCGGATAAGCTACAGGCGTTCCAGCCCGCATCTTATCCGGTCGGTCATTTCTCCAGAATGATCCACCCTCCGATGAACATTTCCTATTTTATCATTATTTCAAAAAAAGTCAAACTTGCTTATTTCAGCTTCCGCAGGTCCCCATGATGGCCTTCTCACATTTTTAGTCCATATCATCATCATAAACCGACAGCGCATCATTTTTTGATGGAAAAGCAGGGAAACTGTGGTATACTTTTGCCATGGAAGTTTTTTCACAGTATGGAGGAAGCAGCAGACGATGTCGGACTCTTTGCGGTTGTATATTCCCCGCCCGGAGGACGGCTGGTTTTATGTGAAAATGCTGTCCGATCCGGAGACGATGGCCTATAACGCGCCCTGGTTCCCGCCGGACGGGTGCATTTCCGCGCCGGAAAGGGAGTGGCAGGCGCTAAGGGAAAACTGGTTCGGAAAGGAGCCGGAGCGGTTTTACGCTTTCCTGCGGCGGGAACGGGACGGGGCTTTCGTCGGGGATGTGAATTATCATTTCGATCCGGAGCGGGACCGGTGGGATATGGGGATCGTGATCTTCGCCCCGGAGAGGGGAAAGGGATACGGAAGGCTCGGCCTCTCCCTCCTTATTGAACAGGCGTTTACAAAAGACGGCGTTTCCCGTCTGCACAACGAATTTGAATTGACCCGCGTCGCCGCATACCGCGTTCATAAGGCGGTCGGTTTCCGGGAAACGGGTGCCGCCGATGGGATCATCCGGCTGGAACTGACGCGGGAAGAATACCTGCGGGGCAAAAAAACGGATCCGGGGGCGTAAAAAAGATGAGACTGCTGTTTGAAATGGACAAAAAGGATCACTTTGAGTGTGCCCGCACATTCACACGGGATTCCGCAAGAAGCATCATCATCCGGGACGGGAAAGTCGCCATGGTCCGCAGCATGAAATATGATTACTATAAATTTCCCGGAGGCGGGATCGAAGACGGCGAGGACCCCGTCGGCGCCATGATCCGCGAGACCCGGGAGGAAGCCGGACTGATCGTTATTCCGGAGACCGTCAGGGAATACGGATATGTGCATCGTGTCCAGAAAAGCGATACGGACGCAAATGAGCGCTTTGTGCAGGACAATTTCTATTATCTCTGCGAGGCGGAGGACGATCCGGTCCCCCAGGACTTGGACGAATACGAGGCAAAGGAATCCTACAGGCTGGAATTTGCCTCTCCCGCGGCTGCGATCACGAAGAACCGCCATGTGGCGGACAGCCCATACAACCCGATGATGTTCGAACGGGAAGCGCGCGTACTGGAGCTGCTGCAGGCAGAGGGACTTCTATAAAAAAACGGAGGTATCCATAAGGTGAGCGACTGTATTTTTTGCCGGATCGCGTCAGGCGATATCCAGGGCTTGCGGGTCTGTGAAGACGCGGAAACGCTTGCGTTTATGGATATCGCGAAGGATGTCGACGGCCACATCCTCGTGATCCCGAAGAAGCACTGCAAAAATATCCTGGACTGCGATCACGATACGCTGAATTCCGTCATGCGGACGGTGAAGAACGTTTCCATGCATCTCACGGAAAAATGCGGTTACGACGGCGTTGATCTGCTGAACGCCAGCGGCGAAAGCGCCGGCCAGTCGGTCCCCCATTTTCATATCCATATCATTCCAAGGAAACAGAACGATCAGATCGACGGATGGCCTCATTTCAACGGGGCAAAACAGGAGCTCCTGTCCGTTTTCGACAAAATCCGGATGTAACAGGACGCCATTGTACTTTCCCGTTTCACGGAGGATCGCGGTATGTCAAAACAGAACGTATACGACAACAGCGCTTTTTTTAAAAACTTCCTGCGCAGCAGGAGTGATCCCGTCAATTTCAACGACTGCGTCGAAACGCCGATCCTGTTTGAAATGCTCCCGGATCCAGCCGGAAAGGCGGTCCTGGACATCGGCTGCGGCATGGGACAGCACGCAAAGCAATATTCCGAGATGGGCGCGGGATCCGTTATGGGGATCGATATTTCCGAAAAGATGCTGTCGTACGCAAAGGAACACAACGGCGCGGCTAATATCGTTTACCGGCGGATGGCCATGGAAGATATCGAAACGATCGGCCGGTCTTTTGATCTTGTGACCAGCTCCCTGGTCTTTGATTACGTCGAGGATTTCGCCGGATTGATGCGGAAGATCCATGGCCTGATGAAGGAAGACGCTAAGTTCGTTTTCAGCATGTCCCATCCGATCGTCACCGCGTGGGACGGCGTTTATGACCGGTATACCCGCACGGAAACAGGAGAGCGCCTGTACGCGAACCTTCGGAATTACTGCGTGGAAGGAAAGCGCAAGGTCGACTGGGTGGTCAACGGCTATGAGTGTTACCACAGAACGGTATCAAGCCTGATCAACGCGCTGATCGGGGCAGGATTCGTGATCGAGGAATGCCGGGAAGCCCGCGTTTCCGATGAAATGCGAAAGCAATATCCCGCACTGTTCGGCGGGACTGTCCACCGGCCGGAATTCATCTTTTTCAGGTGCGGGAAAACGCAGGATAAATGATCCGATCGCAAAAAGGCACAGGATCCGGCATGATGAAAAATCGGGACATCCGGGGGATAGTCGGCTCCGGCAAACCCCTGAACAAGAAAGGAAGCATCCATGAACAAGATCCTGTTTTCCGCCGATCCCGAGATCAACTATATTTTCCATATGCTGTCTGTCTCAAAGTGCGGCTATGACAACGCCTACGGAGAAAAATACCGCGGCAGGTATGATCCCGCCGATCTGAAATGCTTAAAGGATCAGGAGATCCACATGACTGTCCGCGGGGGCGAACACTGCGGCGACTGGTACGGCCCCATGGTCTGCGAGCCTGTACGCACCGGGATGGCCGCAAAAGACTGGTACGCGGAAATGGTCGCATGGATAAGATCCGGCAATCTGGACCTGCCGGGCTATACGCTCGATTCCATCATCCGTGTATGCCGGGTCATGATCACGCACTATGACGATTATATGGAAAACATCTGGCCTGTGGAGCGTGTCGCGATCACGGAGCAAATCGGCAAAGTGCGTATGCTTTTTGAAGGCAGCACTTTCACGGAAAAAGCGGAGGCAGCCATCGGCGTTTCCCTGCCGCCGCCCTGGTTCACCGCCGCCC
>JAFWWK010000137.1 GCA_017523615.1 Clostridia bacterium
ACCTCAAGCCGGACCCTGTCGCCTGCGCCTATTTCAGGGACGGCTGGAAAGCGAAAAAGGACGCCCTGCTGGAAAGCCTGGGCGTAACCGAATAAAGGAGGAAAAACCATGGAAATCACAAAGGAACTGAGGGAAAAGCTGCTGAACGCAAACAGCCCGGAAGAAGTGAAGGCCCTGCTGGGCGGTCAGGCCACGGAGGAAGAAGCGGCCCGGGCATGGCATGAGATCCAAATGAGCCGTGGACCCGGAGACCTTGAAGAAGTGGACGACGACGAAATGGAAGCCGTAGCCGGCGGCGCATGGTGCGCTTTCCTGGGAAATTACGAACAAGCCAAGGACGGAAGGGACGTCGGATGTGTTTTCAATGATTATTCCGACTGGAATGAAGCCAACGCAAAAATCTGTCCAAAGGGCAACGCAACGGACGGCTGGTATCACAAATGGGAAAAAGTAAGACAATACAGGAACAGTCAAGGTCTGGGTATGGCCACGCTTCAGTGCGCAAAATGCGGCAAACGAAAGAATCTTACACACTCCTACTCTGATCCTATGTTTGGTACTCCTATGTAAGCATTAGCGGATGAAGAGGGGTCGGTTTTCTCTCCTGACAGAAAATACAGAGGTAAAAATTTCCTGGAACTTGGCAATGGCGCATCTGCTGACAAATGCTGCCAAAAACCCTGAAAGCCTTGTCACACCATGGTTTCAAGAGGGTCGGTTTTCTCTCCGAAAACATGCGCGTCATGTGGAACTTCCCGGGTTATCCACACCTCCCAAAAACCCGAGAACCCGCCTGAAACCTACGTTTCAGGCGGGTCGGATGGCGGAGAGGGTGGGATTCGAACCCACGTGCCCTTTGCAGAGCAAACTGATTTCGAGTCAGCCCCGTTATGACCGCTTCGATACCCCTCCGTGAGCATGACAAGTATAATCCAACAAGGGATTTTTGTCAAGGACAAGGGAAAACCGCCGCGAAAGACGAAATCGGCATCAGGATCAAAACCGGTCCGCCCGCCGTCGGAAATGTTTTTGTCTGCCGGGAATATTGCGTTCCCGGCGTTCGTTATGATAATGTGCATACAGCACAGTCCGGCCGAGCGCCGGAGGAAAGGACGACCATCATGAAAAAAGCCCTGTTTCCCCTGATCCTGGCCCTGGCTTTGGCCCTGACCCTGCCGGCCCTGGCGGACGAGGGCGGTACCCTGACCGTCCAGGGGGCTGCCACTGTAGCGCTGGACGCCGAATACGCCACGCTTTCGGTGGGCGTGGATACCGAAAGCGTCAACGTCGCCGACGCGCAGCAGGAAAACGCCCGCCTGATGGAGCAGGTGATCTCAGCCCTTCAAGGCGCGGGATGCGCCTCTGAAGACATGAAGACCGGCGGTTTCAACGTGTACACCTCCTACGCCTATTCCTACGGCGAAGGCGGCGCCGAAAACCGTACCGTGATCTATCACGTTTCCAACAGCCTGATCATCACCGTCCACGATACCGCTTTGATCGGCACCTACATCGACGCAGCCGGCGGCGCCGGAGCCAACCAGATGAACAGCCTCACCTTCCATTCCTCCGCCCAGTCAGAGGCCTATGACCGGGCCCTGACGCTGGCCTGCGCCGACGCGAAGGCCCAGGCGGAACTGCTGGCAGGCGCGCTGGGAGTAAAGATCAAGGGCATCGTTTCGGTGTCCATTCCCCAGAACACCGTGGTTTATGCCCGCGCGGCCGGCGCAATGAAGGAAAGCGCCGTCGCTGACGAAGCCGGCTCCACCGCCATCCTGGCAGGGGACCTGAGTGTTTCCGCCACGGTGCAGGTGGTATTCGAGATCGAATGACCCGCGCAGGAAAGGCCCGCTCCGTTTGATGGGAGCGGGCCTATGCTTATCCTCTCGGTGATCCGGCCTTCGACACAGGCCGGCTTTTTTTCGTTTTCGGGGCTTTCAGGCTGTACTTCGCGGACGGAACCTCAAGCTTTCCGGTCTTCCGCGCCTTCACCGACAAGATGTCCCAAGTCCCCCAGGGCGGAAAGGACCTTTTCGATCTCATTGGCCGCGATCCCGGCGGCGGACACGTGGGCGGCGCTGAAGCGGCCTCTGACAGGACTGTCGATATCAAGGACGCCGACCACCCTCCCCGACGGATCGTGCAGAGGCGCGACGATCTCCGACGCGGAGGCGCTGTCGCAGGCGATGTGGCCGGGAAACATATGCACATCCTCCACCGCCACCACCCGGTCTTCCGCCGCGGCGGTGCCGCAGACGCCCCTGCCCATCGGGATACGGACACACGCGGCCTTTCCC
The DNA here is from genome assembly GCA_017523615.1 of Clostridia bacterium. Lineage (GTDB taxonomy): Bacteria > Bacillota > Clostridia > Christensenellales > Aristaeellaceae > RUG756. The sequence continues at coordinate 2,298 of JAFWWK010000137.1, forward strand.
TGGAAGGGCCCGAGGATCAGTTCCCCGCCCCGCCGGATGTAAAAGCCCACCCAGTTGATATCGGGCAGCATTTCCATAAGCAATGCGGAAGCGTTGCTCAGGTAGGAAAGCGCGCCGGGGCAGCCCTCCCCCATGGCGGCCAGCTGTGACGCGATCAGGCCGTTCATGCCAGCGTCCCCATCGGATCCCACGGCGCCAGCCAGATGGGAGGCGCGTCGTACTTGGCGGCGTCGTCGCCCAGATATTCCTTTTCGACCGCCGCCTGGTAGACGTACTGGTCGAACCAAGTGTCTGAACAGATGTAATAGCCCTTTTTGCCCTTTTCGTCGCCCCAGCTGTTTTCGATCTTCCAGCGGACGGGCTTTCCGTCCTTCAGGTCCACGCCGGTCAGCACCATAGCGTGATTCATGGCCGAAAAACCCGTGTTGAGCGCGTCCTCCTTGGACAGGGCAAGGTCCAGCCCTGTGAGCAGCTCCGCGTCAAAGGATGCGTCGTCCCAGAAGCCGTTGTCCCTGTCGCCCCACTTGCCCACGTCACTGCCGAACCAGACCGGCTTTCCGGCCTGCATCTGCCGGATGACCGCGGCCTTGAACACATCCATCGGGAGGTTCAGGTGCTTCACATCCCTGCCGCCCACCACGTTGCCCAGGCACTGCACTGAAAAGGTGCGGCCGAATGGCTTGTCGGCGGTGGGGGCGTTGATGATGGAAACCACACTGTCCAGATAGTCGCCGACGTACTTCGCCGTAAAAGACGCGGGGGTCATGCCGGGTTCGATATGGTAATTTTTGTCCTTGTCGGTGTATTCAAAATCGAATTCCCTGGGCGGTACGCCGTAGCATGTGCACAGGAAGGACCACACCTTTTCCAGGATCTCTTCCCTGTATGCGCGGATGGTTTTCTCCCCTTCCCCGCCGTTTTTCATGTCCCGCAGGCGGACGGCGCATTTCTTGAGGTAACGGTTGATATAGTGGTTCATCTGACGGGAATGTGACGACTGCCAGGTCTCGTCGAAAGCGGACTTGGGCACCACACCGTATTTCCTGACGATATTGGCGAACATATCCCACTGTCCGCCGTCGTGCACGCCGGTCTTCAGGATAAAGGCCACCGTCCGGTCGTCCAGGGGCCTGTCGGCGGTGTCCAGGATGCCTTCGATAAAATAGTTGGCTCGCTCGAACTTGTCATAAAACGCCAGATAGCTCTGGCTCAGCTCAAATTGCTCCAGGTTCAGCTCTTTGGCGATGCGCTCCCTGAGCACGTTGGCTGCGGCAAACAGCCAGCAGCGCCCGCTCTGCATCTGGTTGGTCACAGGAAGGGTCGGGATCTCCACCGAAAAAGTGTACCGGAGGGAGGAGCCCACTGAGGCATCGTAGGCGGCGTTGTTGATGTCCGCGCGGCTCAGGGCCATGCGGGCCAGTTTCCTGCCGGGATCGTTCTCAAACCGTCCCGTCCATTTTTCAAGGTTCTCTCTGCGGATTTCGTATTTCATCTTACGATCCTTTCCGGGCCCGGAAGGGCCCACTGCCAGACTCTTTCTGCATCATAAGCCACGGAAAGGCGCCTTGTCAAGAAGCGGCCACACGGTGAGGCACTTTAGATTCTTGTCCCAGAGATCATTTATCGACATTTTCCCGGTATAGTCGATACGATCCGGCCTGATGTGTGAAATCGAATATGTGTCCGGCATTCGGCTGTCCCGGAACAGCAGGACCGGATAATAAATCTCTTGACAGACATTGTACAATAAATATGGCGTCAAAGGTCCCTGCGGGCCGGCGTCCCCAAGTGTAAGGCAAAGGAGTTTTTATTATGACCAGGATCGATATCATCTCCGGTTTCCTCGGCGCGGGCAAGACCACGCTGATCAAAAAACTGCTTTCGGAAGCCCTGAAGGGCGAGCAGGTGGTCCTCATCGAAAACGAATTCGGTGAGATCGGCATTGACGGCGGTTTCCTGAAGGAGGCCGGCATCGAGATCAAGGAAATGAATTCCGGCTGCATCTGCTGCAGCCTGGTAGGCGACTTCGGCACGGCGCTGAAGGAAGTGGTGGACAAATACCATCCCGACCGCGTCATCATCGAGCCCTCTGGCGTGGGCAAACTGAGCGACGTGATCAAGGCCGTGCAGAAGGCCGGCCTGACCGGCGACGTGGTGCTCAATTCCTACACCACCGTAGCCGATGTCAACAAATGCGCCATGTACCGCAGAGCCTTCGGCGAGTTTTTTGAAAACCAGATCCAGTTTGCCAAGGTGGTCATCCTGTCCAGGACCGATACCGCCAAGGCGACCCCCGAAAAGATCAGCGACACAGTGGACATGATCAAGTCCCTCAACCCCGAATGCGCCGTGATCACCACCCCCATCGACAAACTGGACGGCAAAAAAGTGCTGGAGACCATGGAAGAGGGCAAAAAGGAATTTACCCTGTCCGTCCCGCTGCCCGAGGACGAGGACGATGATGACGACGAGTGCGATGACGAGGAGTGCGAATGCCACCATCACCATCACGACCATGACGAGGAAGGGCACGAGCATCACCATGATGATGACGATGATGATGACGATGACGACAAACACGAGCATCACCACCATCATCACGATGACGAAGATGAGCATGAACACCACCACCATCATCACGACGATGGCGACGATGATGACGACGAACACGAACACGAACACCACCACCATGGGCATCACCATCATCATCACGCCGACGAGGTGTTCACCTCCTGGGGCACCGAGACTGCCAACAAGTACACCCGCGAGGAGATCGAAGGCATTCTGAAAACTCTCTCCGACAATACCGGTCTCGGCACCGTGCTGCGCTGCAAGGGCATGGTGGACGGCGCTGACGGAAATTGGATCTATTTCGACATGGTCCCCGAAGAGTGCGATATCCGCACCGGCAGCCCCGAGATCACCGGACGCTTCTGCGTCATCGGCTCCAAACTTGACGAAAAAAAGCTGGCCGAACTTTTCCGTGTCAGCCGCTGATCAAATTCCAAAGGATGTGTGAACAATGCCAGAACGCGGTATTCCGGTATATCTGATCACCGGTTTCATCGAAAGCGGGAAGACCTCCTTCCTCAACTACACCCTTCAGCAGAAAAATTTCCGGATCCCCGGAAGGACCCTCCTGATCAAGTGCGAGGAAGGCGAGGAGGATTACAAAGACAGGGATCTGAAAGCCGCCAAGGTAGTCGTGGAGACACTTGAAAACAAGGACGACCTGACCGCCGAACGCCTGAACCAGATGGACCGCAAATACCGCCCCGCGAGGGTGCTGGTGGAGTTCAACCCGCTGTGGGGCGTCGGCCTCCTTTACCAGATGGAGATGCCCCGCAAGTGGGAACTGGTGCAGCACATCGTCACGGTAGACGCCTCCACCTTCAAGATATACATGAACAACATGCGCTCTATCTTTACCGACATGATCAACGGGGCCGACATGGTGATATTCAACCGCTGCAAAAAGGACGACGGCCTGGCCGGCTTCCGCCGCAGCGTGAAAGTGGTCAGTCCCATGAGCGACGTGTTGTTTGAGGGCGAGGACGGAAACATGATCGACGCCTTCGAGGACACCATGCCCTACGACCTGAACGCCGACCCGATGGTCATCGACGACATCGACTACGGCCTGTGGTACATGGATATGCGGGACCATCCCGAGCGCTACGACGGCAGGCGAGTCCAGTTCAAGGGCGTGGTGCTGAAATCAAAGGAAGACGAAAACGAGTTTTTCGTCCCCGGCCGCAAGGCCATGACCTGCTGCGCCGATGACATCCGCTTCCTGGGCTTTATGTGTAAAACCAAGGAAGCGCCGCTGCTGCCCATGGGCGAATGGGTGCTGGTGACCGCCAAGGTGAAACAGGAATTCAACAAAATGTACGGCGAAGTGGGCCCTGTGCTCTACGCGGAGGATATCCGTGCGGTGGCCCCTCCCAAGGAAGAACTGGTTTTCTTCTCCTGATCCCAATAGGGTAGAGGGAGGGCGTTAGCCCTCGCCCCTCCCGTTGCACCGTACGTACCGGTCAGGTATACGGCGCTACATCGCAACATGGTTTCAAGTATTTCTCAGGTAATAAGCGAGAGGATCGACCAGACCCGGTCGGTTC
>JAFWWK010000138.1 GCA_017523615.1 Clostridia bacterium
CAGCCAGCGCCCGTCGGACCACACCGCGCCGGAAAACTGAACGTCACGGTTCCAGTTCTTTTTGACGAAAGTCGTGAACACCCGGGAAAAATCCTCCCAGCGGCGCCGCTGGGGCTCGCTTTCCACGCCGAGGATGCCCACTGCCTGATCGCCCTCCAAGGATCGGATCTGCATGGCCGCGGGCTCGCCCTCTTTCGCTTCGATCAGTCGGGGCCGGGTCTGTTCCGCCATTGCGCAGGAAAAGAGAACGGCAAACGCCGCAAGGGAACACAGGAACCTTTTCAACATCGTTTCTTCCTCCTTCAGGAATCGTTTAATTCTCTTTCCTCTATTGCTTTTGCTTCTTCGGCTCTTCGGGATCGGGACGGATCGTTCCGCTTATATAGAACCTGAGGATCTTTCGGTCCATACGGATGACGCCGTAAAGATACAGGATCGGAAAAATGATCCCAAGCAACGCGAACGCGCCGGAGCATACCAGGGCAAAAACATCCCTGGGTGATGTCGGCCGGATGGTAAGGAGTCCAAATATGCCGATCACGGCAAGAAACGGCCCGAGGATCAGGGACAAAACCAGCGCGGTACGGCCGCCAGAGATCCTATCAAGCTTCCTGCGGAAAGGTCCGTGCCGCAGGTATTTCTCCATCCAGCGCTTTTCCCGCTCTTCCCATACCGTGTCAAACCCGTTTCTTGTACGCCAGTTGTCATATTCGGAGAGGAAACGGGGCAGCCCCATCATATAATCCAGCAGGATCATCCTGCGTCCGACCCTCATCAGCAGGTCACTGCCGAAGCGATAACGGATAATCTTTACCCGACGAATATTCGAAAAAGCATAGCGAACCCTGCGGCGCATTGCTGTTCTGTAGATGAAGCCGTTCGTATCCCATTGGACCTGCATGTTGGCCAGTGTGCAGACGCAGTAAAGAAAGAGAACGGAAAGCCCTAAGGACAGGCGCCATCCGTACTGCCCCGAAAAACTGAAGCCCGTCAGGAAAGCGGACGGCACGAATATCACTGCCGCGGGCCCTGGACCCATCCAGCAGATGTTTTTGATCCCTTTAGCCTTTTTCCTTTCCGCAAATGCCATGATCACCGAATAAAGCGTAAAAAGGAACATAAATACCTGAACAGATCTCATCATTATCGGGATAGTCAGGATCTTGTTCATCTTTATTGTCTCCATCTGTTTACTGTCGGGTTCTGTATGCTCTCAATCCGTATATCTCCCTTCATGAGGAGATCAGGATATCTGTTCTATCTGATTCCACAAAGGGTCATACCGATACAAATCAAGAACGTTATAATCCCCGTCCAATGTAAATTCAGTCGGTCTTGGCATTCTATGTTCCTCTTTTACTACATAGGCTAACCACACGAATCCTTTTTCATCGTATATAACTTCATACAGATCGAAATATGATGGGATAAAGGACGGAAAAGCTGCCATGACTATACTGTCAAATTCTGATTTGCCATATTCTGCCGCAGACATCTGCCGGGCGCTGGAACAGCGCAATGCCGGAACAAGGAAACTGTTCAAAAAATATACAGACAGTATCACGAAAACGATCAATGCAGTTCGTATAAATATCTTCTTGGCACGCATGATCTACTCTCCAAAAATTCTGAAGTCACCAGCCGATTTCATATTCCGCAACTGTCGGCGGCACGACGAATTCACCGGTCACCGCGTGCACAAAGGCACGGTATTCATGACCCGTCTCGGCGCCCGGAAGGGAATCCCTGAGATCGATCATCCCAATGATCCACAACGGAGACCAGGCTTTCCTTTTTTCGTCGAGAAACGCCGCGATCCATCCTTTGGCCTCCTGCTGCCCGGATCCATTCCTGTTATTGAAAATTCCCGTAACTGTTCAGTCGTGTATCGGAGACGAAACAAGAAGCTGTTCTTTTCAGCGCCGCATCCCGGAGTCCGCCGATCTACTCGGCGGATGGCGAAGCCACCCGCAGGTCGATGGGATGAAGGTGCTGAAAAGAACATGGCGAGGAGATCATCAAGGGGGAACACCCTTGATCATAATCCGCAGCAGCGGCATGTACGCTGCGGGGGACGGAGTTGAGTGGTGCCCCAGTGGGGCATTCGCCGCAGGCGAAAGCGAGGCGGAAGCGTGGTGAACACGGGAGCATCGCAAGCGGCAGCGCAGCGAGGCGACCAGTGTGAACCTGACCTAGCGAGCGAAGCGAGTAGACTTCCGTAACAGGGGGGCGTTGAGCCCCCCCTGCGGTGACTGAACAGTCACAAATTCCCATAAGGGCTCGGGAACTGTACGCTGATCACTTATACGGAAGGGGCATGATCTTTTCCAACTGCCCGGCAAAAGCATCATCGCCGTAGAAAAGGATCAGTCCCTGTCCGCCGTCCATATAGGCGATGATCCTTCCCGAAAATCCCTCGGCGGCCAGGATCGTGTTGATCTGGTCGATCGCCGTTTCGTCAAACCAGTCGCCGTAATAGTTCATACGCATCTCATGGCTGTGCCCATTCAGGGTAAAGCGGACCGTGGTGATCCCTTCCGGGCGGCTGCCGGGCAGCGGGGATCCTGCCGCGATCTCAGTTTCGTCCCATTCGTCGATGACCTCCGCTATGTCCGTACAGACAAAGCCCGGCACAATGGAAGAGACTCCCTGCAGGAAGAGGGTATACATGTGGCAGATATCGAAAACCTCCGCGTCAAAGGCGTAGACGTCCGATGAAGTGGGGGTCCACTCGCCGGTCACATAATCGAAATTACCCCAGCCGATCCGGTCGAGCAGCATCAGGGTAAATTCCCAGGGCTGTTCTTTTCTTGAAGGAAAGGCCTGCCTGCTCCACAGGATCACGTCTTCCAGATCGCGCTCCGTCTGCTCCACAGTCTGATCCGGGACCTCGATCCCCAGGCCGCGAAGGGCGTCAACTGTTTCATCGTGCGGCATAACGGCCTGTTCCTGCCTTTGGCCCGAACCGAACAGCAGGTACCAAAGCTGTTCCAGACCGAGGGGATCGCCATCCGCCCGAACGGGTCC
>JAFWWK010000139.1 GCA_017523615.1 Clostridia bacterium
CGCTGATTGTTTGCCTCCGCACCTTCATGCCCCCTTCAAGGGGTATTATATCATATATAGATTTATTTATCAATCTTAATTGAGAATAGTATAAAAACATAAACAAACTGAAAGGGACCGCCGCGGGCGGTCCCTTTCAGCACGCTGTTACCCTGCGCCGCGTATCCGCGGCCTGTTTTACCTCTGGCGGCCTTCGCAGTCGTAGTAGACTTCGCCGCCCCTGAGGGGATCGCCGTACATTTCGAACATTTCGCTGACGGTGACGCACAGGTAGCCGTTTTCCTCCAGCCACTGGAGCACCAGGTCCAGGTATTCCGAGCAGCGGGGGTTCAGGTCGTGGAAAAGGACAACGCTGCCGGGTTTGGTCTTGCTGCGGACGATGCCGGCGATCCTCTGGACCTGATCCGACCCGGGATCGGTGGAGGTGACCGACCACTGGATCATAGGCAGGTTTGCCCCGCCTGAGATATACCGGCGGTAATAGCCCCCGGGCGCGCGCATGTAGGACGCGCCTTTGCCGATGATGGAGATCAGCAGTTTATCGAATTTTTCCTTCCAGGTCTTTACGTTTTCGGGACTCAGGTCCTCGTAGACATGGACCCAGTTGTGGCTTTCGGCGTCGTGGAGGGCGTCGTGGGAGCGGGCGGCGCACCAGTGTCCGTTCCCAAGGGCGGTGCCGACCATGAAGAAGGTGCCCTGGGCCCCGTAGCGGCGGAGGGTCTGCAGCACCCGTACGGTGGAATTGCCGTTGGGGCCGTCATCGAAGGTGAGCGCCACCAGGTCATAGCGGGAATTGTCGGTCTGGGCAAGGGCCGCTTCGGTCATGTAATCCCTGAGAAAAGCGTAGCTGATGCCGACGTGCATCAGGGTATTTTTTCCGGGGTAGATCTCGTCGGCCCGGTAATGCAGGGTCAGACGGCCGGGGCTCAGGGTGAAACGCGCTTCCTTCAGGGATCCGGGCTGGCACAAAAGGGCCAGCTGCTCGCTGTCGGCGGTATCCTTGGGCCAGTAGGCGGTCAGTTCCTGCCGGACGGCGGAGGCCAGAAGGTCCCATACGGCGCTGTCCTCCCTGAGAACGTCGGTCAGGCGAACGCGGCTGCCGGTCTCCATATCGTATACCCGGGTATCCACGTCCACGTAGACCTGCTCCTTATCCCATGCGATGGAAGCGATGGAAAGAAAGCTCATCCAGGAAGAGCCGGTACGGAAAACCTGGGCACCCACGTCCAGGTAATTGTCGGCGACGGTCCCGACGCCGGAGGGAAGGCGCTGCATGCCGCGGGCGAACATTCCGTCCAGCAAGGCGCGCATCTCTTCGTCCACCGAGGGGCAGGCGGTGTCGGGATAGGCGATCATGGTGTAGACCTTATCGCGGATATAGATCCGTCCGCTGTCCTGCTGGGTAAAGCGCAGCGCGGCGGGGATGCTCCCGGCCGAAGCGGCGGGGACGGACAGGATCAGGACGAACAAAAGACATAATGCGCTGAGGGTCTTTTTCATCGGCGGGTTCTCCTTTTTTTACAGACAGGCGGGATCGTAAAAACGGCCTCCCGTGAGGAGCGGGCGCCGGCGTCGATATCCGGGGGATCCTTCCCGAGCCGCGCGCCTGCGGGTATTATACCCTTTTGGCCCGGCACGCGTCAACAAGGGCGGGGATTGCATAACGGGCAAAAAAATGTTATCATCTTATACTGGCTGGGAACGCTTATCCGGCTTTTTGCCGGCCGGACCGGCAAATGGACCCTTCCCGTCTTTACCGGCGATACGGTATTACGAGGGGCCGCCCATTGGGCCCCGCCTCTCTTATTCAGAAATTTTTCAGCGAGGGATTATGGCACAGAGTTATGACGCCAGCGCCATCCGGGTGCTGGAGGGACTGGACGCGGTGCGCATGCGTCCGGGTATGTATATCGGGACCACCGGCAGCCGCGGGCTGCACCACCTTTTGTGGGAGATCGTGGACAACGGCATCGACGAATGCATGGGCGGTTTTGCCACCGAGGTGCAGGTGACGCTGCATAAGGACGGCAGCGCCTCGGTGTGGGACAACGGGCGCGGCGTCCCCGTGGACATGCATCCGGAATTGGGCATTTCCGGCGTGGAGGTCATCTATACCCGCCTTCACGCCGGCGGCAAGTTCGGCAACGAAAACTATGCCTATTCCGGCGGTCTCCATGGGGTGGGCGCCAGCGTGGTCAACGCCCTGAGCCGCTGGATGACGGTGGATTCCTTCCGGGACTGGACCCACTGGGCCATCCGCTTTGAGAGCAATTACGATGAAACGGAAGGCAAGGTCATGGCCGGGAAAGCCGTGACTCCCCTGGAGCGCCTGGGCAACACCCGCAAGCGGGGCACCCTGGTCCGCTTCCTGCCGGACGACCGCATCTTTGAGGATACGGTGTTCAACCACGACGTGGTACGCTCCCGCCTGAGGGAGCTGGCCTACCTGAACCCCAACGTAAGGATCACCCTGACCGACGAAAGGGTGTCCGACAGCGCCGGGCGGACGGAAGAATTCTGCTATGCCGGGGGCATCGCGGATTACGTCCGCTGGCTCAACCGGGAAAAGACGCCCCTGACGGATGAGATCATCGTTTTTTCGGGCCAGAAGGACGACATCCGCTTCAGCGCGGCGGTCCAGTACACCGACAGCTATTCCGTTTCGGTGTTCTCCTTTGCCAACAACATCTCCACCGGCGAGGGAGGCACCCACGAGGCGGGGTTCAGGAGCGCCTGGACCCGGATATTCAACGATTATGCCCGCAGGATCGGCGCCCTGAAGGAGAAGGACAACAACCTTTCCGGGGAGGATTTCCGGGAGGGGCTGACCGCCGTCATTTCCGTGATGGTGAAAAACCCCCAGTTTGAGGGGCAGACCAAGGGAAGGCTTGGCAACACCGAGGTGCGTCCCGCGGTGGAAAGCATCGTCATGAACGAAATGACGCTGTACCTGGAGGACCTCAAGAACCAGGACCTGGGGCAGAAGATCGTCGAAAAGGCCCTCAAGTCCGCCAAGGTGAGGGAAGCGGCCCAAAAGGCCAAGGACCTGGCCAGGAAGAAGAGCGCCCTGGAAGCCGCCCCGCTGGTGGGCAAGCTTTCGGCATGCACCGGCAGGAAGGCTGCGGAGAACGAGCTTTTCATCGTGGAGGGCGACAGCGCCGGCGGCAGCGCCAAGCAGGGCAGGGACCGCCGCTTCCAGGCGATCCTTCCGCTGCGCGGCAAGCCCCTGAACGTGGAAAAAAAGCGCATCGACCAGGTGCTTGCCAACGAGGAGTTCCGCTCCATCATCACCGCCCTGGGGACGGGGATCGACGAGGATTTTACCCTGGACAGCCTTAAGTACCACAAGGTCATCATCCTGGCCGACGCCGACCAGGACGGCGCCCATATCAGGGCCATCCTGCTGACCTTCTTCTACCGCTATATGCGGGAGCTGGTCACAGAGGGCCACGTCTTTATCGGCATGCCGCCCCTGTACGCGGTCAAGCGCGCCTCGGGCATCCAGTACGCCTACGACGACCGGGAGCTGAAGAAGCTCACCAAGGGACTGAAGGGCGGCTACACCGTCCAGCGCTACAAGGGCCTGGGCGAGATGAACCCGGAACAATTGTGGGAGACCACCATGGACCCGAAAAACCGCAAACTGATGCAGGTGACCATCGAGGACGCGGTGCGGGAGGACAGCCTGATCACGACCCTCATGGGCGACAAGGTGGAACCCCGCCGGGAATATATCACCGAGCACGCCGAATTCAACAAGGCGGACCGCTTCGAGGGTACCCTGGAGGACAGCTACCGAATGACCTGGGGAAGCGGTGAAAAATAACGGACGCTGCAATGTTTTTAAACCGGGCGGACGCCCGGAAGAACGCGACAAAGGTGGAACGACATGGCAAAAAAACCGCCGGAGCCTCCGGTATACACTCCCGATATCATCCAGGCCTCCCTGGAGGAGGTCATGCATCAGAGCATGATGCCCTATGCCGAATATGTCATCCTGGAGCGGGCGATCCCCAGGGTGGAGGACGGCCTGAAGCCGGTGCAGCGCCGTATCCTGTTCACCATGCAGGAACTGGGCCTCACCCCGGACAAACCCCACCGCAAATGCGCCCGCATCGTCGGCGACTGCCTGGGCAAATACCATCCGCACGGCGACTCCTCGGTGTACGACGCCCTGGTGCGCATGGGTCAGCCCTTCAATATGCGCGGCTTGCTGGTTGACGGGCACGGCAATTTCGGCTCCATCGACGGCGACAGCGCCGCCGCGATGCGCTACACGGAAGCCCGCATGGCCCCGCTGGCCATGCAGATGCTCCGGGACATCGACAAGGACACGGTGCCCTTCAGGCTGAACTTCGACGACACCCTGAAGGAGCCGGACCTGCTGCCCGCCAGGTTCCCCAACATCCTGGTGAACGGCGCCAGCGGCATAGCCGTGGGCCTGGCCACCAACATTCCTCCCCACAACCTCAGGGAGGTGGTGAACGCCTGCTGCGCGCAGATCGACGACCCCGATATTTCGCTGGATGAACTGATGAAGCTGGTGGCGGCCCCGGATTTCCCCACCGGCGGCATCCTGATGGACACGCCGGAGATCCGTCAGGCCTACGAGACCGGCAGGGGCAAACTGACCCTCCGGGCTCGGGTGCACATCGAGGACGGCGCCTCCGGGCGCAAGCTGATCTGCATCACCGAGGTGCCCTATAATGTCAACAAGGCCCAGATGCTGGAAAAAATACTCCGGCTCAGCGAGGAGAAGAAGGGCCAGCTGGGCGGGATCTATGACATCCGGGACGAAAGCGACCGCACCGGTATGCGGGCGGTGGTCGAGGTCCGAAGGGACGCCGACGCGGGGAAGATCCTGAAAACGCTTTACAAGTATTCCGACCTTCAGGTGACCTTTGGGGTCAATTTGGTGGCCGTGGCCGAGGGCAAGCCCCTGACCATGGGGCTGAAGACCGTCCTTGGCTATTATATCGGCCACCAGAAGACGGTGGTCCGCCGCCGCACCGAATACGAGCTGGCCCAGGCACGGGCCCGGGCCCACATCCTGGAAGCGCTGATCGTCGCGGTGGATAACCTGGACGAGGTGCTTGCCCTGATCCGTTCGTCCAAAAACGGTAGGGAAGCCAGAACACGCCTGATGGACCGCTTCGGCTTTGACGAGGCCCAGGCCCAGGCCATCCTGGACCTGAGGCTGCAGCGCCTGACAGGCCTTGAGATCGAGACGCTGAGAAAAGAATACGCCGATATCCTGAAGCTGATCACCACCCTGGAAGGGATCCTCGCCAGCGAAAAGAAGCTGATGAACGTGATCAAGAAGGAGATGCGCGAGATCGCGGAAACTTACGGCGACGACCGCAGGACGACGATCGAAAAGGGCGAGGAGGAGGCCGAGGAGGAAGAAGAGGCCGAGGAGATCATCCCCGACGACGCGGTGGTTTGCCTGACCCGGGCGGGGCTCCTTCGCAGGTACGCTCCCAGGACCTTTGAAAAGCTGGACCTGCCCGAGAAAGAGGGCGACTTCAACCGCTTCGTCTTCCGCACGCAGACGGACCACAGCCTGCTGTTCTTTACCGACCGGGGCAATGTGTTCGTCCTGAACGTCGGGGACCTGGCGGAGATCAACCGTACCAAGGAAAGGGGCGTCAGCCTCAGCGGGGTTTTGAACGGCCTAGAAAAGGGCGAAAACTGTGTCCGGATGCTGGACGTATCCCCCGGAGAGATCCAGGGTCCGGGCGAGGTCATGTTCGTGACGGCCCAGGGCATGGTCAAGCGCATGGCCATGACGGAATTTGCGGTCCGGCGCAGGACTTTCAGCGTCATCGGCCTCAAGAACGACGACGCGCTCTTGGACGTCACACGCTGCGCCGAAAGCGACGAGATGCTGCTTGTGACGAGGAAAGGTCAGTCCATACGATTCGACGCGGGCGAGGTGCCCGTAAGCGGCCGCAGCGCGGCCGGGGTGCGCGGCATCCGGCTGGATGGGAACGACAGGGTCATCCTTGGCGCCGTTTTTGACAACGGCGCGCAGCTGGTGGTGATGACTGAGCGCGGCTACGCCAAGAAGGTCATGGGCGCGCTTGCCGACAGCCAGGCCCGGGGCGGCAAGGGCGCGAAATGCGTCACCCTGAACCGCGACGGGCTGACCGGCACCTATGTGGCAGCCTGCGGCGTTGTGCGGGGCCTGACGAATATGACCGTGGTGCAGAAGAGCGGCACCCTGACCCCGATCTCCACTGAGGATCTGGGAGCCGCGTCGATGAGCGACAAGGGCAAGCCGGTGGTCATGGCGCTGATGGATGACGTGGTGACCGACCTGATCATGTAACGGAGGGATGAAATGGACCAGCGTTTGTCAAGGATCCGCAATTTCTGCATTATCGCCCATATCGATCACGGCAAATCCACCCTGGCGGACCGTATCCTGGAAAAGACCGGGGTGTTCGAGCAGCGCCAGATGGTGGAACAGATCCTGGACAGCATGGAGCTGGAACGGGAGCGCGGCATCACCATCAAATCAAAGCCTGTCAACATGCGCTACCGCGCTAAGGACGGCGAGGAATACGAACTGAACCTGATCGATACCCCCGGCCACGTGGATTTCAGCTATGAGGTGAGCCGCGCCCTGGCCGCCTGCGAAGGCGCCCTCCTGGTGGTGGACGCCACCCAGGGCGTCGAGGCCCAGACCCTGGCCAACACCTACCTGGCCCTGGACCACGACCTGGAGATCGTCCCGGTCATCAACAAGATCGACCTGCCGTCCGCCCAGGTGGACGAGACCCGGAAGGACATCGAGGACGAGATCGGCCTGGACGCTTCGGACGCCCCCGCCATTTCCGCCAAGCAGGGCATCGGGATCGAGGACGTGCTGGAGGCGGTGGTCCAAAGGATCCCGGCTCCCGGCGGCGAGGAGGACCGGCCGCTGAAGGCGCTGGTCTTCGACGCGAAATATGACAATTACCGCGGGGCCATCTGCTATGTGCGCGTGATGGAGGGAAAGGTCTTCCCGGGGATGAGGATGCGCCTGATGCAGTCCGGCGCCGAATTCGATGTGGTCGAGGTGGGGGTCTTCGATCCGGGGTTCAGGCCCAGGGAAGCCCTTTTGCCCGGCGAGGTCGGATATATCAGCGCCTCCATCAAGGACGTGAGGGATACCCGGGTGGGCGATACCGTCACCGACGCCCAGCGTCCGGCGGACAGCCCTCTGCCCGGCTACAAGGAGGTCCAGCCGGTGGTCTTCTGCGGTATTTATCCCGCCGACGGCGCCGATTATGACAACCTGAAGGACGCTTTGGAGAAGCTGAGGATGAACGACGCCAGTTTGTCCTTCGAGCCCGAGACCAGCGCAGCCCTGGGCTATGGCTTCCGCTGCGGCTTTTTGGGCCTTTTGCATATGGAGATCATCCAGGAACGGCTGGAAAGGGAATTCGACCTGGGGCTGATTACCACGGCGCCCAGCGTCATCTACCGCCTGAAGAAAACCGACGGGACCGAAATGACGCTGGACAATCCTTCCAATTTGCCGCCGGTGACCGAGATCGCCTCCATGAGCGAGCCCTTCGTCCGCGCCGCCGTCTATACGCCCCAGGAATTCCTGGGGACGCTGATGGACCTGTGCAAGAGCAAGCGGGGCGTCTTTGTGGACATGCAGTATGAGGGCAAGCGTGTGCGGCTGGAATTCGACATGCCCCTGAACGAGATCATTTTCGACTTTTTCGACCAACTCAAGTCCCGCTCCAGGGGCTACGCCAGCTATGACTACGAGATCACCGGATACCGGGAGAGCGACCTGGTGAAGATGGACATCCTGCTCAACGGAGAGCTCTGCGACGCTTTTACGATGATCGTTTTCAGGGACAACGCCTATGCCCGGGGCCGCGCCATCTGCGAAAAGCTGAAGGACGTTATCCCCAGGCAGCAGTTCGAGATCCCCATCCAGGCGGCCATCGGCGGCAAGATCATCGCCCGGGAAACGGTCAGGGCCGTGCGCAAGGACGTGCTTGCCAAGTGCTACGGCGGCGATATCACGCGCAAGAAAAAGCTGCTTGAAAAACAGAAGGAAGGCAAAAAGCGCATGCGCCAGTTCGGCACGGTGGAGCTGCCCGGCGAGGC
>JAFWWK010000015.1 GCA_017523615.1 Clostridia bacterium
CGCACGCTGTCAGAAGCAGGGCCATCGCCTTCACAAGGATACTGATACCGTGCTGATTCATAGTCGATCCTCCCTTAACAGCAGACATCCGTCATGCGGATCCGGCGCCCTCCGGTCCGGCTGAAGCGCGTAAAAGTTCGGATGCCGCGGATATCATCATCGAAAACAGCCTAGGCGGAAAGCACTCCGGCCCTCCGGCTATCATTATTTTCAGTTTAACATATCACAGCCGAAACGTAAAATCCATTTTGACGCTCCGTTTATGGTACAATGAGCCTGCTGGAAGTGCCCGAGGATCTGCGGGAAATACAGAGAGACGGACCTGTACAGCATGGGCGGACTTGTCCTGGGGCTGCCCGTGCGGATGCCCTGAACTTTTTCCCGTTTATATAAACAGGCCGGAGGCAGTATGCTCCTTATGATGAGTGAACTGAGGAAGAAACCCTTTTTTACGCACCTTCTGGGGGATCCGGCTCCGTCAGGTTCCTCACCCATTTGAAACGGTACAAACGGTAAATGACCCAGGGGATCTTCCCCACCTCGTCCAGGCAGGTGCAGGCGTAGACCAGCAGCACCGGCCAGCGGAACACAAAGGCTCCCAGCAGCGCAAGGGGGATGGCGATCCCCCACATGCAGACGGCAAGGGAGATCACATCGAATACGGTGTCCCCTCCTCCGTCAAGGACGCCGTTGATCGTGACGGTATTCACACACCGTCCGATCATGTATACAGCCATGATGACCATCATCCCTGTCAAATACGCCCCCGCTTCATCGGTCAGGACCACCATTCGTACGATCAACGGGGTCACCGCCAACACAAGGAGCGTTGAAGCGAAGCCGATGACGAAGGATATCTTCATCAGCCTGATGCCGTACTGTTTCCCGCGCTCCAGTTTCCCCGCGCCAAGCTCGTTGCCCACCATGATGCCTGCGGCGCCGCCGATGCCGTTGCAGGCGCAGCACACCAGGTCCCTGACCACGGCGGCGACGGAATTAGCCGCCGCGGCATCAGAGCCCATGTGCCCCATGATGGCGGTATAAGACGTAAAGCCCACGCCCCAGAAAAGGGACCCGCCGAGCAGCGGCAGGCACTGCCGGGCAAAATCCCTTGCCAGGCGCGCGTCGGATGAAAACAGGGAACGCACATCGGGACGGATATAGCCATTGCGCATCGTGACAGCCAGGCAAAGCGCCAGCTCCGCCAGGCGCGACAGCGTAGTCGCCAGGGCGGCGCCTCGTGCCTGCATTCCTTCGATGCCAAATAATCCGAAAATAAAAACCGCATTGAGGATGATGTTCGTAACCACCGTGCAGGAGCTGATCCAGGCGCTGGGAGGCACGTGATCCGAGACCTTCATCATCGCAATATAGCACTGGGATATGCCGGTCATCAGATATGACCACCCGGCGATCTTCAGGTAAGTGATACCGATACCGATCAGGACATCGTCATGGGTGAACAGGCGCATCAGGATCTCCGGCACCGCTTCGCAGGCCGCGAAAAAAAACAGGGATATCAGACCGTTGGCCCTGAGCATCAGATGGAACAGTTTTTGCATCGTTGCCCGGTCCCCCTTGCCCCAGTACTGGGCGCCAAGGATGGAACCTGCCCCGGTCACGGCCATCAGGATCATGTTCTGGACAAACTGGATCTGGGCGGCAAGAGACACGGCCGTCATTTGTTCCTGGGCGACGCGGCCCAGCATCAGGGCATCTGCGGCCGCCACCAGGGCCAGCATCAGGCTCTGGAAAGATATGGGCGCGGCGATGGTCAAAAGCCGGCGGTAAAACTCCTTTTTCTCCCCCGGTTTCAAACGAATGTCGGACATGGTTCTGTCTCCTGGGCTTTCCTTTTTTTTGATCACGGTTCTTTGCTCCGCAGGTCCCATTTTATCAGTTTTCCCGGGTTTGGCAATGCCCCGGGCGTGTCTCCCATCGTTTTTTATCCCTTTTGTCCGTTTTTTTCATTGTCCCGTGAGAGTTCCACCCTTGACGAAGCCATATATGATTAAATATAATATCCATATATAGTTCCTGCGTCCGGCGCCGCCGGCCGGGGAACGGCATACAGATCCTGTCAAAAACACCAATGCGAGGCACGATCATATGAAAAAACGCTTTCTTGCCATTGACATCGGCGCGTCCTCCGGCAGACACATCGTCGGCTGGGAGGAAGACGGCGCGATACACACCGAGGAGGTTTACCGCTTCCCCAACGGCGTAACGCGCATCGACGGGCACCTGACATGGGATATCCCCGCTCTTTTGGGGCATGTGACCGCCGGCATTGAAATTGCACGCGGCGCATATCCCGATATCGTGAGCCTGTCCATTGACACCTGGGGCGTGGACTACGTGCTGATGCGGGGCAGGGAAGAGGTTTGGCCCTGCTACGCTTACCGGGACGACCGCACCAAAGAAGCGATCCCCCGGGCGCATGCCCTGGTCCCCTTCTCCGAGCTTTACCGCCGTACCGGCATCCAGTTCCAGCCCTTCAATACCCTCTACCAGCTGTACGCGGACAAACTGGCGGGCAGGCTCGAGGGGGTCACCGATTTCCTGATGCTCCCATGCTACCTGATGTACAAATTGTGCGGGATGGGAGTCCACGAGTACACCAACGCCACCACCGGCGGCCTGGTCAGCGCCCAAAGCGGCGAATATGACCTGGACATCGTCCGTTCCCTGGGCCTCCCGGAGGCGCTGTTCCCTAAGCTTAAACAGCCCGGGGAGGAAATCGGGGAATATAAGGGCATCCGTGTCGTGCTCTGTGCCACCCACGATACCGGAAGCGCGGTGGAGGGTATCCCTATGGACGAAAACGCGCCTTATATCTCGTCAGGCACCTGGAGCCTTCTGGGCCTGAAGACCGACCGGCCCCTCACCGACGCCCGCAGCGAAAAGTTCAACTGGTCCAATGAGGGCGGCGTCGGCTACAACCGCTACCAGAAGAACATCATGGGGATGTGGCTCGTCAACCGCCTGAGGGATGAGATCTGCCCAGGTAAAAACTTCGGAGAGATTGTCACAGAAGCTGAACAAAGCACCTTTGACGAAACGGTGGATGCCAACGCCCCCGCCTTCCTGGCGCCGGAAAGCATGAAATCAGCCTTTGACAGCGCTCTTGCCGCAAAGCCCACGGGGCCTTCTGATTATTTCCGCTGCGCGTACCGTTCCCTCGCTCTGAGCTACAGATCCGCCCTGGATGAACTGGAACAAGCCTCCGGCATGACTTGCGGGCGCGTATACATCGTCGGCGGAGGGGCTAAAAATGATTTCCTGAATAAACTCACGGAAGAGTTCACAGGCAAAAAAGTCGTCGCCCTGCCCATCGAAGCCACAGCCCTCGGTAACCTGAAGATCCAGATGAAAATCGATACATAAAAAAGGGAGGTCAGTCCATGTTAGTCGATACCAAAGCACGCGTCGGCGTATTCTCCATTGCGCTGGGGGCCTATCTTCCCCAGTTCCCCACCCTGGTGCCCGAATTCGAAGGCCAGTACGCCGAATTCAAAAAGCGCCTGCCTTCGACCGTCGAGGTCATTGACGGCGGTCTTGTCACCACCAAGGAGATGGCCATGGCAGCCGGCGACAAGTTCCGCGCCGCAGACGTGGACCTGGTCATCATGCAGCTGCTCACCTACGCCACCTCATACAATATGCTGCCCGCCGTTCGCGACCTGGATGTGCCTGTGATCCTTGTCAACCTGCAGAAAAAGCGCGCCCCCGATTATGCCAGAACCGATACGCCCACCTGGCTCGGCGAGCTTTACGCCTGCGGCGCCGTGGGCGAGATGGTCGCCGACCTGGAGAGGGCCGGCAAGCGCCACGCGGTCATCACCGGCGTGGTCGAAGGCGGGGATCCCCAGGCCCAGGACGAGATCGAGGACTGGTGCCGTGCCGCCCAGGTGCGCCGCCGCTTCCGCGACCTGAACATTGCTCAGATAGGCCGGCCCTATCCCGGGATGATGGACCTGTACATCGATGAGACCAACCTTTATCACCGTATGTGGCTGTACACCAAGCAGTTCGACTGGGAAAAGATGTGGGCCATCGCCGACGACGTTACCGACGAAAACGCCATCCGCGAAAAGGCTGAGGACATCCTGGCGACCTTTGACATCGAAGGCGGCGGAACAGTCGAAAAGGTGTGGGACATGGCCCGCTATGTCGTCGCTTTTGAAAAATGGGTCAGGGAAGAAAAGCTGGGCTTTGTCGCCTCTCATTACGATGGGTTCGCCCAGGGCGTCGCGGGCAAGCTCGACAGCATGCTGATCCCTGCCTTCTCCATGCTGATCAAGCAGGGCACCGCCTGCGCCGTGGAAGGCGACATCAAGGTGGCCATGGCCATGGGTATCATGAAGGTGATCTCCGGCACCGGCCAGCTCAGTGAAATGTATTCCATCGATTTTGACAAGGACATCTGCATCATCGGGCATTCGGGCTCCGGCGACGCCGACATTTCCCAGGCCCGCAAGCCCACCATGAAGATCGTGCCCGTATTCCACGGCAAGACCGGCGGCGGATACCTGACCCAATTCTATCCTCCCGTAAATACTCCCATCACCTACCTTGGGATCACCCAGGACCGGGACGGGCATTTCAAGTTCGTCGTAGCCGAGGGTGTCAACGAGGACGGCCCTATATTCACCTTCGGAGACACCAACATGCGCATGCGCTTCACCTGCGGCGCCAGAGATTTCTGCAACAGGTGGAGCGAAGCCGGCCCCACCCATCACATGGCTGCCGGCGTCGGCAGGCACATTGACACCCTTTTGAAGGTCGCCAAGATCTTCAACGTGCCGGTCGATGTGATCACCCGCTGAATACGTTTTTCCAGTCGGGCAAACGCCCTGACTTTTACTGAAAAAATTGGAAAGGAATGAAATTCATGGGCATTCTGGATCTGGACATCATGAAGCGCTATATCCGCATGTGCAACGACGGCTGGCTGCAGGGCTGGCATGAACGCAACGGCGGCAACCTGACCTACCGCCTTAAAAAAGAAGAAGTGGCTGAAATGAAGCCCTTTTTTGACGCGGAACCCCGTCCCTGGGTCAATATGGGCGTAACGGGCAAAAACCTGGCGGGTGAATATTTTATCTCCACCGGAAGCGGGAAGTTTTTCCGAAACGTGATCCTATACCCGGAGGACAGTCTCTGCGTGGTCGAGATCAATGACCGGGGCGACAGCTACCGTGTGGTCTGGGGCCTGGTCAACGGCGGCCGTCCCACCAGCGAATTCCCCTCCCACTTTATGAACCACTCAGTACGTGTGGCCGCCACCGGCGGCGTCACCCGTGTGATCTATCACGCGCATCCCGCCAACGTTATCGCCATGACCTATGTCCTACCCCTGACCGACCGCGATTTCAGCCGCGCCCTCTGGAAGAGCGCCACCGAATGTCCCGTCGTGTTCCCCGGCGGCGTCGGCGTGGTTCCCTGGATGGTTCCCGGCGGAGCTGACATCGCCATGGCCACCTGTGAAAAAATGAAGGAGTTCGAGGCTGCCGTTTGGGCACAGCACGGCCTGTTTGTTTCCGGTCCGGACTTTGACATCACATTCGGCCTGATGCACACCATCGAAAAAAGCGCCCAGATCTGGGTGCTGCAGAAATCCACGGGCCTGAAGGAACTGCAGACCATCACCGACGAAGCCCTGCGCGCTATCGCAAGGGAATTCGGTGTGACCCTCCGGGAAGAATTCCTGGACTGATCCGGTCGATCCCCGTACAGGTGGGCTGTCAGCCCACCTGTTTTTATTTATAATGTGTTATATTTTTAGCCAGGAAAGGATATCACAATGTTTGAAAGGAAAAAACCGTATGAAAAAGATCCTTTGCATTCTGACCGTTCTCACGCTTCTGTGTGCCTGCGGCCCTGCTTTTTCCGACGTCAATGGTGACACAGCCGCCCTGAAAAGCTATGCCAGGGCGCTGAAGAACATTCCCCCCTCCCTTATGCAGGACGCTCCTGAATCTTTCAGCGGCAAGATCGTTGTCGCGGTCTTCTATTCTCTGAGCGCCGATCCCATCCTTTATTCCCCGAAAACGCCGGAGGACTCCATCATATCGGACATCCCGGAGAAATATCTGGCCGGCAGTCTTTCCGAGGCGGACTGGGCTTTCCTGATTTATTTTGACTTCCATGACAGCGATCCAAAGGAAAGCGGTCCCTGGATCGAAGCCATGGTTTTCCCGGTAAACGTAAAAAAGGGCGTCTTCTGCAAGCCTTATTCCTATTTCGACCATGAAACCATGCTTGTCCCAGGCCCGGACGATTCCTTCAATATAGATCCTGTGATCTCGGCTTCCGTCGACAAAATCACGCCCCTGTGGATCGAGGATTACGGGGCTGACGAGGAATACCGCATGGGCCTTGAGTACATGGAAGACGAACGGTATTACAGCGCATACGAAGCTTTCACCTCCTCCTTAGACCCCCGGGCGGAAGAGCTTGCCGGATCCTGCATTCAGCCCTGGCCGAAAAACGGGGAGATCTGGCGTGATCCCAAGGTAAAGGGCACCTCCATGACGCTGACCTTCAAGGTCAATCAGGACAGCGACGCGGGCTTTGTGGCCCTTCTCTATAAAAAAGGCGTCCTCGTATCCCGCGTTTTCGTGCACGGCACGGGCAGTGCCACTGTCCGTCTACCCGGCGGGAACTATGTCATCAAGGAAGGCTCGGGCGTCGAATGGTTCGGGATCAAACAGCTTTTCGGCCCGTATGGCTCCTATGGGACCATGACCTTTGACGAGCAGGGGACCGAGGAATACTACCTTGAACCCGGGGGAACGTACCAGATCACGATCAATACCGCCGATCGGGATCCCGATTCCAAGGAGATCAAAACCGAATACTCGTCCTGGGACAGCGTTGCGGAATGATCCGTTCCCTGCCCGGTGCCGCCGCATTTTTCCGCGGCGGCCTTTTTTTACGCGTATCCGTACGCCGGGAGTAGTAAAAAACACGCTGTCTTTTCTTTTTTCACGATTTGTTCTTCCGTATACTTTACAAACCGATAGTTTTTGAGTATACTTGTATACATGTATTTTAAAGTCCCTTTGCATGGAGGTGTTTACTGTGCTCGAGATCTCTCCCAAAACCAACCTTCTGGAGCAGAAAAACTACCGTTACACGCTCCAGGACGTGGCGGAGCCCAACCTGTACCGCGATATCTATGATTATGAAAGCATCCCCAAGGTCCCCTTCAACCATCGCCGGGTCCCCATGGGGATGCCCGAAGAAATATGGATCACCGATACATCTTTTCGGGACGGCCAGCAGTCCGTGGATCCCTATACCGTGGACCAGATCGTGGACCTGTACAAGCTGATGAGCAGGCTCGGCGGCCCCTACGGCATCATCCGTCAGACCGAATTCTTCATCTACAGCAAAAAAGACCGGGAAGCCGTTGAAAAATGCCGCGAGCTGGACCTGAAATTCCCGGAGATCACCACCTGGATCCGGGCCACCAAGGATGACTTCAAGCTGGTCAAGGACCTGGGCATCCGCGAGACCGGCATCCTTGTCTCCTGCAGCGATTATCACATTTTCAAAAAAATGAAGCTGACCCGCAGCCAGGCCATGAAAAAATACCTGGAGACCGTGGGCTTGGCCTTTGAAGCCGGCGTTATGCCCCGCTGCCATCTGGAGGACATCACCCGCGCCGATTTTTACGGATTCGTGGTGCCTTTCGTAAACGAATTGATGAACATGTCCCGGGACGCTGGGATCCCGGTGCGCATCCGTGCCTGCGATACCATGGGCTACGGCGTTCCCTACCCAGAGGTAGCCCTGCCCCGCTCAGTCCCCGGCATCGTCTACGGCCTGCAGCACTATTCCGATGTGGCCAGCGAATACCTGGAATGGCATGGTCATAACGATTTCTACAAAGCCGTGGCCAATGCCTCCACCGCCTGGCTGTACGGCGCCAGCGCCGTCAACTGCTCGCTTCTGGGCATCGGCGAAAGGACAGGCAACATTCCCTTGGAGGCGATGTGCTTTGAATACGCTTCCCTGCGCGGCTCCCTGGACGGCATGGATACCACCGTTATCACTGATATCGCCGAGTATTTCAAACGCAGGATCGGCTACAAAGTGCCGCCGATGACTCCCTTTGTCGGTTCCAGCTTCAACGCCACCAGGGCCGGCATCCACGCCGACGGACTATTGAAGGACGAGGAGATCTACAACATTTTCAACACGAAAAAGATCCTTAAAAAAGCCCCGCTTGTCATGATCGGACCCAACAGCGGACTTGCGGGCATCGCTTACTGGATCAACGAGAATTACCGTCTGGAAGGCGACGAAGCCATCACCAAGACCGATCCCCTCGTGGTCTCCCTCAAGGAGTGGATCGACGGGGAATTTGCCTCCGGCCGCGTCGCGTCCCTGAGCACCAACGAACTGGAAACCAAGATCGAAGCGATTTCCGGCGGCCGCTTCAGCCGGGTATAAGAACCATTGAAAGGAGAAACAATTATGGACCATAAAATGGTATCCCTGGCGGACCAGGTATTTGACGAACTTGAAAAAAAGATCCTGTCCGGCGCTTATGCCCGCGGCGAATTGCTGACCGAAAGCCGCCTGAGCGATGAACTCGGGGTCAGCCGCACCCCCATCCGCGAGGCCTTTTTCCGCCTGAGCCAGGAGCACCTGATCGATATCTCCCCCAAGGGTGCTTACGTCCTCGGCATCACCGATGAGGATATCCGGGATATTTATGAGATCCGCGTCCGCATCGAAGGCCTGGCCAGCCGCCTGGCTGCCGAAAAGATCACCGATGAGGGTGTCGACGAACTCCGCAAAGCTTTGGACCTGCAGGAGTTCTACACCCAGAAGGGCGATCCGGACGGTATCAGGAACATGGATGACAGCTTTCACCAGACAATTTACCGCCTCTGCTCCTCGCCGGTATTGCGTTATACCCTTGAGCCGCTGCACCGCCGGATCATCAAATACCGCAGAGCGTCCATCAGTGCCCGTACCCGCGCCGAGCATTCCCTTAAGGAGCACATGGAGATCCTGGAAGCCATCGCCCGGCATGACGCCGACGCGGCGGAGGAACTGACCATCCGGCATATCCGCAACGCGATGCGCAAGCTGGTCACCGGCGAAAACACCGATGACGATCAATGATCTGGAGGCGGCAAATGATCAAACTGTATAACGAAGGCGTATACCTGGTCGGCGGCAGTGAAATCGTCCCCGAAAGCGAAAGCGCGCGCGTCACAGCCCTTACGGGCCATGCTCCCGACCGGGAAGAGGCGGCAAAGGGCACCATTTCCTGGGGGATCCTGCAATCCCATAACTTAAGCGGCGACGATAAAAAGCTGAAGATCCGTTTCGACGCCTTAGCATCCCACGATATCACCTATGTCGGCATCATCCAGACCGCCAGGGCTTCAGGCATGACCAGGTTCCCACTGCCCTACGTGCTGACCTGCTGCCATAATTCTCTTTGCGCCGTAGGCGGCACCATCAACAGCGATGACCATATGTTCGGCCTCACCGCCGCACAGAAATACGGCTGCATCTTCGTGCCGCCCCACATGGCCGTCATCCACCAGTATATGCGTGAAATGGCTGCCGGATGCGGCAAAATGATCCTTGGTTCCGATTCCCACACCCGTTACGGAGCCCTGGGCACCCTGGCCGTCGGCGAGGGCGGCGGAGAACTGGACAAGCAGATCCTCGGCGATACATGGGACAACGATTATCCCGGCGTGGTCTGCGTCTACCTGAAAGGGAAGCCTCAACCGTATGTCGGTCCTCACGATATCGCCATCGCCATCTGCGGAGCCGTATATAAAAACGGATATGTCAAAAATAAGATCATGGAATTCGTCGGTCCCGGCGTATCCTCCATGACAACGGATTTCAGAAACGGCGTGGACGTGATGACCACCGAAACCACCTGCCTTTCCTCGGTGTGGCGCACCGACGGCGATACCAGGGACTACCTGAAGATCCATGGCCGGGAAAACGACTTCCGTCCCCTGGACCCCGCGCCTGTCGCCTGGTATGACGGCTGCATGGAGATCGACCTGGACCAGATCCGGCCGATGATTGCCATGCCCTTCCATCCCTCCAATGCCTTTACCATCGACGAGCTCAACCGGGATCTGGGAGATATCCTGCGGGAAACCGAAAAGGCGGCTGAAAAAGTCAGCCAGGGACGCGCCGAATTCACCCTGACCGACAAGATCGAAAACGGATCGCTCCGCGTCCAGCAAGGCGTCATCGCGGGATGCGCCGGCGGCACATACAACAACATCATCCAGGCAGCCAACGTGCTGCGCGGGAAAAGCTGCGGAAACGGAAGCTTCTCCCTGGACGTATATCCCTCCTCCATGCCGCTGTTCCTGGACCTGACCCGGAAGGGGACCCTGGCGGATCTGATGGCTGCAGGCGCGGTGGTCAAGACCGCATTCTGCGGCCCCTGCTTCGGCGCCGGAGACACGCCGTGCCATAACGGCCTGAGCGTCCGCCACACCACCCGCAACTTCCCTAACCGCGAAGGCTCCAAACCCGGAAACGGCCAGATGAGCGCCGTCGCGCTGATGGACGCCCGTTCCATCGCAGCGACCGCCGCCAACGGCGGTATCCTGACCGGCGCCGACAGGTTCGCGGAATGCTTCGCGAAGGAACCTGCTTACAGTTTCGATCCTTCTCCCTACCGCGCACGGGTGTACAACGGCGTCGGGAACGCGGCAGCGGAAACACCCCTTCATTACGGTCCCAACATCAAGGACTGGCCCGAAAGAGCGCCTCTCGGGGAACATATCCTCCTGAAGGTCTGCAGCAAGATCCTGGACGAGGTGACCACCACTGACGAGCTGATCCCTTCCGGCGAGACCTCCTCTTACCGTTCCAATCCCCTGGGCTTGGCCGAATTCACCCTCAGCCGCCGGGATCCGGCTTATGTAGGCCGCACCAAGGCTGTGGATGCCCTTGAAAAAACGCGCGAGGAAGGCGGGGACATCTTCGCGGCCGATCCCGCCCTTTCGGAAGTATTCGATCTGATTCGCTCCCTGCCGGGCTGCGAAAAACTGAGTCCCAACGGCGTTGAGATCGGATCGGTCCTCTATGCCAACCGGCCCGGCGACGGCTCCGCCAGGGAGCAGGCTGCCAGCTGCCAAAGAGTCATCGGCGGCCTCGCCAACATCGTGCAGGATTACGCCACCAAACGCTACCGCTCCAACGTGATCAACTGGGGCATGCTCCCCTTCCATCTCAAGGGAAGCCCCAACGATATCGAAGTGGGCGATTATATCTTTGTTCCCGGGATCCGCGCCCGCCTTGACGGCGACCTTTCATCGATCCCCGCCTGGATCATGAAAAAAGGCGCCTTAAAGAAGATCGAGCTTTACATCCGCGATATGACGAAGGAGGAAAGGGAAATCGTCAAGGCCGGCTGCCTGATCAATTTCAACAGGAACAAAGCAAAGTGATCCGCTAAAGAAAAAGGACGCGCTCCGGCGAGAGATCCGCCGTGCGCGTCCTCTTTTTGCTCCTTCGGGTTTATTTCAGAGATTCGTTGAGGGCGTCGATCTGGGCTTTTGATTTGATGGTACAGCAGTAGGGACAGGGCAGCGGGTTGTCAAAAAGCTCCTCCAGGGCGCCGTAGGTCGTCCTGGCCAGGGGCAGGTAGGTCTTCTTCACCGAGGAACAGTTCCGGTCTTCATGGAAGTATTTGCCGCCCTTGGGGTTATAGTAAACCACCGTGTCGTCGGACGGATACGGGATCAGTCTCCCGGTATCGTCCCAGATAAGCACCTTGGTGTTCATTTTCAGGTTCTGCCACAGCCAGCGCATATTCTGGCCCTGCTCGTTCCTGTCCTTCTGCACGCGGATACATCCGTGGCTGGCCTTAGAGCCGAGTTTCGGAACGGTTGAGGAATAGTCGTAATCCCCGATATAGGGCACCTCATGGATCAGGCACCCGCCGTTGACCCTGAGGGCCATATCGCAGAACAGGTTTCCCGCGTAGAACCCTCCGACCCAGGAAACGATCAGGAATTCCCCGGACGGAGTCTCGTTCCATGGCTGCTGCTTCGTAGGGTTGCCTGTGGATACAAGGAGGGTTCCGACAATCTCGCCCTGGCTGAAGACGTACATTTTCTGGTCCATTTTGTCGATCAGAAGGGCGTATTCCGGCCAGGGAGTAATCTCCTTCAGAAGCGATGTCTCCACGTATCCGGTGATCAGTTCATCGGTCTTTCCGTATCCCGGCCTGGAATCGCAGTCCGGACCGTAGGAGGAATTGTAGGTCTCGATCAGCGACCAGCCATCGCCGTTATCCCTGATCACGTGGACACCCTGGCTGGCATAGGTGACTTCCCCGACAATATTGGCCCTGCCACCAGTCTTGGACGGGGTCGCACGCAGCTTGTAGGTCTCCTTCTGGGGGCCGTTGATCACAATGATCGGCTGCATCATCACATCCCATATCGCCTGCGTATCCTCAAGGCTCCCGATGGGAAGGGACCAGTAACTGAGTCCTTTCTCGGCAGTGCCTTCGGCCTGTGACGGTATATACGGAGTAGGCGACGGGGTCGGCGCGAGCGTGGGCGCCGGGGTGGGCGGAGCTGCCAGGGTGAATGAGATCTGCCTCGCGGTCCCCTCGACGCCGTCCTCGCTGATCCCGGTCACCTTCAGCGCATATCTTCCCCCCGCAGGGGCAGACCCGCCGAAAAGGCCGTCCCAATGGACGGTATTCCTTCCCGCCGCGGCTCTGACGTCGGCAATGGTGCGCCACTCTGCCCCGTCCCCGGATACCTGAAGTTCGAGGCGGCCCGCCCCGGAGCATTCGACGGTGATGTCGGCGCCGTCACCAGCCGTCAGACCCGAAGGAAAAAAGACTTCAAGGATCCTGACGGCTTCACCTCCGATCTTTATCGATGCTTCAGCGGTTTTCCCTTCCATATGCATTGAAAGGGAATATTCTCCCGGCGCGGGCACGCTCCCGTCCCTGAAGATACCGTCCCAGGTGATATGATTTGTACCCGCGATGGCCTGGTATCCTTCGGTTATTGGATGGACCGTACCGTCGGGGGCTTCAACCGCAATGCTTACAGACCCAGCCTCATCCGACACAAAAGATAACCGCACGGCCTTGCCCGGATGGATCACGTCGGGCACGGCAGTAAACCTGAGACCGCTTTCCCCTTCCGCAAGGGACGGATGGGGCAGAAATAGGGCAGCGAAGCAAAAGACGCATGCAAGCATGCGGACTGTTGTCATCATCTGAAGGTGGAACGAAGGTCTCTTTGCGATCATCTGGTGGTCTGCTCCTTCTTGACATATACGGGTTTATCATATCACGGGCTGTCCTCCCCCGCAATACCAAAGCACGTCATTTTCATGTCTTCGGGAACCATTTTACATTTGCGTTTATCCGGTTGGCATCATCCCTTTTGCCGGTTCGGTCTTATCCCATGTGAAGCGGCAGTACCTGAAACAAAAGGCGGAGACGGTCCGCGGGGGACGGTCAGTCTCTAAAAGCCTTTTCATCTCTTGCTTTTTATATTTTTCTATTCCGCACCCTTCCGAAAGCCGCTTGACACGGCACCTGCCGGTCCTTAAAATACTATCTGACCGTTAAAAATCAAGGAGGCAGCAAACCATGAAGACGTTTCTCGCATTCCTACTTTGCGCTGTGATGCTTTTCCAGTTCTCTTTTGCCCTGGCCGACGCCAGCGAACGCACAGCCGACGATTACCCCGTGCCGCTGTATACCCTCGCCGAGAAAGCCGGTTTCAGGATCGGCATCTGCCTCAGCCCAAACCAGCTGGGCCTTTCCGCTTACACGTCCTTTCTGACCCGGCATTTCAATACCACCACCTGCACCAACGAGACCAAGGCCTATTCCCTTCTGGATCAGAGGGCATCCCAAAAGAGCAGCGACGGCATGCCCCGGATGAATTACACCACAGCGGACCGGATGGTCAAATGGGCTAAGGATCATGGTATCGGCGTCCGCGGCCATGTTCTGACCTGGGACGCTTATATGACCGAATGGTTCTTCCACGAAGGATATGACGTAAACAAGCCCATTGCCTCCAGGGATGTCATCCTCGCACGGATGGAAAGCTACATCACCCAGGTGGTCACCCATTTCGAGACTGAGTTCCCCGGCGTGATCTACTGTTGGGACGTGGTCAACGAGGCCATCGGCGACAACGCCTCGGAATATAACGCGGCCGATCCCCGCCACATCCGCACCATGCGCAACGGCGCGCCCAACCCCTTCTACGCTTATGTGGGCGACGATTACGTTGAATATTCCTTCCTGTACGCCAGAAACGCCGTGGAAAGCCTCGGCGCTGATATTAAACTGTTCTACAACGATTACAACATGCTCTACTCCGACAAGCGCGGCGCAGCCAAATACCTTGTAGAGAGCATCAACACCTTCGCGGCCGGCGAGAACGGAGAATACCGCATCCTGATCGACGGCATCGGCATGCAGGGCTATATGGGCGGTTACGGAGCCCAGTCCGGCTGCCTGTCCCAGGACCTCATCAGCAACACCAAGGCCAGCATCCTCGCCTATGCCTCCATGGGCATGGAAGTGCACATCACCGAAATGGCCCTGCGCAACTACGACGAAGCCCTCACTCAGGAACATGCCGCGTTCTATGGCAGGATGTTCGAAATGCTTCGGGGCATCAACGAAGAGATCGGCTGGAACTGCCTGACGTCCGTGACCATCTGGGGAGTCAACGACGTGACTCCCAACGCATACAACACCTATACCTGGAAACTGAATTCCACCCTCGGCGGCATCCTGACCGAAAACAATCTGATCAAGACCTCCTTTGACGCGATGTACGATGCGCTGGCCAAATGACCGCGCCATCCTCGTATTGACCGGAAATAGGGTAGAGGGAGGGCGTTAGCCCTCGCCCCTCCCGTTGCACCGTACGTACCGGTCAGGTATACGGCGCTACATCGCAACATGGTTTCAAGTATTTCTCAGGTAATAAGCGAGAGGATCGACCAGACCCGGTCGGTTC
>JAFWWK010000140.1 GCA_017523615.1 Clostridia bacterium
CTGGGATACGAGATCGTGCTGGTCAATTCCAACCCGGCCACCATCATGACGAACCCCGAAATGGCGGATGTCACCTATATCGAACCACTGAACGTTCAGCGGCTGGAACAGATCATCCGGAAAGAGCGTCCGGACGCGCTCCTGCCCAACCTGGGCGGCCAGAGCGGATTGAACCTGGCAAGCGAGCTTTACCGGGAAGGCGTCCTGGACAAATATAACGTGAAGGTCATCGGCGTGCAGGTGGACGCCATCGAGCGGGGCGAGGACCGGATCGAATTCAAGAAGACCATGGAATCCCTGAACATCGAAATGGCCCGGTCCGAGGTGGCCTACAGCGTGGAGGAGGGCCTTGAGATCGCGGACCGGCTGGGATATCCGGTGGTGCTGCGCCCCGCTTACACCATGGGCGGCGCAGGCGGCGGCCTTGTCTATAACCGGGACGAGCTCAGGACAGTCATGGCCCGCGGCCTGCAGGCTTCCCTGGTCCACCAGGTCCTGGTGGAGGAGAGCATCCTCGGCTGGGAGGAGCTGGAGCTGGAGGTGGTCAGGGACAGCGAAAACAACATGATCACCGTCTGCTTCATCGAAAACGTGGATCCCATGGGCGTCCATACCGGCGATTCCTTCTGCACCGCCCCGATGCTGACCATATCAAAGGAAGTCCAGGACCGCCTGCAGGAGCAGGCCTACAGGATCGTGGAGCATATCGGAGTCATCGGCGGCACCAACGTGCAGTTCGCCCACGATCCCGTGAGCGACAGGATCATCGTCATCGAGATCAACACCCGCACCTCCCGCTCCAGCGCCCTGGCCAGCAAGGCCACCGGTTTCCCCATCGCCCTGGTGTCGGCCAAACTGGCCTGCGGCCTGACGCTGCGGGAACTGAAATGCGGAAAATACGGAACGCTGGACAAATACCGCCCCGACGGGGATTACGTGGTAGTCAAGTTCGCCCGCTGGGCTTTTGAAAAGTTCAAGGGCGTGGAGGACAAACTGGGGACCCAGATGCGCGCCGTGGGCGAGGTCATGAGCATCGGGAAAAACTATAAGGAAGCCTTCCAGAAGGCGGTCAGGAGCCTTGAAAAGGGCCGCTGGGGCCTGGGCCATGTTTCCAATTTCAACGAGCTGAGCAGGGAAGAACTATTGAGCCGGCTGATCTCCCCGTCTTCCGAAAGGCACTTCATCATGTACGAGGCCTTGCGCAAGGGCGCGACGGTGGAGGAGATCCACGCCCTCACCCATGTCAAGGAATGGTTCATCGAGCAGATGAAGGAGCTGGTGGAGGAAGAGGAGGAACTGGTCCGCAGCCGTGTCCCCAGCGACGGGCAGCTGATCCGCGCCAAAAAGGACGGCTTCAGCGACCGTTACCTCAGCATGATCCTGGGCATTCCGGAGGATGAGATCCTCAGCCGCCGGGAAGCCCTGGGCCTTACGGAAAGCTGGGACGGCGTGCACGTCTCCGGGACCGAGGACAGCGCGTATTATTATTCCACTTACTGCGCCCCGGACAACGATCCGGTAAGGAGCGACCGGCCCAAGGTAATGATCCTGGGCGGCGGACCCAACCGCATCGGCCAGGGCATCGAATTCGATTACTGCTGCGTCCACGCGGCCAAGAGCCTCAAGAAGCTGGGATTTGAGACCATCATCGTCAACTGCAATCCCGAGACGGTGTCCACCGACTACGATACCAGCGACAAATTGTATTTCGAGCCCCTGACTTTGGAGGACGTGCTGAGCATCTACCGCAAGGAAAAGCCGGTGGGCGTCATCGCCCAGTTCGGCGGGCAGACCCCCCTGAACCTGGCGAGCCGCCTGGAAAAGCACGGCGTCCGCATCCTGGGGACCACCCCCCAGGTGATCGACCTGGCCGAGGACCGGGATCAGTTCCGGGCCATGATGGAGAAGCTCTCCATCCCGATGCCCGAAAGCGGCATGGCTTCCACCGTGGACGAGGCCATGAAGATCGCCCACGCCATCGGCTATCCCGTGATGGTGCGCCCCAGCTATGTCCTGGGCGGGCGCGGCATGGAGGTCGTGTATGACGACGAGTCCATGATCTCCTATATGAACGCGGCCGTGGGCGTTACGCCCGACAGGCCCATCCTGATCGACCGGTTCCTGAACCACGCCTTGGAATGCGAGGCCGACGCCATTTCCGACGGAGTCCATGCCTTTGTGCCCGCCGTGATGGAGCATATCGAGCTGGCGGGCATCCATTCCGGCGATTCCGCCTGCATCATCCCCTCCAGGCACATCGACGAGGAGCACCTGGAGACCATCCGCTCCTACACCCGGCGCATCGCCGAGGAGATGCACGTGGTGGGTCTGATGAACATGCAGTACGCCATCGAAAACGGCGTGGTATACGTCCTGGAGGCCAACCCCAGGGCCAGCCGCACGGTGCCCCTGGTCAGCAAGGTCTGCGGCATTTCCATGGTACCCCTGGCGGTGGAGGTCATCACCGCGCCTCTTACGGGGCGCCCGTCCCCGATCGCCGGCCTTCAGGACCGGGTGATCCCCTATTACGGCGTCAAGGAAGCCGTGTTCCCCTTTAATATGTTCCCAGAGGTGGACCCGCTCCTGGGACCGGAGATGCGTTCCACCGGCGAGGTGCTGGGCCTGAGCGCCGTAACAGGCGAGGCCTTCTTCAAGGCCGAGGAAGCGGCTCAGGCCACGCTGCCTGTCTCCGGTACGGTGCTCATCAGCGTCAACGCCAAGGATAAACCCGAGGTCCAGGATCTGGCCCGTTCCCTGTATGAGGACGGCTTTGCCATCCTGGCGACTTCCGGCACCGCGGCGCTGATCCGGGCCGCGGGCATACCCGTGGAGGAGGTCAAAAAGCTTCACGAGGGACGGCCCAACATCGTGGACCTGATCACCAACGGCAGGATCCAGATGATCGTCAATTCCCCCGTGGGCAAGGACAGCATTTATGACGACAGCTACCTGCGCAAGGCGGCCATCAAGCACAAGGTGCCTTACATGACCACCATCGCCGCGGCCAAAGCTGCGGCCGAAGGCATCAGGGGCGTAAACGAAAACGGCAGGGGCGACGTCCGCAGCCTGCAGGAATGGCACCGGCTGATCCATTGAATCGCACTCCCGGATGCCGGACATATCGACAACAGAAGGGATCAGGAAAAAATTTATGATACGTATATTATCTGACAGCACCAGCGACCTGGGTGCAGAACTGATCGAACGCTACGGTATCAGCGTACTGCCTTTGCACGTGCTGCTGGGTGAAAAGGACTATCGGGACGGGGCGGATATTTCAGCCCAAATGATCTTTGACTGGGCCAATGAAAACAGGTCCGTTCCCAAGACCGCCGCGCCTTCCGTGGAGGAGGCCAAAGCCATCCTCCGGGAGGGCCTGGAGGCGGGGGACGAATTGGTCTGCTTTACCATCTCCTCGGAAATGTCCGCCAGCTTCAGCGTCCTTCAGCTGGCTGCGAAGCAGCTCCGCGCGGAGGACAGGGTCTCTGTGGTGGATTCACGCAACCTGTCCACGGGTATCGCCCACCTGGTGATCGGCGCATGCGAGGACGCGACGGCGGGAATGAGCCGCCAGGAGATCGTGCGGCGCGCGATGGAAGACATCCCCAGGGTCCGCGCTTCCTTTGTGGTGGACACCCTGGAATATCTTCACCGGGGCGGCAGGTGCTCTGGGCTCAGCGCCATGATGGGCAGCATCCTGCACATCCATCCCCGCATTGCCGTGGCGGACGGGAAAATGCACCCCGACGTCAAATACCGCGGGCACCTGGAAAAGGTGATCATGCGCTATGTGAAGGACATGGAGGAGCAGCTTAAAAAGAGCCGCCCCCGCCGGGTATTCATCACCCATTCCCACGTGGATGCGGACATCGTGAACAAGGTGCGGGAATACATCCTGTCCCTCGGGCACTTTGAGGAGGTCCTGGAGACCTATGCCGGCGGCGTCATCACCAGCCACTGCGGCCCCGGTACCCTGGGCGTATTATATGTGGAATAAAAAAAGCGTCCCCTCCCGGCCGGGAGGGGATTTTTACAGGGAATGAAGGAGCGTGAGGGCACGCGCATCCCCACAGCCGCTTTTTGAAAACGGCATCAGTCCGCAAGGAATGGACCGAAGGCCTCGTCCAGGCGGTCCCGGTTGTCGACAAGGAATACCTCCGCGCCTATATTTTTAAGCCCGGTAAAGGTGCTGTCCGGATCGGCGCCGAAAATGCGGACGTCGCAGTGATCCAGGATGGTCTCCAGGTCGGACGGCAGGATCGCGTGGCCGTCCAGGTGAACGATCATGGCGGTGTTTTCCCTTTTGCCCCACAATTCCCATACCTGACGGGAGGCAAGCCAGGCCAGGCACTGGCCTTCGGTGTTGTTCCAGCCCTCGGACATGACGCCGGTCACCACGATCAGGTGCCGGTTTTCTCCGGCGCACAGGGCGCAGAGCATGTACTGCTCCACCGGGATGCACTCCGCCGAGGGGATGGTCACAAAATTCCTGCAGAACCAGTATCCCTCGCCCCCCTGCAGGTTGGCAAGGGGCTCGTTGATGGATCCAGTCTCCCAGCTTTCCGGCCCGCCCAGGGAGGAAAGGTCGTATTTTTTGCCGTGATTGTCCCCCCGGAAGACGGCGGCGCCTCCGGCGCCGGAGCAGGAGGGGACCGTGACGCGGATCCGCGGATCGTATGCGCCGGTCACCAGGGCGGACTTGCCGTAACGGGACACTCCCGCGACGATGCAGCAGGACGCGTCGATGTTCATCTGTCTGCCGGCGCTGCCCTCCAGGGCGTCGATGATCCGGCTGACGCCCCAGCCCCAGATCGCCAGGACTCCGGGAAATTCGGCGTTCGTCAGTTCATAGGGGTAAAGGGAGTAGAATACGCCCAGGTGCAGGCCGTTGTCACCGGCCACGTCGACGGGGATGTAGGTGACGCCGGCATAGCCCCTTTCGGCCGCGGCGACGCAGTTGGGGGAAGGGGACGGCGCCGCGCCGCCCCAAAGGAAGCCGTATTCGATATAGCAGGGGAAGCCTGTTTCCGGGGCCTGTCCCCGGGGCAGGGTGACCAGAGCCGAAAATGAGGCGGACTTTTCGCCCCGGGCGACGGTGACCGTCATTTTAACGGTATGATCCCAGGCGGTGTCCTCGACGGCGGAGGATACGGAGACTTTTTCCTCCGGAAGCCTGCCGTAGACGTAGTGCCGGTAAAGCTCCAGGATCTCTTCCCGGCGTTTTTCCCAGTCTGCGGGCGATGATACGCGCGAAGTGCCGTTCAGGGTCATCAGGTCCGGCCATTCCTCCAGGGCGGGCAGCCGGTGCGGCGGGGGATACCCTTCCGCGCCGGCGGGAAATGCCCCGGAAGACAGGACGGCAGCGGAGAGGAGCAGGCTGAGAACGGTGCGGGCCATGGATGGTTCCTCCTGTTTTTTAGGACCGGGACCGTGAAAGGCGGTCTCCCGTGATGTGCGGACGTCGGCGAAGCCGGGAAAGTCACTTCGATTCTATCACAGGGCGGATATAAAACAAAAGGACCGGGAAGTCATAAAATTGTAAAGAAAACGTAAAAAATAAGGCTCCGGATCGGAAAATGATTGGACGAACCGGGGCTTTTCTGTTATCATAACATAGCAGTTTAATGCCCGTCAGACTGCGATCAAAAGGAAAGGAAACCGGAATGAGGGTACTTGGGATCGATCCGGGCCTGGCGACCATGGGCTGGGGCGTGGTCGAAGCCGAGGGAAGCCGGGTGCGTTTTTTGGCGGCGGGAGCCCTGATCACCCGTCCGGAGGAGAGCCTTCCCGAAAGGCTGCTTTCGATCTTCACCGGCACGCGGGACCTGCTGAATCTTTACCGGCCCGACGAGATCGCCTTCGAGGAATTGTTTTTCGCAAAGAACATCACCACCGGCATCGCCGTCGGGCATGCCAGGGGCTGCACGCTGTGCGCCTGCGCGGAATACGGCAGGCCCATGTATGAATACACCCCGATGCAGATCAAGCAGTCCGTCACCGGCTATGGCAAGGCGGACAAGCACCAGATGCAGCACATGGTCCGGCTGCTGCTGGGCCTGGAGGACATCATCCGCCCGGACGACGCGGCGGACGCCGTGGCCGCTGCCCTGACCCATGTGCAGGCCGGGCGGCTGAAGGAACAATACCTGATGAAATAGCTTTCCCGGCGTTTTACGCGTCATGGGAGACCGCCCCTGACATGACCGACCTTCCGACAGGAGAGAAAAAAGCATGTTCGCTTATCTTGAAGGCACCGTGGCGGAAAAGGACCTGAATACCCTGGTCCTGGACGTCTCCGGCGTCGGCTGGCAGATCACCTGCTCCATGAACACCCTGAGCGCGGCCCCGGAGACCGGCGCCGTAATGAAGGTCTACACCCACCTGAACGTCCGGGAGGACGGGGTCGAGCTTTTCGGCTTTGCTTCCAGGGAAGAAAGGGCCATGTTCCGCTCCCTGACCCAGGTCAGCGGCATCGGGCCGAAGACGGCGGTGCAGATCCTGTCCTCCATGCCCCTCAGGGACCTGACGCGGGCCATCATGGAGGGCGACGTCACCGCCCTGAGCCGCGCCCAGGGCGTGGGCAAAAAGACCGCCCAAAGGATCGCGCTGGAGCTCAAGGGCAAGGTCAGCGACGACGAGCTCCGGGCCATTCTTGGCGACGAAGCCGGGACGGTCTCCGCGTCGGCGGTCCGGGCAGCCGCGCCGGATTACGAGGCGGACGCCATGGCCGCGCTGCAGAGCCTGGGCTACACTCCCCAGGAGGCCAGGAAGGCCCTGGACAAGTGCCGGGGACTAACAGAGGACGCCAACGAGCTTCTGCGCCTGGCCCTGAGGAGCATGTAACGGCCCTGGAAGCTGCGGTGCGGCGTTGTGCGCGCCTGGGGGCTTTTCCTGCCTTCACCGGCGCTCTGACACCGGGAGAGTGCGATTTTTTTCATGCCCGACTCTCTTATCAGGAGAAAGAAGATGAACGAAACAGACAGGCTGCTCAGCGCGCAGCTGCGCCCGGAGGACGCGGAAAGCGAAATCAGCCTCCGTCCCCGGACCCTTCGGGAATACGTGGGACAGGAGAAAATGCGGCGCAGCCTTCAGATGTATATCGAGGCTGCCCTGCAGCGGCACGAGCCCCTGGACCATATCCTTCTGTCGGGACCGCCGGGCCTCGGCAAGACCACTATGGCTGAGATCGTGGCGGCGGAAATGGGGCAGAACATCCGCATCACATCCGGCCCGGCCATTACCCGACCCGGGGACCTGGCCTCCATCCTGACCAATATGGACAAGGGTGACGTGCTCTTTATCGACGAGATCCACCGGCTGCCCCGCACCGTGGAGGAGATCCTGTATCCCGCCATGGAGGACCATGTGCTGGATATCATGATCGGCAAGGGCCCCATGGCACGCTCCATGCGGGTGGACCTGCCGCGCTTTACCCTGATCGGGGCCACCACCCGCCAGGGCATGCTGTCCCATCCCCTCAGGGACCGGTTTGGGATCATCTACACCCTGGAGCTCTACACCCCAGAGGAACTGATGCGGATCGTTTCCCGCTCCGCCGGGATCCTGGGGGTCAGGTATGAGGAGGAAGGGCTGATGGAGATCGCCAGGCGGTCCCGGGGCACGCCCCGCATCGCCAACCGGATGCTGAAAAGGGTGCGGGATTACGCCCAGCTGAAAAGCGGCGGCGTGATCACCCTGGAAAGCGCCCGGCAGGGGATCGACCTGTTAGAAGTGGACGAAATGGGCCTGGACCGGATGGACCGGGAGATCCTGCGGGTGCTGACTTCGGTTTTCGCCGGACGGCCCGTGGGCCTGGATACCCTGGCCGCGGCGGTCAACGAAGACCCGGGCACCATCGAGGACGTGTACGAACCCTTCCTGATGCAGCAGGGACTGATCATGCGCACCCGCTCCGGACGGGTGGCCACGCCCCAGGGCTATCGGCACCTGGACCTGACCCCGCCCCCCGAGGAGGCCTGCGGGCCAGGATGCGAACAGACCAGCCTGATATGACAGGGAACAGCGGATACCGGTCCGTGATCCCGCACCGAACTGAGAGGAGAAAAAAATGGAAAACGTAGAAGACCGCTTTCTGAGGTACGCAAATATCCTGACCGCCTCCGATGAGGACTCCGGGAAGACCAATCCCTCCACGGACTGCCAGTTCGACCTGGCGCGGCTGTTGGAAAGAGAGATGAGGGAACTGGGCCTTGAGGATGTGCGGCTTTCGGACCGATGCTATGTGTACGGCGTCCTGCCCGCCACCGCCGGACTGGAAAACGAAAAGTGCCTGGGGCTGATCGCCCACATGGACACCGTCAACTGCGTCCCGGCCGCGCCGCTGAAGGCGCGAAAGCTGCTTTACGAGGGCGGAGATATCACCCTGAACGCCGAAAAAGGCATTGTGATGCGGGAAAAGGACTTTGAAAGCCTGAAAAAGGTCCGCGGACACGAACTGATCGTGACCGACGGCACCACCTGCCTTGGCGCCGACGACAAGGCAGGCGTCGCCGAGATCATGGCGCTGATGGAATACTACCGGGAGCATCCCGGGGAGAAGCACGTAAGGATCGCCGTGGGCTTTACCTCGGACGAGGAGATCGGCTGCGGAGCGGATTTCTTTGACGTCGGCGCCTTCGGAGCCGACTACGCCTACACCGTGGACGGCGGGGAGGCCAACGAGATCGAGGTGGAGACCTTCAACGCCGCTTCCCTGACGGTCAGGGTGAAGGGCCTCTCCATCCATCCCGGCAGCGCCAAGGACAAAATGGTGAACGCCTGCAGGGTGGCCATGGAATTCGATTCCCTGCTTCCGGAAGCCGAGACGCCGGAGCACACCGAGGGCAGGGAGGGTTTCTACCATCTGTGCGATATGACCGGCAGCGTGGACCATGCCGTCCTGCGCTATATCATTCGGGACCATGACCGGGAGAAATTCGAAAAACGCAAGGCCTTCGCCCGCCGCGCCGCGGATTACCTGAACGGAAAATATCCCGCCGGCACCGTGGAGACCGAGATCCGGGATTCCTACTTCAACATGGCGGAGATCCTGAGGGATTTGCCCGAGGTTGCGGAACGGGCCCGCCGGGCGATCCGCCGGGCAGGCATGGAGCCTGTGTCCCATCCGGTGCGAGGCGGGACCGATGGAAGCCGCCTCACCTTTATGGGCCTGCCCTGCCCCAACCTGGGGACCGGCGGACGCAACTGCCACGGGGTGTACGAATACGCCAGCGTGGAAGAAATGCGCGCCGTGGTGGGGGTCCTGAAGGCGCTGACCGGCCCCCGGGACGGGGAATAAAACCCGCGCGGCTCCCGTTGCATGGATGAGCACGGCAAAGGACCGAACATGGTGAAGAAGCGGAACGGGGGATACCGGCAGGGGAAAGGCGCTGAAAGAAGCGCAAAAAGAAGCGCAAAAAGAAGCGCAAAAAGAGGCGCAGAAAGAAGAAACGCAAAAAAAGGCGCGGCGCTCATCGGGGCCGCGCTGGCCCTGGGGGCGGCGCTCCTTGCGGCATGGCTCTTTTTCGGCGCCGCCCCGCGCCTTCGGGCACGGATAGACGCACCCATGGACTTGGACAGGATCGACCTGAACGTGGTGATGCATCCCGGGGACGGGACCTGCGCCGTGACGGAGCGCATCGCCTTTGTCAACCGCACCGGACAGGCCTTGGACCATGCGGTGGTACGGTTTTATCTGAACGCCTTTTCGGACGCGGAGACCTGCCCCCTTTCCCGGTCGGAGCTTTTTGACCGGGTGTTCCCGGGAGGCTTTTCCCCCGGCGGCGTCACCCTGCAGGGGGCAAGGATCGGGGACGCGGCGGCGGAATGCGCCTGGCTGGACAGCCTGAAGACCGCCCTGAAGGTATCCGTCGGCTCCCTCGCCCCGGGGGAGGGATGCGAGATCGTCCTCAATTACGCCCTGACGGTACCGGAATGCGGTTTCCGCTGCGGACGCAGCGAGGATATCTGGCTGCTGGGCGGCGCGTTCGGCACCCTGGCCGTATGGGATGCCGAAAAAGGCGATTTCCGCCTGGATCCCTTCACAGCGCTCGGCGCGCCCTTTTTGTCGGACACGGCGACGTACACCGTGACGGTACTTCCCGGGGACGGATGGCAGGCCGCGGCGTCATGTCCCCTGGCATGGGAAAACGGCGTCCTGAAGGGCCGGGACTTTGCGGGACGCGAAATGGCCATCCTTTTTTACCGCGGCATGGAGGTGCGCTCCGCCTCATTCGGGGATGTGGGCGTCCGCTTCGCGGCAAAAAAAGACGTAAAAGAGGCGGACCGGGTGATCCGGCGCGCCGCGGAGATCATGGAGGCTTATCAGGAGGCGTACGGCCCCTGTCCCCTGGATACGCTGACCATATCGGCGGCGCCATGGGCCGCGGAGGAGATGACATTCCCCGGGCTGATCGTACTGTCGGAGGAACTGTTCAGGGGGGAAGAGGAATGGGAGCTGCCCCTTTCCCGGGGCGCGGCGCGGCAGTGGTTCGGCTGCATGGCCGGCGCGGACCGGTTTTCCGATCCCTGGCAGGAGGAGGCGCTGTGCCGCTGGGCGGTATTGAACTATGTCGGCAGGAAATACGGGGGCCGTTCCCGGGAACTCCTGGAGGCTGAATATGCCGAGATGCCGATGCGGGAGACCGTGACGGCCGCCCTGACGCCGGGATCCCCCCTGGACCGCTTTGAGGACCCGGACGAATACGGGACCGTGGTCTGCGGACGGGGGACCGCCTTCCTGAAGGCGCTGGACATCCACCTGGAGGGCGGGCTTGACGGCGTGCTTCGCGCCTACGCGGAGCGTTACGCATGGAAGAGGGCTTCCCGGCGGGACTTTGAGGACCTGCTCGCGGAATGGTCCGGGCAGGACCTGTCGGGGTTGGCCCTGGATTACCTGGATACGCTGATACGGTAAAAAACTTGACCCGGAAGGATAGATATTATGGACAAAAAGGAATGCTGCGTGCTGATCCCGTCCCTGTCGCCGGACGAACGCCTGGTGACCTACGCGGACAAACTGCTGGAAGCGGGCTTTGGATGCGTCCTGGTGATCGACGACGGCTCTGCGCCGGAATACCAGCCGATCTTTAGCCGGCTGGCGCAAAAAGACAGGTGCCATGTGGAGCACCATGACGTCAATCACGGCAAGGGGCGCGCCCTGCGGACGGGATTTAGGTGGATATGGGATCATACTGCCTTCCGCGGGGTGGTCACCGCCGATTCCGACGGGCAGCATACGGTGGAGGATACGCTGAACCTGTGTGCGCTTTTGAAGGGGGAAGAGGACGAACTTCTGCTGGGCAGCCGTGATTTTTCGAAAAACAGTGTCCAGGTGCCCCCCAAGTCCAGGGCCGGGAACCGCATCACGTCGGCGGTGTTCCGCGTCCTGTACGGGCCG
The DNA here is from genome assembly GCA_017523615.1 of Clostridia bacterium. Classification (GTDB taxonomy): domain Bacteria; phylum Bacillota; class Clostridia; order Christensenellales; family Aristaeellaceae; genus RUG756. Next base: position 11,399 of record JAFWWK010000140.1, read on the forward strand.
TCCCTTCCGGATACCCAGACCGGCCTGAGGGCATTCAGGCGGGAACTGATCCCGATGATGCTGGAGGTGACCGGCGACCGGTTCGAGTATGAGATGAACCAGCTGATCGTCTGCGCCACAAGGAAGATCCCGATGACCCCGGTGGGGATCCACACCATCTACCACGACGAAAACAAGGGGACCCATTTCCATCCCATCAGGGATTCCTGGCGGATCTATAAGCTGATCCTGGGCAATTTCTTCCGCTACGGCGCGGCGAGCATCATATCCTTCCTGGTGGATTATGCGGTCCTGAGCCTGATCATGTTCTGGATCTTTTCGGGGCGCGCGGAGGACTCCATCCTGCTGCTGGGGATCCCCTTCAGGTTCCGGGCCCTGGTGGCGGCCCCTATCGCAAGGCTCTGCTCGGCGCCGGTCAATTACCTGCTGAACCGCAATTATGTGTTCAAAGCCGGCAGGGACGTCTCCGCCGTCAGGCGCTATATCGTTTTGTGCGTGTGCTCCCTTGCTGCGACCACACTCCTGTTTGGGTTCCTGGACCACTTTGTCAATACGACCTTCCTGCATATCCTTCTCAAAGTCGTCATTGACGTGGCGATGTATTTTGTCAATTACCGTTTCCAGCAGGGCTGGGTATTCAAAAAGACCCGGCCCTGAGAATGCGCGAAAGGAAGACAGATCCATGAAAAAGAGCGTTCATATCCTTTTGACCGCGGTATGCGTACTGATGTGCCTGTGCCTGCCCTTCATCCTCTGTTCGGCTTCATCCATGGCGGAGGGAGCTGAGGAAGAGAAAGCGGCGGGAGCGAAGGCGCTGCCGGTGGATTTCTCCGCTGGCTCCGTGCCTGACCCCGAAGGCTGGACCGAGAACGGCTACAGCGACGATACCATCACCGTGCGCGCGGAGACCCGCGAGGAGGACGGGGTGATCTGGCGGATCGTTTATGTGGATATCGCCCATCCCAGCCAGCTTCGCACCGCTACGGCGGGCAAGCTGTCGTCCACCAAGGTGGCCAGGCCCTCGTCGATGGCGGAAAGCAAGAACGCCATCGCGGCCATCAACGGGGATTATTTTTCCAACGATCCCAACAAGACCACCTTTGAATACCGGCAGGGCCAGAAGATCCGCCAGAAGACCAACAAAAAGAAGGACCTGCTGATCATCGACATGGACGGCAATTTCCATACCTTCATCAAGTGCGGCGCAGACGGCAAGGCAGAACTGGAAAAGTATCTGGATGAGGGCGGCACCATTATGGACGCCTTCACCTTCGGACCGGTCCTGGTCAAGGGCGGGATGCGCATGCGGATGGACACGGAATACGGCTATAATCCCAACGGCAGGGAGCCCCGGGCGGCAATCGGCCAAATGGGGGAACTGAGCTATGTCCTGGTGGTGGCGGAGGGCCGCAGCGCTTCAAGCGACGGCGTGACCCACCAGGAGCTGGCGGATTTCATGTTCGGCCTGGGCTGCATTGAGGCCTTCAACCTGGACGGCGGCAACAGCGCCACGCTGATCTTCCACGGCGATTTCTATATGAACCGCACCCCCTCCTCGGAGCGCTCCCAGAGCGACATCATTTATTTCGCTTCGGCCAGAGAAGCCGAGTAAGGAGGCAAAAGCATGTTTGCCTTGGCTGAAGACGCTCCGCAGACCATGTTCCTGGGGGTCAGGGTCTATGCCTGGGGGCTGTACTGCTTCTTCGGGGCGGTCCTGTGCCTGCTGGCGGTCATGTTCCACGGCCGCGAAAAAATGAAAAAGGGGACGGCGGCCCTGTTCGGCGTTCTGGCGCTGCCCATGGCTCTGACCCTCAGCCGCCTTCTGTACTGCCTTTTCGACGCCAGGATGCGGGTGTTCGAGGGGCTTTCGGACGGGAGCGTCACCTGGGGGGAATACTTCGCTGACGTCTTTGGGGCGACCCTTGGGGGCTTCAGCATGTTCGGGGCCCTGCTGGGAGGCGTTCTGGCGGCGCTTTTGAGCGCCCGGATCCTGAAGGAGGATAAATGGGCGCTGCTCGACGCCGTCGCCTGCGCCCTGATGCTGTTCATCGCCGCGGAGCGGCTGGGTGAAGGGCGCCTGGAGGATTTCGGCGTGTCACGGCCCCTGAATGAAAGGACGGACTGGTGGGGGCTGTTCATTACCCACGGGGAATATGACGACTGCATTTCCACTTATATGCTGGAATCCCTGACGGCCCTGGCGATCTTCGTGCTTCTGGAGTGGCGCAGGTCCAGGTTGAAGCGGGGGGATACGTTCCTGACCGGGGCTCTCGTTTTCGGGCTTTCCCAGGTCCTGATGGAAAGCCTCAGGTTCGACCAGCACATGCGGTTTTCCTTTGTAAGCATGCAGCAGCTTTTCGCCATGGGATGCGCGGTCTATGCCCTGCTGGTCTGGGCCGTGAGGATCAGGAAACGGAAGATCCGCACCCGGCTGCCCCTTTTCGCTGCCGTCGCCGTCCCAGCGGTGATCGGCGCGATCATCCTGCTGGAATTCATGATCGACCGCTCCGGCATATCGCGCCTTCTTCTTTACATGGCTTATATCGCGGTGCTCATATGCCCGCTTGTCATCGGGATCAGGATGAGGAACACGCTTGCGGGAACCCTCTCCGAGGGGGCGTAGATCGCGGCCTTTATTTGAAAGCATCAGGAGGATGGACATGGATAAAGCGGAGATCGACAGGATCAATTTCCTTGCCCGGAAGAAAAAGGCTGAAGGGCTCACGAACGAGGAGACCCGCGAGCAGTGGGAACTGAGGCAGAAATACCTCAAGGAATTCCGGGATTCGCTGCAGGGGACCCTGGACAGGGTGTATTTGCAGCAGGAGGACGGCAGCTATAAAAAGCTTGAAAAGAAAAAAACGGCTCAGGACGCCAAATAATTGGCCTGAAGCGGGGCGCTTCCATAAAAAAACCCTTGCCCGGGAGCAAGTTTTCCTGTATAATTGATAAAGTTGCATAGTAAACAGATTGGAGATGTCCACTTAATGAAGAAACAGACTCTTATCGCACTTTTGATCGCTGCCGCGCTCATCCTGAGCGGCTGCTCCCTGAACACCGTTGACAAGACCGCTGACGGCAACCAGGTCATCCTGAAGGTCGGCGACAGGACGCTTACCAAGAGCCAGGCCGACAGCCAGGTCTATAGCATGCAGCAGTACTATACCATGTACCAGCAGTATGGCCTGGTCAATACTGTTCCGGACGCTCACGAGATCCTCGACGAAGTGATCGCTTCCTACACCGATCGGTTCGTCCTTTTGAACAAGGCCGAGCAGATCGATGAACTGAAGCTGACCGAGGAAGAACTTGCGGCGGTTACGGAGACTGCGCAGAAGAACTACGATCACATGATCGAAGATGTTGCGTCCACCTACATCACCAGCGGCGCCACCGGCGACGCCCTCCGCGAGGAAGCCATCGCCTACGCCAAAGCCCATAAATTCGGGACTCTGGACGATTACCTCACCTCCGCCAAGGAAGACAAGCTGATCGAAAAGATCACGGAGTACACCCACAAGGACGTGACCGTGACCGAAGAAGACCTGCAAGCCAAACTGGAGGAGCTTGCCGCCGCCAACAAGACCACCTACGACGCGGATCCTGCCGCCTACGGCACCGCCGTCAATAACGGTACCGCCGTTTATTACGCGCCCGAGGGATACCGTTACGTCAAGCATATCCTGATCCAGTTCACCGAGGAAGACACCGCGGCCGTATCCGCCGCTTCCACTGCGCTGAGCACCGCGAAGACCACCGCTGACAGCGCCGCCTCCGCCCTCGCCTCCGCCCAGAGCGCTCTGGACGCCGCCGCCGAAGACGCCGACAAGACGGCCCTGCAGGCTGCCGTGGACGAAGCCCAGGCTTCCCTGGACACCGCCAACGCCGACCTTGAAGCTGCGACCGCCGCTCATGACAGCGCCATCGCTGCCGCCACCGCCAATATCCAGGCCAAGGCCGACGAGGTCTATGCCCTGGTGACCAAGGAAGGCGCTGACTTCGACACCCTGATGGCGCAGTACGGCGAAGATCCCGGCATGAAGAGGGCGCCCGCGATGACCGACGGCTATGCCGTCTGCGCCACCTCCTCCTTCGTCCCCGAATTCCTGGAAGCCTCCCTGGGCCTGGAAAAAGTGGGCGATATCTCCGGTGAAGTGGTGACTGACTATGGCATCCACATCATCAAATACGTTGGGGATATCCCCACCGGCGTGGTCGCACTGGATACCGTCAGGGAAGCCCTGACCGGGACTCTGACCACCGAAAAAGAAAACGCGGCCTACGCGGCGGCTCTGAAAGAATGGACCGATGCCAGCAATATCAAGAGCTATCCCGAAAAGATGGGCTACTGATCCGCGATCAAAAAAAGGAGCTGTGAAGAAAAGGATTGAAAAATCCGGAGCTTCACAGCTCTTTTCCAATAACAACACAAAGGAACAAGGGCATGGTTAAAAAAGCGTATACTTCCCCTTACCCCAAATGAAGGACCTTTGGGGCAATCAAGCTGC
>JAFWWK010000141.1 GCA_017523615.1 Clostridia bacterium
GACCTTGTCCACGAAATTGCCCATCATGTTCCGGCCGGTGCCGGGATGGGGCTGGTGGCCGGTCATGGCGGTGGTGGAGTTGTCCAGGACGCAGAGGATGATGTCCGCCTCGTTGTACACGGCGTTGATCACGCCGGTGACGCCGGAGGCGAAGAAGGTGGAATCCCCCACGAAGGCGAAGCAGGCCAGGCCGTCGTTCGTGTGGCTGAAGCCCTGGGCCATGGTGATGCCGGCGCTCATACACAGGCAGGTGTCCACCATGTCCATGGGCATAGCGTTGCCCAGGGTATAGCAGCCGATGTCCCCGCAGAAGACGGCCTTCTGTCCCTTCATGGCCTGTTTCACGGCGTAGAAGGAAGCCCGGTGCGGGCAGCCCGCGCACAGCACCGGCGGGCGGACCGGCAGGGCCGGCGCGTCGGAGATGTCCGTCTGGGCCAGGGCGGTATGAATGCCCAGGAATTTGTCCAGGATGCCGCCGCACAGCTCGACGCCGTTCTCCCCGTTATGGGGCACGCTGCCGTCCAGCTTGCCGGAAACTTTGATGTCCAGGTGGTGCTTCCCTGCAGTCTTCAGGATCTGCTCCTCAAGGTAGGGGCTCAGCTCCTCGACGCACAGGACTTCCTGCACGCCCTCCAGGGCTTTGAGCATGAAGTCCTCCGGGAAGGGGAAGGCGGTGGCGACCCGGATCAGCCGGACGGCGGCCTGGCCTTTCAGGCATTCCCGCACATAGTTATAGCTGACGCCGGAGGCGACCACGGCCTTGCCGCTGCCGGTCCCCTCCACGGTGTTGAAGCGGTAGGACGAGAAGTCCTTCCCGATCTCCACGTTGCGCTTTTCGATCTTGCCGTGGTTCATATAGGACAGCCGGGGGAAGATAACCCAGCGGCCCGTGTCCCGCTCGAACCCTTCACAGGTTCCGGGGGTAAAGCTTTCCGGCGTCTCAATGGCCGCGTAGGCGTGGCACACCCGGGTGGTGGGCCGGAAGAGCACCGGGGTATTGTATTTCTCGGAATACGCAAAGGCGTCCTGGATCATCTGATACGCCTCTTCCGGGGAGGCGGGATCGAACACCGGGATGCGGCAGAAGTCCGCGTACCGGCGGGTGTCCTGTTCCGTCTGGGAAGAGATGGGGCCGGGGTCGTCCGCGCTGACGATGACCAGGCCGCCCTTGACGCCGATATACGCCACGGACATCAGGGGATCGGAAGCCACGTTCAGGCCCATCTGTTTCATGGTGACCATGGCCCGGGCGCCGCTGTAGGCCGCCGCGACGGCCACTTCCAGCGCGGCCTTTTCGTTCACGGACCACTCCAGGTGGACGCCCTCATGGGGATATTTGGAAACCGTTTCAATGATCTCGGAAGACGGCGTGCCCGGATAGCCGGCCACCAGGCGGACCCCCGCCGACAGCGCGCCCAGCGCGATCGCGCCGTTTCCCATAACATATTGCTTCATTTGCTCACCTCGGGATTTACTGTTCCCTATTTTAGCACCCGATTCCCTACAGAACAAGAAAAGGCCGCAGAAAGAACAAAGAGAATCCTGCCAAAGAAAAAACGGACCAGGAGGACGTTCCCCCTGGTCCACTCCCGGTCAATGCTGCTCAGTCCCAGATCCACACGTAGCCGGTCTCCCCGTTCCCGCGGACCCACCTGATCTTGTTCTGGTCCACCCGGACAAAGCAGGCCTCGGTGCCTTCCGGCATCTTGGCGGCCACTTCCTCCGGCGTGATGTTCCCGCCCAGAGGGCTCTGGATATAGATCTCCAGCTTCGGGGTGGAGACCTTCTTCACCAGCTTCTTTCCCTCGTCCGCGCCGACTTCCACGCCGAAGACTTCCCAGATCTTATCGTGGATCCGGTCGCTGATGTTCTTCTTTCCGTTTTCCATCTTGCCCAGGTCGCTCCGGTCCACGCCGATCA
>JAFWWK010000142.1 GCA_017523615.1 Clostridia bacterium
AGTTTCTTCCATCGTATCCGTTCCATGTGTGATGACGAAACCTTTTACGTCAGGATCATCTGCAAGTTCGTTGATCTTATTGGCAAGTGTGAGCCAGACCTCAGCCGTGATGTCGTCCGAGTTGACGTTGCAAATCTGGATCGCTTCGATCGGTGCGACTTCTGCCAGTTGAGGCACAGCGAACAACAGTTCTTCGGCGGTTAATGCGCCCGGTATATATCCGGCTGTTTTTCCCGCTTCTCCCACACCGGCGATCGTTCCTCCCGTAGCAAGGACAATAATTTTCCCCCCATCTTTATGGCCGTCTGCTCCATCGGCCGTTTCTGCCATGCCAGGGACGAGAGACGTGACCAACATGATGCACAGCGCCAGAACCATTAGTTTTTTCATTCTCTATTCCTCCTTGTCGGTAAGACAGATCCCGGTTTGTCGAGCCGGTGCCCAAGAGATAAGTTCTACCAACCTTGCCAGATTCCTGCAGTCAAATCTATGCACCGTGGGTGCGGAAAGGCGGTGCCTTGACCAGCATGAATGACAGCTTGGTTATTGAAGAACCAAAGGCAGCAGAAAAGCCGTCGCTTGTTCTCAGCATCGGCAGCGGAACATATCCTGTTTTTCTTCAGTTCAGTACAATAAGCAGCGCCAGTCTTGAAGATCGCATCAAGCGGTTGATCAGGCAGGAAGTGCTTTCCGCCCCTGCCTGCATAAACAGAAAAGATCCTTTTTCCAGCCTGCCGCCGAACCAGCAGAAAAAGGCTTGACAAACGGAGATGAATGCAGCCCCTTCCGGGACGATTTCCCGGAAGGGGCTGCAAGACTCTTATCCGATCTTATCCGGATCGGTTGATTTTTACACTTCGGTGGTTTTTTCGGGGACGGCGTGACCTTTCTTCCTGGCCTCGCAGATGGCGCCGATCTCAAACAGGCCGATGATGCTCAGGATGGGCAAAAAGACCCATGTCATTGCGCCTGCCCTGCCATGGATGAGTTCGAGCACATCCCAGGCGATCAGCGCAAGAGTGAAAAGAAACGAAACGATGCATTCGGTTATATGGTCAGACATTTTTCATTACCTCCGTAACGTATTTACGGCTTCTTTCCGTGTTGTTTTAGTCGTGTTTTTTTCGTGCCATTTTCCGCGGCCTTTCTCTTCGGTTTTTTCTCCGCGGCGTCTCTTTGACTTTACGGCCCTGAGGATGACTTTCATCCGCCGGACACTCCTTGATACGCAGACCCGCGGCCGATGTCAGGGCTAAGTTCTGTCAGGATACAGGCTTATTTTTATTTTTCTGTCCATTGAAAAAAAGTCAGGTGGGCGACGCCTTGAAAACGGACGAATGTAAATAAAGCCTGCGCATTGAATTGACGGAACGAATGTGATACAATGACTGCGCGTTCAAAACGAATTAAAAAAGGAGTGGATATTGAATGAAAAGAACGCTCTCCTTTCTGATGGCGCTTGCGCTGATGCTCTGTGTGGTCGGGGAGATCCGGCAGGCTTCCGCGAACGTTCTCAACATGTATGTGGCGACATACGATTATTACGGGCTGAAGCTGCGCCCTGAACCGAGCACCAACAGGACCGAGTATTGCAAGATCCCCCACGGCACACTGCTGACCATTTACGAGTTTACCCTTGACGGTTTATGGTGCAGGACGCAGTACGGCGGATATGAAGGCTGGGTCATGTATAAGTATCTTACCGAGTACAAGCCCCGCGCCCTGACCCCCCAGGATCCCGGTCCCAGCAAGCCGACGCCGGCCCCGCAGGTGGTGACGCCCGTCCCCACGGAGGATCCGAGCAGGAGCGGTACCATCAACGAGATGAACGCCGAGTTCGAGGCCATGATGAAGAATATGCAGCCCGAAAACATGACCGTCATGTGTGTCCGCCGCGGGACCAAATGCTATCTTCGCTGGGCGCCCAGCACTTCCGCCAAGGCCATCCGCAACGACGTGGTGTACGGCGACACCTTTACCGTGCTTGCTATCGGCAACAAATGGTACCAGATATATGACACGACCACCGGCAGGGTCGGTTACATCCTTATCTCGCTGACAGCCCTGGCGGGCACGATGAACAATACTGTTGGCAATTGACCCTAACGGAGGTAAATGGCAATGAAAAAGCTGCTTTCCCTGATCCTTATATTCGCAATGACGTTCTGTGCCTGCGTTTCCTTTGCCGAGGAAGGGCCCGATACCAAAGTGACCCCGGCGTTCAGCCTGTCCATGACGCTCCCCGAGGGCTATACCGCGACAGAGACCTGGCCGGATCCGTATGTGGTGAATGTGATGCTGGAGAACGAGGATCCCTCCAAGCCCCTGATCGGTGTGCAGATCTCCTATGAGGATATCTACAGCGACGTTACCTTCTCGAGGGACGTCTGGGAGAACGAGGAGATCCAGAATCATGCCGCTTCGCTGGCTTATGACGTGGAAACCGAACAATACGACGAGTATTTTACCCGCGATACCGGTCTGGGCACCGTGATCATGATCATCCACGAGGCGGACTATACCCGCATGCTGACCATCTGGCACGGCTACATGGTGACGCTGTTCGCGGCGGACAAGGCGGAGAACGGCGGCGCGGTCCCCGTCAGCGACGAAACGCTGGAAGTGATCATGAAGTTCCTGACGGACATGGATATTTCCAAGGTGATCGTGGAAAACGCCGTATAATCATTTCCGGATGCGAAAGGGGCTGACGAGAAAGCCCCATCAAAAAAAGAAGGGATCAAACGGGTCGGCAGGCCTGGCTGATCCCTTCTTTTCCGCTGCCCGTGATCTCATCAAAGAAGACACCGCCCGGGTGAGAGCGGTGCCTTTTTCATTGGTCCCTGTTTATTTTGCGAATATTTCAAGGAGTTTGCTTTCTGTCAAGGCCGTCGCGCTCAAATCAATTTCATATTCCGTATACGTTTCGGCGGTCAGATCAGCGTCCGCTCCGATCAGAAGCAGATCGGTCTGAGGGGAAGACATTGTTTTCCTCATCGCCAGGTGCCTGACGCGGTCCCCCTCAATGATGAGCGCATGATCCATCCCTTTTGCATGAACCGCCCGGGCTGTCTGCTCTTCGCCGATCCCGAAGGAGTATTCATGCGGGTCGGCAGGCGGTGTCATAAAGACATGAACGGAAATGTAGTCAGAACCATCGGGACTGCCGATCGGTATGAAGATCAGGTCGTATGCGCGTATAAAATCCATGGCAGGATCAACGGTGTAATGGCTTTCCGTGAAGCCTTCGGGATGGACTGTCCTGGAAGCAAGCATATACTCTCCTTCCGGGAGGCATCCGAACTCCACGTAACCTTTTTTCAGTACGTATCCTTCCGGAATATTTGCCGGGATCGGGAAATCGGCTTTGGCGGTCTCCATCAGCGCATGGAAATCATCCATGCTGCCGATCATCTGTTTTCTTGAGGAAGCGGCCCCGTTGCCGGATACGCTGATCACGATCAGGTCACGGTCATTGGAATAATCCAGAAGCCCATAAAAACTGTTATCGATCTCCGCGGTGACGGCGGCCGTCTCCGGTTCAGAGATCGGCATGGGAGTTGCGGAAGGCATGAGCGCTGTATCGGGCTTCACTTCACCCAGCCAGTTGACCCGTCCGCCAAGGCCGGCGGCCAGGGCCGTCGCCATCGCAAGCAGGATAACAGCGGCGATAATGATTGCCGCGCGCGATTTTTTTTTCACTTTGAATTCCCCTTTCTCTGACGCGATGATGCGCCGGGCAAGCAAGGGATCTTCCTGCAAACCGGAAAGAGCGCGGTTCAAAGCTTCCTGTGCATCTTCTTTTCGCATTTTCATTCATCTCCCTCGAATTCTGTCCCCAGCGCCGTGCGAAGCCTTGCCCTCGCGCGGACCAGCCGATCGCTGACTGCCTGCTGCGAGATCCGCAGGGTCTCCGCGATCTCGGGTGTCGTCATGTTCTCAAAGTAATACAGAAGGATCACTTCCCGCAGCCGTTTGGGAAGCTTCATGATCTCAAGCGTCAGCGCGTTGTCCTCATAAGCGGGCTGTACCGCGGGCTCGGGAAGCATATCGGGTGTAACGGATCGATCCGTATGTCTGAACCAGCTGCTTCTGTTTATGTCCCGGCAGCAATTTATCGCAATTCGTGAAAGCCAGGTCTTTTCGTTGGCTTCGTGACGGAATGACTTTAAACTGCGGTAGGCTTTCAGGAAGGCTTCCTGGACCGCATCCTGTGCCAGGACTTTGTCATGCAGATAGGTGAAGCAAAGACGAAGCAAAGCAAGCTGATGTTCGTTTACCATACGGGTGATCTCTTCCTCCGGCGTACGGTCAGGGCCCTTGACCGTTTGCATGTCCGCTTGCACCTCCTTTCACTTATATAGACGGTATAAACACGAGATCAACAAGATGGATCTATTGCAATAAAATGCCTGAGGAAAAAACGCAAAAGGCCGAAATGCCGGAAGGACAGAACAAACGCCGCCTTTTCCGGGGCTTTTTCCCGGAAGGGGCGGCATGGCTGTTACCAGAATTTAACGGGCGTTTTTTTATTCGGCGCGCTGGATGGAAGCGGCCATCATCTTGTACAGGCCGGTATAGGGTTCCTGATCGACCAGGGTGAAGCTGAACGTCAGGACAGTGCCCTTTTCCGTACCGAAGGCCAGGCAGGCGGTCGACACGCCGTTGGCTTCGATCATGAACTGGAAGCTGTTCAGGCCATTCACTTCGACCGGCCACGCCGGTTTGCCTTCGCTCTCCATACCGGCCTTGAAAGTGTCGATATCGATGGAAAGGATCTGCGCGTTGATCACGGCTTTTTCTTCCTTGCTGCTCTTGAGTACCATGAAGGTGCCGCCCTTCAGGGTTTCTTCGGGGATCTCGGTATCCTTGAATTCGGCGGGGACGAACATCTTGAGGCCGGTCTCAGCCACATGGGCGAACTGGCCTTCCGTATTGGCGGCCTGGGCTTCAAAATCACTCCAGTTGATCTTATGGGGGTCAGCGCCAGCGGCAAATGCGGCGGCGGCAGATCTTTTTTTCAAAAACTCAAAACACCGCATCATGTATTTTATTGACATACCAATAATTACTTGAAAAAGTTCAAGAATTGTGATAAAATAATCACATGGAAAACGAGCTGAAATCCGATGCTTTGAACATCGGTTCGAAAGGGCAGCACGACCTCCGCAAAACGATCATACGGATGCTGAAGGACGGCAAAAAGGGCAGAGAAATTGCAAAAGACCTGGGCGTGAGTGTGGGGCACGTCTCGAACGTCAAGAAGCTGTATGAAGCGGGTGGGGCATCGGCGCTGAAGCCGAAGAAACGCGGCAGACCTGCTGGGAAGAACAAAGTGCTTAGTCCTGAGCAGGAGAAAGGAATCCAGAAAATCATTGTCGATAAGACGCCGGAACAGATGCGCTTCAAGGAGTGCATGTGGACGCGTAACAACATTCGGCAGCTAATCAAGGAAAAGTACGACATTGACATCAAACTCTCAACGCTTGGCTACTACCTTGCCCGGTGGGGCTTTACAGTGCAGCGTCCTGTGAAACGCGCCTACAAGCAAGACGAGAAGAAGATCGACGAATGGCTGAACAGCGAGTTTCCGGGCATCACCGAGCGCGCTGAGAAGGAAGATGCGGAAATCTTCTTTGGTGATGAAACCAACATCCAGAATACAGCAAATTATGCCCGCGGCTATGCACCGAAGGGCCAGACTCCCGTGGTCAGAGTAGAAGCACAGAAGCTGAAGATTGAGATGCTATCTGCCATTTCCAAGCGTGGGAAATTGCGTTTCATGCTGTACAAAGACAGCATGAATAGCGAAAAGCTGATCGATTTCATGACGCGTCTGATTACGGACAGCAAGAAAAAAGTCTTTCTGGTTCTTGACAATCTGCGTGTGCATCACGCAAAACTGGTTCAGGCCTGGGTGAAAGAGCATGAGGATCGGATCGAATTGTTTTTCCTGCCACCCTACTCTCCAGAATACAATCCCGACGAATTGCTCAACAGTGATATCAAGCGTAATGCCGGCGTAAAACAATCCCCAAGAACCCAGGCAGAGCTTGAGGCAAACGTTCAGAATCGTCTGGATTATCTTGTGGCTACTCCCGCTATCATCACCTCTTTCTTTCATGCGCCATTCACTCAGTATGCTGCTTGATGTTCACGAATTTATTGGGGGAGCAATAATATAGCAGACTTGTTTTTTATACTATTTTTAAATTGAAAATATCAATTTAAGTATCAGATGACCGGTTTCTGTCCTCTCAGGCGGCGAATAAACCCGGCCATATCCGATTCTGTCCCGGCGGGATAATCATATCCGCAGCGCGCCGATACGAACGAACCTGTTTTTTTCCACAATTCGGCGGCAGCGTCGTATGCTTCCCAGATCTGCGTGTCATCCGCGGCCGGATACGTCTTTCTGTACAGGCGGAACAGGTCCGCGTCGAGGACTTCCCCCAGTCTGCCGTCAAGGATCCCCAGGTCGACGGGATGACCCGCTTTCAGAAAGACATACCAGCGGATCATTCTGTTCAGCAGATCGCGCACCGCGTTGTTGAGGTAAAACATCGATGCCGGCAGTTCTTCCCGCAGGGTGTACTCCGCGAAGGTCTTCATAACCCACCAGAACTCGCTGTTGATGTTGTCGAATTCCTCCGCGGTGGGGGCGCCCGCAAAGACCGTCTGCTTTTCCTCCGGCCGCTGGATCTCAGGAAGGATATGGTCCTTATCCAGCACCTTCTGATAGGTATCTCCGATCCAGACGTTTTCGGGGACGCTTTTCCGATCGAATCTCGCAAGAAATGCGTCCGCGTCCATCGCGTGGATCACAAGGGTGACGCCGTCACGAAACACCATCAGATGGGCCTTCACCCCCGGAAACATCTCCGGATAATTCCTGTCAGCGCGAAAGAGGAGGATCCTTTCGCCAAAGCATGTGCGGAAGACGTCTTCATTGAATCGTTCGATGTCATTCACAACAAAACAAAAATTATAGGTATACAGGTATTTGCGAACGGGCAGCAGATCCGTCCTGATGACGGCCCGGACAGAATCGTCGTGTCTTGCCGCATCCATGACCATTTCCAGTATTTCACGTTCATCTCTCATAATATATGGGACTTTTATTCTTCTCCCCTGATCAGCGCCATGGTCATGCAGTGGGAACCCCCGCGCCCGCGGGAGAGCTCCGCGCTGGGGATCTCGATCACTGTGATGCCGTGGCTGCGCAGGGCGTTATTGGTGACAAAGTTCCGGTCGTAGGCGATGACGACCCCCGGACGGATGCAGAGCAGATTGACCCCGTCGCTCCACTGTTCACGCTCGGCGTCGATCCGGTTGCCGTTCCCGCATCTGACCAGGTCGACATGGTCCAGATGCAGGTACCTTGCCAGCACGTCCGAGAGCGGCTCGTGGATCTGGGAAATGGCGATCTCACCGTCGTCCCCCAGGGAGATCTCGTATATGTTCGAAATTTCCATGACCGCTTCCTGCACGGCAAAGACGTTCTCATCCACGCGGGTCATCACGGTGTCCAGGTGCATAAAGCTTCTTTCGTCCGGGATGTCGATGGCCAGAACATACCGGAACGGCGCGTCCTCATCCGTAAGCAGGCTGTTCGCGAACATGGCGATGGCCTCCGGCTCCGTGCGCTGGGAGATCCCGATGGCGACGACCTCCTCCGAAAGCACCTGGATATCGCCGCCTTCGATGGAATAGGGGGCCGTGCGGTCGTAATAGCGCTTTGTATCCTTATAATCCGGATGGTAACGGAAAACATAATCCGCGAATATGGATTCCCGGCGGCGGGTGACGGCCCACATTTTGTGGATCGTGACGCCGTTTCCGACGGTGGACATGGGATCGCGCTCGAAATAAATATTCGGGATCGGGTCCAGGAGCATTGCGCCCGTGTCCTTCGTGGCATAGAAGCCGGTCGGGTCCGGGTTTCCGATCTCCGAAATGTCCGTGCCGGCGATGCATTTGGCGATCAGGTCCCGGTTGTCCTCAATGCTGTCAAGATACGCAAAGCACGCCTGCGCGATGATCGGGGAGGTGACACCGGCTTCGGAGATAAACTGCTCCAGGAACTGCCGGCGAAGCTCGGGCCCGCCGGCGTCCAGGGCTTCGGCCATCAGGTCCGTCATGTAAACCACCTCCACGCCTTCGGCGCGGAGCACGGCCGCCAGGTTGTCGTGCTCCTCCTGGGCAGCCTTGAGATAGGGGATATCGTCAAACAGCAGCCGTTCGAGGGAGTTCGGCGTCAGGTTCAGGAACTCGTTTCCGGGCCTTTGAAGCAGCACCTTTTTCAGCGGCGCGATCTCGCTGAAATTGCTGATGGGCGATCCCGCGAGGGCCGGGCAGGATCCGACGCAAAGCGCCAGCGTCACAAGGAACAGGATCGTTCTTTTCATGACGGTATTCTCCTTTAAAAATGATCGCGGCCTCCGCCGCTGATACCGGATGTAATATAACACAATCGAGGGGAAAGGGCAATAAACAGAAGGGATATTCCCGCGAAAGTGCGGTACCGTAACCGATAAGCGCGGGGCCATCGAGCAGGATCCCCCGGCAGGCTTCGCTGCCGGGGGATCCATGCCCAATGCTCTTTAAGTATCAGTAGACCAGCACCCGGTCTTCAGGGGCGATGTACACGGGCGTGCCTTCCGTTACCGTTGGATAGGCCTCATAGAACTCGTCAAAGTGCGCCAGGGTGAAGTTGACCCGTACATGATACGGGGGATGGGGATTCACATGACCGGTGCTGTCGGGACGGTCGTCATCCCCCGGAGAGTAATCAAAGCAGAATACCGCAAAGGCGCGGAAGAAGACGTCATAGTCAAAGTTTTCTTCCTGTTTCGCCAGGTCCAGCATCAGGGTCATTCCCGTCATATCCGCCATGGCTTCGACGACGAGGACCTGGCCCTGCAGCATCACGCCGTTGCCGCTTTCGATCCGGCTAAGCTTATCGGCGATGGCCATCGACTTCTCCGTGAAGACAGCGTTGTCCTCATCCGTAAAAAGGGGACCGGTACGGTCGGCGTTGTACCGCGCGCCCAGGAAGTCGTAACCGTGGCAGAGTTCATGCCCGATGCCATCCGAGGGTGCCCAGCAGCGTTTCCCGGGAAGTGTAATCGCACAGGGCGTCGCTCAGGGCGACGGCGCCGATACAGAACATGTTCCTGTCCGGCAGGTATTGCCCGCCTATGGCGAGCACGCCGAGACTGTCGTCTCCCAAAGTGTACGGGTTTTCCCTGATGATCTCCTCTCCCACAAAGCGCATCATGCACCGGTTGCTGAACCGCCTGCACTTTGCCGCGGCGTCCATCAGGGTTTCGCAGCCCTGAAGTTCGGAAAGAAGCTCTCCGCAGTCGAAATTTCCGCCCGGCGGCACGATCTGACCCATGACAAGATCGTCCAGCTTCGCCATGTCTCTCTGCTTTGTTTCCGCGCTCATCCATGTGTTCGCGGCGACCCTGCTCCTCAAGGCCTCCCGCGTTTCCTCAAACATGTTTGTCGCGGTCCGCCATGTTTCTTCCGGACAGTAATGAGTCACATAGGCCTGATTCATCGGGATCTCGGCAAGATGTTTGATCACCGCAAACGCGGCTTCTTCTTCGGTTGGCATGCTGCGGTAAAAAGTGGATTCATGGTATGTCTCAGTATCCAGCGCGACCGTCGCATCCTTGTACAGGCACAGCGCGGCCATTGCCTTCAGGGTCTCCAGGTTTTCATCCGTGTACCATGACAGGAACGATAATAAACTGCCATAATCGACCTCGTACATTGGCTGCGTTTCGGCGCCTTCCTTTACCAGTCCCGCAGCGTTCAAAAGCATGTACAGCAGCGGACAGTTTTCCCGGATATCCTTAAGCGATATCGGCGAACCGTCCAGAGGCAGCCACTCCGGTACTACATCCACGACCCAATCTTCGGCATACCGGACGATTTCAGCCAGCAGGCGATCGGCCTCCTCCTCGCTGCAGCGCAGATTCAAAAGCATCCGGCGGGCCGGTTCCGTTTTCCAACTCGTCGTCCCGTCCTCCGAATACAGCTGTTCCAGCAGCATGTCTTTACCGACAGCCACAACAATCTGCTTCGGATCGATGGATGCGGGCTGGATGTGGCAGCGCAGAAACGGCACACTGATCAGGAAGCCGTCCTCCAAAAGCAGCGCGGTCAGTTCCTCCGTGTTTTTGACAGCCCGGAGCCTGTCGACGCGGGACATCAGGGGAGCAAGGCCGTCCCGGTCCCTCTTTTCGGTATCCGTGATCAGGCCGTAAAGGAGACGCACGATCTGCGAGTCTGTATCGGTATATTCCGTATTCCTGGAAATATCGGTGACCGCCGATCCGAGAATGTGGTACACGTGCCTTACCTGGTCGTTAAGGTATGGGTCCTGCCGGCGAAGACATCCACAAACCTGTCGTAGTTCACGTAAAGGTAGTAGTTCTCCTCCGGGCCGGGGCGTTCGGTGGGGAAAACGGTGTACAAGTTGGGGTTGGCGTAGGGTCTCCCGAGCGAAGCCGCCTCGTCCGCCAATGCAGGGCAGCAGGCCATAAGGAGACACAGAACAATGAGCACGCTGATGATCCTTTTTATGTTCACATCTTCCTTCCAGTGCGATATTCGGCTGATCGTACTTTGACGGCGGCTCCATGGTCAAGACAAGTTCCGGTCATTAGACCATGACTTCTTTTCTGATGATGGACAAAAGACGCTGATCGGGCAATTCCTCCGTCTCAAGGCATGCCGGAAGGTAAGCGCAGTCCTGAATGGGCGCCCGGAAAAGGGCCTTAGCCCATGTACATGCGAGCGCGTAGCGGCCATAAAGATAATGCATGTGGAAGCCGTCGCGGCAGATGGGTATCCCGCCCTGCGCCTTATCAAATTCAGGGTGTTCCCTGATACGCTGGATCACATCCCCGCAGGGGATCAGGGGAACGCGGTATTTTTCGGCGATGACGCGGTAATTTTCCCTGGAACGAACATACATTTCCCGCTGATCACGATGATACCGAACAAAACCGGCATGGTCGCTGTCTGCCTCGTATGCCCATGTCTGATGGAGACAAACCTGCGCTGTGGGAGCCTCTTTCTTCAGGAATTCGAACAGCAGCCCGGAAAACGGTTCGTAGGTATCTATCCATCCGCTGTCATGGCTGGCTTGCTGGGTAACGATATAATCCCACGGCTTACTGTGAAGCATGTCTGAAATGCCGACATACCTGTCCGTGACGATCCCGTTTTCCTGGTACTGATAGGCTTTTTCATGATTCAGGACGTTGCTCCAGTGGCGTTCCAGAGAGCAGCCGCCGATATAGAGATTCACCACATGCGCGGAGATCCCCATGCTTGCGCAAACATCGTGCAGATAGGCCGTCGCGTCCCGTGAAAAACTGTTCCCGATCGCCAATACATATTCCATTTTTGTATGTCCTCCTGCTCAGGGGAAAAACCTTACGCGAACCTCAATTCGTCCAGCGAATACCGGATCACCTCGCCGACGGAATCATCCTCATCCTGCGATGTCGTAAGTCCGGACAGCCAGGGATGGGATTCCTCCCATGCGCCTTGTATTTCCTTCGTTTCCTCATTCATGGAACGGTCACCTCTCTGTATTTTTGTGAGCTGCTATCAATTTTAGCTGAGAACAAAGGGAAACACAATATCAGTTATGGTTCTTTTTCTGACCTTTTTTCAAACAAAAAAAGAACCCCGCCGGGCTCAGAAACTGCGCTCGGCGGAGAATGGGTTATTAGAGATCCGGGAATGCGGCTGGCGCGGGCTTAATGATACTCCACCACGCTGGCCCAGGACAGCAGGAATTCCCGTTCCTTTTCGTTGCCCTTGACGGACTGGCTGGCCGCCACGATGGGCATCCATTTCTGTACGTACTGCATGGGCGTGCCGCTCTTTTCGCAGAACAGTTTCAGGTATTCCTTTGCTCCTTCCTCATCGCCGTTCAGCCAGAACAGGAGGTACGTCCGGGCCACGTCGGCGGAGGCGTTGCCCTGGGTCACGTGGCTCCAGTCGATGATGTAGGGCGTGCCGTCCTCGCTGATGATGATGTTGGATGGCCAGAAATCCCCGTGGCACACCTTGCTGTGGGTCGGCATCCCCTCCAGCCGGGCATGGAGATCATAGCGGGTGGTGGCGTCCAGATCGGCCTGGCTGATCTTGCGGCGCATCTTGTCCTTGAGGCGGTTCAGCATCGGGCAGGTCTTGCTGTGCACTTCCATCTGGATATCCACAAACTGACTTAAGTAATTCGACTTGTTGTCCGGGTCTTCCTTCATCAGCTGGGACAGGGTTTTCCCGGGAATGAACTCGGAGAGAATGGCCCACTTCCCTTCGATCATGGTGACGCCCAGGATCTTGGGGATATGCAGCCCGGTTTCCTCGATGCGCGCCTGATTCAGCGCTTCGTTGAGGATATCCGCTTTGGAATAGTTTTCATTAAACACCTTTACGCACTGGTCGCCGTCCCGGTAAATGGTCTTGGCGTTGCGCACGGCAATGACGCGGTCCAAATTCATGTTCTTCTCCTCCTTCTCACATTTTACGTCCGGTCCGGTAGGCCTTTTTTACGGCGTCGTCCTGAACATCCCCGAGGTCGTCCACGGTGGGCTTGGGCGTTTCGGTAAAATGTTTCTCGCCGTAATAGGCGTTCAGGTACATCTGCTTGATCTCGCTCATGAGGGGGTAGCGCGGGTTGGCGCCGGTGCACTGGTCGTCGAAGGCCTGCTCCACCATGTCGTCCAGGCGGTCCAGAAAGTCCTGCTCATCCGGTACGTAATCCCGGATGGCGGGCTTGATGCCCACATAGGCTTTCAGGTCGTTGATCAGTTTAATGAGTCCTTCCAGCTTGTCGCGGTCAGTGTCGCCGCGGACGCCCAGGGCTTCGGCTACCTCGGCGTAGCGGCGCAGGGTGTGGGGATGGTCATACTGCGGGAAGGTGCCCATCTTGGCGGGGGCTTCGGCGGCGTTGAAGCGCAGCACCTCTTCGATCATCAGGGCGTTGGCTACGCCATGGGCGATATGATGGAACGCGCCCAGCTTGTGGGCCATGGAGTGGCACACGCCCAGGAAGGCGTTGGCGAAAGCCATGCCCGCCATGGTGGCGGCGTTGGCCATCTTTTCCCTGGCTTCCACGTCGTTAAGGCCGTTGTCATAGGCCCGGGGCAGGTATTCGAAAATGGTCTGCAGGGCCTTGATGGCCAGGCCGTCGGTGTAATCCGTGGCCATCATGGAGGCATAGGCTTCCAGGGCGTGGGTCACGGCGTCGATGCCGCTGGCGGCGG
>JAFWWK010000143.1 GCA_017523615.1 Clostridia bacterium
CCGCTGATGGAGCCTCCTGCACGTCGTACTGGATCTCGTGTCCGTCCGTGCCGTCGTACTTCGGCAGATCGGTAAAGGTGTGCTGCCAACCGCCGGCTGCGTCCAGCGTGATCTCCTCGATCACCGCCCCGTCCGCCAGAAGCCGGATGGTCGCCCGTTCTGCAGCGGGTCCCACCCACTGCTTTGTCACCGGAATGGATATCCTGCCGGTGATCGTATTGGTGAAGGTGAATCCGGTCTCGACGCTTCCGCTGCGGCTCTGCTCATATCCCGCTGATGGAGCCTCCTGCACGTCGTACTGGATCTCGTGTCCGTCCGTGCCGTCGTACTTCGGCAGATCGGTAAAGGTGTGCTGCCAGCCGCCGACTGCGTCCAGCGTGATCTCCTCGATCACCGTTCCGTCCGCCAGCAGCCGGACGGCCGCCTGCTCTGCGGCTGTCCCCACCCACTGCTTCACAACAGGGATCCCGATGGTCTCAGAATTGATGTTGGTAATGGTGAACCCTTCTTCTATGGACCCGTCATATTGGACGGCATAGTTGTTGACAGGATCTTCCTTCAC
Organism: Clostridia bacterium; assembly: GCA_017523615.1. Classification (GTDB taxonomy): domain Bacteria; phylum Bacillota; class Clostridia; order Christensenellales; family Aristaeellaceae; genus RUG756. The sequence continues at coordinate 563 of JAFWWK010000143.1, forward strand.
GGAATACCGGATCTCCCTTCCCGCATCGTCATACTTTTTCAGATTATCGAAGGATCCGGTCCAGTTTCCTTCCGCATTCAGCGTGATCGTCTTTTCGGTATCCGTTTCATCTGCAAGCAGGTGGACGACGACTTCATTTGCTGCGGCAGGGCCAACCCAATATTTGGCAACAGGCACGGAGATCTTCATGGCTTCGTTCTGAACGCTCAGACTGTCTCCGGTAATGTCGAATTCGATCTGGCTGGAAGGATTTTCCGTAAGGATAAAGTAGATCGGTTCGGTATTGAGCTCATAGCCGGGCGGGGAAACCGTCTCCAGCAAGCAGTAGGTCCTGTTTGCCCAGAGCGCCCAGCCGAGGCTCTGCAGGTTGCCGACGATCAGCGCTTTTCCGTCGGCTCCCGTAGTAAAGGTAACGTCCTGTCCGTTGCCGTCCTGCACCGGCACAGGATTTCCGTTTTCGAGCCAGAACAGCTGGAAGGTTGCGCCGGCCAGCAGGACAGAGAGCATTTCGGAATCCCTTTTCACCAGCGTAATGCTGGGATTGCTGCCCGTTCCTCCGCCGGAAGAATCCACCACCGCGGTTTCTTCAATCGTCTTTTCGTAGTTCCCAAACTTGATCGTATTGGAATACGTGACATTTCCGGTGCCGAGAACCCTCGCCTGATACCGGATCACGAAGGCGGTTTCATCGGGAACCTCGGTAAAGATCAGCGTGTTTGTCTCTTCTTCGTACTGAACAATGAGCGAATTGCTGGCAGGTGTGATCGTCAGGGAATCGTGGATAAGGCGCAGGTTGGGGGACAGCACATCCTGAATCGCCAGCACATCGGAGGCGGGATCCAGATCCTCCGCATACTGGTTGATGATGACCTCAAACTCCGCAATATAACCGTTCTCGGCAGTCGGCCTGGTCAGCAGCGCCTTGTCCACATAGGGAAAATAGGTATAATTGACGACTCTGGCCGACAGCAGGTCATTCCATCTTGCGGTATTCTCCAGGTCTATGCCGTTCTGCGAGGCCGCCGCCGCTTCATTCAGCGCCGCCAAAGCCGCCGCATCCCGGACGATCAGAGAATAATCGACAAGATAGTAGGGATAAAAGCTGCCGTTAGCCTGCTTCGGGAAGCTGGTTACGGTGATGGCCATGCCCTCCGGCGTATCGACTGCGGATACTATTCCGTTTCCGTCTGTGGGAGAGTAGCTGTTCCCGCCCAGGATCCAGACTCCCTCAGCCTCAAAAAGCTTCAGGTAGGCTGTATTGAAGGAGTCCTGAATCACGATCCCATCCTCAACCGGGCCGAACAAAGCCAGCGAATAGCGGAACACGGGGTAGGTCACCCCGTCGATCTCCGCATTCGAACGCTCAACCACGCTTTTGACCAGGTTGGGCTTGACCGGGATCACGAATGCCGCGGTTGTGGGCGAGGTGTAGCCTCCGGTCCGGGCCGTAGCTGCATTCCTATGCAGGGAAAAATCGTTATACCCCTCTTCCGCCGCCAGGTTCAGCCAATCCTGATTGACCCGCGTTTTGAAGCGGATCACAATATCCCGCGGCTCACCGTCGGCTGTGGGAAGGACGCCGCGCTGCACATGGGCCTCGTCCTGATAGAATGTCAGCGTATAGCTTCTTCCGTTTGTCCCGACATAGAGATTCCATGACTCCCCCTCCTGCAGTCCTTCGATCTGCATAGAATCGGGAACATAATCGTCGATGTAGGTTTGTCCTCCGTGATCCAGCCTCGGCATGTCGTCCACCACGCGGAGATCGGGCAGACCGCTTCCGGGAACCGTCAAGGTGATTGTCCATTCAGACTCGGAGGAGGTCGTTCCCACCGCATCCTTGCGGATCAGCAGCTGGTCGTTTCCGATGACGCCGACCGTGACGGAAGCATCGGCATAGTGGCTTTCCACCTGTGCCCGGTTCGTCACCGTCAGCGTCTCGCTGGGTACGCCCGCGGCGTCTATGATCGTATCGTAGGTGATCAGATACGCGGCGTTTCCGTCGGACTCCGGCGCATCGTATTCCCAACGGATGATCCCGTTCTCATTGGAGACGGTACCCAAAGCTGCCCAGGGAACGAACCGGTTTTCGGTCGTTCCATCCGCAAAGGTCACTTCCATGGTGATGCCGCCGCCGGCAAAATGCATGAACTGCTGGGAATCGCTTCGAACATAGTCCAGAATGGTCTTTCCGCCGATGGTCAGCTTGTGATCCGCATTGACGCGAACGGTCCAGGGTACCGTATATCGGTTTTCCCCGATGGAGACGGGGTCCCCCGCCTTCCCCTTTCCGATCTTCTGAAAATCGACCTGTCCGGCAAAGTCGGCTTCGGCGGTCTTTCCCTCCGGCACATCATCGCTGACCACCGTCGCCGTGTTTTTTGTCTGTGCAGCGGTTCCGGATCCCGTGATGAGATTATTGTCCACGGCGGCGCTGCAGCGAATCGTCAGTACCTCTCCGTCAACCATCTGGGGGATTGTGACGCGGAAGCCGTTCTCCACCGCCTGGTAATCGGGCGTTACGGAGAGCGGCCCGTTTACGCTGGACTCCACCACCGCATCCCGATTGAAATGAAGGGCGGTTCCGATCAGGCGGTCCTCAATCACCACATTCCTGTTCAATCCCTCCGAGCGGATCTGCAATTCATAGTACGCCGTATCGCTGTTCTTGTCATAGACTACGCGTTTCGCAATAGCCAGATCCGACGTCTCTTCGAACACAAAATCTTTTACGATATTCTCGTTGAAAACGATCTCTCCCAGGGTCTGATCAAAGGAAGAGGAGATCGTAATATCGAATTGAACATTGGGCATCGCCTTCAAACGCGCAAAATTCGGGTCGTTTTGATTGAAGCGAACCCGAAGCTGACCGCCAACGACCTCGAAAAGATTGTCACTGACGACTGCCGATCCGTTCTCATCCTTAACGGCAAGCGTAAAGGCGGTAGGCCCAATATCGTTGATCAGAACGCCCTCCGGGAAGTTGTAGAAAAGCACCCCTTCATCGTCGAACTGCAGCCCTTCGTTTTCGCTGAATCGCAGCGTCATTTCATAGGAGCAGTTGGGATTGATGACGATATTCCCGTTTTCGTCCATGGGCGCTTCGATGGAAACCCCCACCAGGAAATCCGCAAGGTCGCTGCTCGCTGCCGCTCGGACTTCCCTTGCGCCTGCCGACGCCTCCGCCGGGGGCACGGCCTCGCCGATCGCGCCGGCCTCCTCCATCCCAATGGCGGGCTCCTCCTGGGGGCAAGGCGGCGCGGCCTCATTCCCGTCGTCGGACGCGTTCTCCTCCACCGGCGGAAAATCGGACTTCTTTTCCTCAGGGGCCGCCGCTTCGGTCAAGGCTTCGTTTTCATCCTGGCCGCCCTCCTCCGGCAATTCCGCTTCGGCCGGGTCACCGGGTTTCTCGAAAGAGCCTGTCAGGTCCCCTTCGGGATCCTCGTCAGGCAAGCTTTCTTCATTCGCGCCTGCGCTGCTGCTTTGCCCGATCGCGGCCTCTTCTGCCGCCGCTTCACCGATATCGGCGGAAGCGATCACCCCGTTGGCAAGCATCGAAAACAGCAAACAGAATACGCACAGGAACGACACAGCCTTTTTCAGACTTCTGGTCTTCAGCATAGCAAATATCTCCTTCGTTGCTCTTTATGGATTCTGTCCTCTATTCCTGCAAAAAATCGTCGGGAAGGCGCATTCATAAGAACAGGGAAGATTATAAAAAAACTCCACTAACCAAAAACTAACGGACGGGCGTGATCTGTGGAGTTTTCAGAATCCATTGTTCGAAAAAAACAGACCGGATCGAAGCTCAGCCGCTCGATCCGGTCCGCCTCCATTATTCTCTTGTCGTAAACCCGTTTTTTCCTCCGCAAATGCCGCCATCAACAGGCAGCCAAGCTTCTGCCGGAAAAACTGTCCGGCACGGTATCGGCCAACCGGTTTTCCGTTTTGTTTTGCAGCCGTCGCCAAACTCCGTTTTGTCATCGCGAGGAGTACGCGCACGTCCCTGCGCGGGGCCCTCGCGCGCGGAATGGAGCAAACGACGCGGCGATCCGTTCTCTCGTCCCCGTGGTCATGTTAAAGCTATCAGGACGGGAGCTGCGGATTGCCGCAGCCGGTGACATCGGTCACCGGCTGCGCAATGACCATTTTTGATGGTTTGGGACTTTGTCTACAGTCTGAAGCGGCCGCATTTCGCGGCCGCTTCGGGTATTTCTGTTTTCTTTTTCTTTGTCCGCGCTTCCTCAGCTGACCTTACTTTGCCTTTGCACTCACGCCGGCGGCGTCATAGCCGCCCCAGGTCCCGCCGACGCAAGCCCGGACGGTGTAATAGTAGATGGTCCCAGCCACCAGGTCCGTGCTCGTGTCAACGTAGGAAGCGCCGGTGGCGGTATTGGTGAGGCGGGTCCAGCCGGTCGCTCCGGCAGCCTTGCGGTAAACGGCATACTTTGTCGCCCCGTTCACCGGATTCCACTTCACCGTGATCTGCCCGGGGGCGGCGGCGGCGCCCGTCAGGACCGGGACCGCGGATGCGGCGGCGACGGCCTTCGCGCCGACGCCGACAGCGTCATAGCCGCCCCATACGCCGCCCACATAGGCCCGGACGGTGTAATAGTAGGTGGTCCCAGCCACCAGGTCCGTGCTCGTGTCAACGTAGAAAGTCCCAGCGATGGTGTTGGTGAGGCGGGTCCAGCCGGTCGCTCCGACAGCCTTCCGGTATACGGCGTACTTTGTCGCCCCGTTCACCGGATTCCACTTCACCGTGATCTGCCCGGGGGCGGCGATGGCGCCCGTCAGGACCGGGACCGTGGATGCTGCGGCGATGGCCTTCGCGCCGACGCCGGCGGCGTCATAGCCGCCCCATGCGCCGCCCACATAGGCCCGGACGGTGTAATAGTAGGTGGTCCCAGCCACCAGGTCCGTGCTTGTGTCAACGTAGGAAGCGCCGGTGGCGGTGTTGGTGAGGCGGGTCCAGCTGGTCGCTCCGACGGCCTTGCGGTACACGGCGTACTTTGTCGCCCCGTTCACCGGATTCCACTTCACTGTGATCTGCCCGGGGGCGGCGATGGCGCCCGTCAGGGCCGGGACCGTGGATGCGGCGGCGACGGCCTTTGCGCTAACACCGGCGGCGTCATAGCCGCCCCATACTCCGCCCACATAGGCCCGGACGGTGTAATAGTAGGTGGTCCCAGCCACCAGGTCCGTGCTTGTATCAACGTAGGAAGTCCCAGCGATGGTGTTGGTGAGGCGGGTCCAGCCGGTCGTTCCGACGGCCTTCCGGTATACGGCGTACTTTGTCGCCCCATTCACCGGATTCCACTTCACCGTGATCTGCCCGGGGGCGGCGATGGCGCCCGTCAGGGCCGGGACCGTGGATGCGGCGGCGACGGCCTTTGCGCTAACACCGGCGGCGTCATAGCCGCCCCATACTC
>JAFWWK010000144.1 GCA_017523615.1 Clostridia bacterium
CAGCTGCTCCTGGAGGGCTTTTTTATTGGCTTTCTTGCCGGAGAGCACGGTGGAAAGATCATAGTTGGCTGCCAGTTTGGGATCCGTCCCGGCATCCCACTGCTCGATATCAATACCGTTGACGATGCCCCGCAGCTTGCCGGCGTGATAGCGCAGATGCGCGTCCAGGCTTTCGCCGTAGAAGGCGGTCTGGATTTCCCCGGCGTAGGTGTTGCTGACGGTGGAGATCATGTCGGCGTAGGCCAGGCCGCCCTTGAGCATGTTGGCGTCCTCATAGCCCTGCTTCAGAGCGTCCTTGTTGAACACATAATCCGGCAGGTTGGACCAGTACTTGATGGTCTTGATGTTGTAGATGCCCTGGAACCGGAGGTTGTGGATGGTGAAAACGGTCTTGGCATTTGCGAGGGGAGTGTCCGCGAACAGAGTCCGCAGGTACACCGGTACCAGGCCGGCCTGCCAGTCGTGACAGTGGATCACGTCCGGGATCCAGTTCAGGTAATTGAGGGCGGCCAGGGCGGCCTTGCCGAAGTAGCAGAACTTCGGGATGTCGTCCACCAGGCTGATGTAGGGATTGCCGGCGGTGAAGAATTCCTCGTTGTCGATGAAGTCGTAAACGACGCCGTCCATCTCGTATTCCATGATGCCCACATAGTATTTGCGGCCGTCGGCGCACAGGTCCATATCGAAAGCGCCTTTGTAGACCATCTTCTCCTGGTACTTCCAGGGAATGCATTTATACCGGGGCAGGATCACCTTGACATCGCAGTTCTGCTTGATGAGGGCGCGGGGCAGGGCGTACATCACGTCGCCCAGGCCGCCGGTCTTGACGAATGGATAGCATTCCGAGCCGATGAAGGCGACGCTGCGCCGGGGTTCGGGCATAAAAGGAGCGGCGGGAAATTCCTCCGCGGGCTTGTTTTTGTCGTCCCCTGCTATCTCTTCCGCCTGGGCTTCGGGGGCGGCGGGGGTTTCTTCCGCAGGAACGCCGGCATTGTCTTCGGGGGCATTTTCCGCTTCGTTGATGGTCTCTTCCGGCGCGGGGCCGTCCTGCTGCTCCGCGGCGGCCTTCAGGGCATCCTCTGACAGGCTCTCGTACACGGCGGCGATCGCTTCCCTGCCGGCGTCCGCCGCTTTTTCTTTGGCTTTTTCAGCGGCTTTCCTGGGTTTGCGCGCTTTCTGGTTCTCGGCCTTAGAGGCTTTGACGGCCTCAGCCGCCTTTTCGGCCCCTTCCGCGGCCTTTTCAGCGGCGGTCTTCACAGCTTTCTTCGCTTTCTGCGCCGTGGTTTTCACGGCCTTTTCCCCGGCTTCCATGTTTTTTTCGGCCTTTTCAGCCGCGGCTTTCAAGGCCTTCCCTGTGCTCTCTGCGGCTTTGGCGACCTTTCCGGCTGCTTTTTTTACGGTTTTTTCAGCGGCGTCCTTCACTGCTGCGGCCTTTTTGACCGCGGCTTTTTTTTCGGCGGGCTTGTTTACGGTTTCGGCCTCTTCGGCCAGGTTTTCAGTTTTCTTCGTATCTGGCATGGCTTTACTCCTGTTTCCGCGCGGATATTACCCCGGACGGAGAAACGTCCGGGCCGCGCCGTCTTTTTGATGTGATGAAATGAAAGGGAAGCGGAAAAGGTTCACTTCCCATTGATTATAACATTTTCAGGACAGAGTTGTAAAGGAAAAAACCATTTTTGCTTTCCTGATGTCCATGAAAAGGCGATATTTGTCTGTCAGCGGAAGCTTTTGACCCAGTTGATCAGGGAATCCCGGTAGACATTTTCGCTCACGTCACGGCGCATCCGGTCGGTGACGGGACCGTTGGCCGCAAGTCTTGCAAGGATCTCAGCCTGCAATTCCTCCACGGTCATCTCTTCAAGCGATTTGCCCGCGGCCCTGCGGGGCTCTTTTATTTGGGCCGGGGCGGCTTTGAGAGCGTCCTTCGGGATCTCATGCCGGATCGGTTCGTAAACCGCGCGGCCGTCCTTTTCCGGGATCCATATTTCGCCCCCGCAGCCTTCCAGGCGGATATGCACCATGCCGCCCTCGGGGGATACGCGTCTGCCTGAAAGGGCGCCTGCCATGGCGGAGTCGGCAGGCAGGTCGAAATCGGCTTCCCTGTCTTCGTTGTTCACGGTCACGACGACGTCGCCCCGGGCGAATGCGTATTTCCCGGTGGTCAAAAGAAGCTCCCTGTAATCGCCGTACCACAGGGCGGATTCTCGGCTGTATACCCTGCCGAGGGATCGGATGATCTCAAGGTACGCGTTGGGCTGCGCTAATAAGGCGTCCAGGTCCAAAGCGGGGCGCAGGGAGGCGTCCGAATGCCGCTCCTTTCTGCCCTCGATGCCGAATTCAGACCCGTAATACAAGGACGGGATGCCGGGCAGGGTGTACAGGAGAACATGCACCGGCAGGTAGTTGGCCCGGTTTTGAAGCTTTGATGCGATGCGTTCCACGTCGTGGTTGTCCACAAAGGTATAAAAAAGCAGGCCTCCGCCCATGTCCTTCTGACGGCGGACGGTGTGGGCGATCTCAAAATAGTTATGGTCGTTGTGGGCGCTGTACAGGGCTTTGTGCAGGTGGTAATTGGTCACGGAGTGCAGCGTGCGGTCGTTGGCCCAGCGGGAGTAATCCCCGTGGATCACCTCGCCCATCAGCCAGAAATCCTCCTTCAATCCGTCGGAGAGGCTCCTCAGGGCGCGCATGAAATCAAAATCCAGCACGTCCGCGGCGTCCAGGCGCAGCCCGTCGATATCGAATTCCTCCACCCAGAAGCGGACCGTGTCCAGGAGGTAATCCCGCACCTCGGGATTCTGCAGGTTCAGTTTGGCCAGCAGATCGTACCCGCCCCAGTTGTCGTAGGAAAAGCCGTCGTTGAATTCGTTGTTCCCGTAAAAATTTACATTGCGGTACCAGCCCAGGTACCGGCTTCCCTCCCGGTGCTCCCGGATGTCCCGGAAAGCGAAAAAATCCCGGCCGGTGTGGTTGAATACGGCGTCCAAAACCACCCGGAGGCCGCTTTCGTGGCATTTTTGCACAAAACGACTGAGATCCGCGTTGTCCCCCAAACGTGAATCCACTTTGCGGTAATCGGTGGTCTCATACCCGTGGCCGACGGATTCAAACAGCGGGCCGATATATAAAGCGGTGCAGCCGAGGCCGCGGATATGACCGATCCATTTCTCCAGGTCCCTCAGCCGATGGACCGGGGCGGCGTAATCGTTCTTCTCGGGCGCGCCGGTCAGGCCCAGGGGGTAGATGTGATAAAACAGCGCTTTTTCGTACCAGGCCATGGTTTTCCTTTCACACCGCGTCGGGCGTCAAGCATAATAAAATCGCGCGAAGCGCGAGGTGATTATACCAGAAAACGCCCCAACAGTTCAACCCTGCCGGCGGGGGGAACGTTGACATATCAGGCGGCGGAAAATATAATATGCCTGAGAGGTCTCCGCTGGGGACCGGGAACGGATGGAACGGAGACAAAGAAAATACAGAAAATGGGATGATCGATCATGGAGAAAACCTATATCCTGTGTGTTGCGGGGCAGTCGAACGCCGTGGGATACGACGAATCCCGGATCCCGGCGGATTACACGCCGTCCCTGGCTGACAGGCGGATCTGCCAGCTGGGTTTTTACGGCGAGGACGACCTGAAACTGGTGCCCCTTGGCGCCTGCGCCCAGAATTTCCAGGACATGCGGCCCTACGGGCACCCGGAAAGCGCGGAGAAGGGGACCAGGGGCATCCACCTGCCCCTGGCGCGGCTATTGCTGTCCGTGATCCCGCCGGACGCGACGCTGGCGGTCCTGCCCTGCGCCTACGGCGGCACCGGCTTCACCGGCGGTGACACAGGCGCCTATGATGCCGCGGGGATGCGCCCGGAGCCCGGGATATGGCGGTGGGGTGACGATTCGCCCTACTACCTTGCGATGCGGGACAGGATCTCGTATATCCTGTCGCGATCGAAGGAGAACCGCTTTTTCCGCATGGTGTGGTGCCAGGGAGAGCAGGACGGGGAGGATCCCGTCGGTCACCGGGAGGGTTTCGAACGGATGACGCGCGCTTTCTTTGATCATTTTGCCAACGCTTTTCCCGGCCGGGTATACCGGGGGGACTGGAATAAAGGGATCTGGTTCAACCTGGAGACCACAGCCTTCTGGCACGCCATCCCGGGCTGCCGGGAGATATGGGAGGGCTACAGGGCCTGGAATCCCGCGACCTATATCGCCGTTCCGCGGGATACGGATACCAACGCCTCAAACGGCACCGGGTTTACGGCTTCGGTGCGGGAAAAGCATTTCGGCAACGACGCTTTCGCCCGCGTTATCGCGCCTTTGGCGGCGCGGGCCATCGCCTGTGGGGAACAGGGCTTTTCCTCACCGGAATGAAGGCGGCGCAGTCCGCTTTTTTGACAAAGGATCATCTGATACTATTCTCAGACTGAAATTATCAATTTGAGAATCAGCGTGCTGCGTACGCTCATGCGATCCTGAACGCGCCTTCGGCGCTATAAAAAGGCTTTTTAGACATTTTTAACAGGATCAGTATGACGCACATTTGAGGGAGGAGAAAAATATGGCTGTTGCGGCGGCGTTCATGGTGCCCCATCCGCCCCTGATCGTGCCCGAGGTAGGCCGGGGAGGGGAAAAGCAGATCGAAAAGACGGCGGTGGCTTACAGGCGCGTCGCGGAAGAGATCGCTGATCTGAAGCCGGAGACCATTGTCATCTCCAGCCCTCACGCGGTGATGTACCGGGACTATTTTCATATATCACCGGGCCGGGAAGCGAGAGGCTCCTTTGCCGATTTCCGTGCCCCGGACGTAAGATTTACGGCGGAATACGATGCCGAATTGAGGGATGTTGTCTGCCGACTGGCGCGGGAAAGAGGACTGGCGGCGGGAACGGAGGGCGAAAGGGATCCGCGCCTGGACCACGGCGTCATGGTGCCCCTTTACTTTATCCGCGAGGCGCTGAAAAGCTTCCGTCTGCTGCGCGTGGGCCTGTCAGGCCTTCCCTATGAGGATCATTATGCCCTCGGGCAGATCATCCGGAGGGCGGCAGAGGAGACGGGCCGCAGGGTGGTATTCGTGGCCAGCGGCGATCTGAGCCACAAGTTGAAGGCTTCCGGCCCCTACGGCTTTGCGCCGGAAGGGCCGAAGTATGACGAAAGGGTGATGGACGTCTGCGGCCGCGGCGCTTTCGGGGAACTGATGGATTTCAGCGAAGATTTCTGCGACCGGGCAGCCGAGTGCGGCCACAGGTCCTTCCTGATCATGGCGGGGGCGCTGGACGGCATGGCCGTTGAGGCGGAAGCGCTGAGCCACCAGGACGTGACCGGGGTGGGCTACGGCGTATGCGCCTTCCGTCCGAAAGGGGAGGACGGGAAGCGGCGTTTCCTGGATATCCGGCGCGCGGCGGAGGAAAAGCGCCTGGAAAGGATACGGAAGGAAAGCGATCCCTGGGTGGACCTTGCGAGGCAGTCGGTGGAAAGTTATGTCCTGCGCCGCCGGGTGATGACAGTACCCGAAGGACTGCCGGAGGAAATGACCCGTACGCGGGCCGGCGCCTTCGTATCGATCCACAAAAACGGCGCGCTGCGGGGCTGCATCGGTACCATCGCGCCGACGCGGGACTCCCTGGCGGAGGAGATCATCCAAAACGCGGTCAGCGCCGCTGCGCGTGATCCTCGCTTCGACCCCATCGCCCCGGAGGAACTCAAATGGCTTGAGATCCACGTGGACGTGCTGGAGCCCCCCGAGGATATCGAATCGGAGGATGACCTGGACATAAAGGAATACGGCGTGATCGTAAGCAGGGGACACCGGCGGGGGCTGCTGCTGCCGGACCTGGAAGGGGTGGACACCGTGACGCGCCAGGTGGCCATCGCGCGGCAGAAGGCCGGCATCGGGCCTGAAGAGAAGGTGAAGCTCCAGCGGTTCCGGGTGGTCAGGCACACATAAAAATGGTTTTCCGGCCTTCGCAGGCTGTTCCCGTATCCCCGGGGCTGCCTGTGACGGCCGTACTTTATTTAAGGAGGAAATAATGGCGCGGTGTGATGTGTGTTTCCGGCATTGCGACATCCCGGAGGGCGGCAGCGGATACTGCGGCGCGAGGATAACGGAAGGCGGCCGGGTACGGCCTGCCAATTACGGCCAGGTCACATCCCTGGCGCTGGATCCCATTGAAAAAAAGCCGCTGAGGCGTTTTTGCCCTGGCAGCATGATCCTGTCTGCGGGGAGCTGGGGCTGCAACCTGCGCTGTCCCTTCTGCCAGAACCACCGGATCTCCTGGTCGGCGGAGGCCCTGGCCCTGAAGGACAGGGCGGCCCGCCTTTCCCCGGAGGCCCTTGTCCGCCTGGCGGAAGGGGAAAAGCGGAATGGGAACATCGGCCTGGCATTTACCTATAACGAGCCTTTGGTGGGCTGGGAATACGTGCGGGACGCCGCGGCGCTGGCCCGCAGTGCGGGGCTCAAAAATGTACTGGTCACCAACGGCACGGCGGAAACAGATGTGCTGGAGGAACTTCTGCCCTTTATTGACGCGATGAACATCGACCTGAAGGGGTTTTCTGAGAGATATTACCGCGATGTCCTGGGGGGAAGCCTGGAGACGGTGAAAGCGTTCATCTCCCGTGCCGTCGGGGCGTGCCATGTGGAATTGACCACCCTCATCGTTCCCGGTGAAAACGACACTGTAGAGGAAATGCTGCGGATGACGGAGTGGATCGCTTCCCTGACCGACCGCGAGGGCAGAGAGGTGGGAGAAAATGTCCCGCTGCATGTGACCAGGTTTTTCCCGCGCTTTCATATGACAGACCGTCCCGCGACGGCTTCGGATACTGTCCGGAAACTGGCGGAAGCGACCTCCCGGAGACTGAAATACGTTTATACGGGCAATTTATAAGAAGATCGGAAAAACGCTCCCCCGCCAGGATGCCGGCGGGGGAGCGCCAACTCGTTTCAACGTTGTCCATTTATCTGAACGTTTCCATTTCCTCCCTGGGGAGGCCCAGCATACGGCCAAGCTGGGACAGGGCGATGCGGTATCCCCGCTGATATGACGTCTGGGAGGGTTCGATCTCAAAACAGAAATTGCCGACGATCTCGGCGGAGTAGCCGTGATCGGCCCTGTAAACAGCCGCGAGGGCGTTGTACAGCACCTGGCCCCACTTCTGATGATAGTCGGAGGTGACGATGGTCATGGTCTCGACAGCCTGCTCCATGAGGATCCCGAAGGTATTGAGGGCGTTCTCGGCGGTGGTCATGGCAAGTTCATCAATATAGATCCTGCCCGGATCGATCCCACGGACCTCGGCAAGGTATCGTTTCATCAGTCCGGCTTCGGTGTTGTTATCCGGATTGTTGCTTCCGGTGGCTCCGCCGGAACAGACGATGATGGAATCGGGGAAGGCCAGGGCTGCGTCGGCCGCGGCGTCGCAGCGGCCCTTCAGTTCGTCCGTCATTTGGCCGTTCTGCAGTTGGTAACCCAGCACAACGAAAGCGTGCTTTCCGCGGACCGGGATCAGGGACGGGTCGTCCTTTCCCCAGACGAGCAGCCTGTATTCCGGGTCAAGGTAGATCTTTTTCCAGTGTTCGGCGATGGAGAAAGCCAGGTCGGTGCCGATGGACGCCGCGTCGGCGTCGATGCGCGCGATATCGCTCCCGGAGGGGGTTTCGACGGCGCTGAGCAGGTCGGCGAACAATTGCCCGTAGGTGACCGACGCCGAGGCGGTCTCAGCCTGCCGGATGGCTTCGTCCATGTCCCGGGTAAGGTCCAGACCATGGAAAGCGGGGTCCTCCGGCAGAAGCATGGCAAAAGCGGGGGTCATGTCCAGGATGGCTTCGGCCTCGCCGACGCTGACCTGCAGGACATGTCCTCCCCGGGTCCGGTCCTCCGTGATGAAATGGAAATGCCAGCCGGGGCTGTTCAGGCCGCGCATATAATCCGGGCAGAACAGGCCGACCATGGTGCCCCGGGCGTTTTCAAGCACATATTCCTTCTGCCCCGTCGCCAGGACGTCCGCCAGTTCGCCGTAAGGCTTTTCCTGTCCGGCTTCGCTGCGTATCCGGACATGGGGGAAGACGCCGGTGACGAGCGCCGCGCAGAACAGGTTTCCGCCCCGGGCGGAGACGGCTTCGTTCAGCACGGAACAAAGCGCGTTCATGTCGCTGACACCGGAAAGGTTCAAGGTTTCGTCCGCGTCAAAAAAAGTCACGGCGGCGTAGGGAACGGTCTCGGAATCCTGCGGGATCTCGATCGTTCCGTCTTCCCGGGCCCGGTAGACCACGCCGTCCAGCACGATCATTTCGCCGTTGAGCGCGTCGAAGGTGCCGATGCCGGTGTCGCCGCGGGCCTTCAGACCGCCGACGGTAATAACGCCGTCATAATACCCCTGCGCCAGGGACTGGAGAAGAGCGACCTGAAAAAGGGTTTCCCTGCCGTCCGCGGATCCCCCGGCGAAAGCCATGCCGCTCAGCATCAGGGCGGCCAACAGAAGGGACAAAAGTTTCTTCACGGGGCACCTCCGTCTATTACGCTGTATTTCGCATGATCTGCCGACTGTCAGATTATAATCATTATATCATGCCGCGGTATGCCGATTCAAGGCTTTTGACTGTTGTCCGCAGGATCGGGAAACGGGCGAAAGGGGAGCGGGGAAGGCTTTTTCCTGTCTTGCCCGCCGACGGATTCAATGGTATACTTGTCGGGAAAGGGGAAGGATCCATGTATCTGACGGAGGATTGGAAGGATTTTGAGGTGCTGGACACCGGGGACGGCGCAAAGCTGGAGCGCTGGGGACGGTTCGTCCTGGACCGGCCGGATCCGCAGGTGATCTGGCCCAAGGGAAAGCCGGAGATCTGGGATTCGGCGGACGGCGTATACACCCGCAGCGACAGGGGCGGTGGAAAATGGGATTTCAGGACCGCCCTGCCGGACAGCTGGGTGGTGTCCCGGCGCGGCCTCAAATTCAGGGTCCGCCCCACCGGATTCAAGCATACAGGCCTTTTTCCCGAGCAGGCGGTCAACTGGGACGCCATGTCGGAGCTGATCCGCCATAGGGCCGCCCGGGGGGAGCAGGTAAAGATGCTCAACCTTTTCGGCTATACCGGCGGGGCCACGGTGGCCTGCGGGGCGGCCGGAGCCCACGTCACCCATGTGGACGCGGCCAAGGGCATGGTGACCTGGGCGCGGGAAAACCGGGACCTGAACGGGATCGATGAAAAGCGCTTCCGATTTATCGTGGAGGACGCCCTGTCCTTTGTCAAAAGGGAGGGGCGGCGCGGGAGCAGGTACGACGCCATCCTGATGGACCCGCCGAGCTATGGCCGGGGACCGGGCGGCGAGGTATGGAAGATCGAAAACGAATTGTGGGGCCTGGTTTCCGCCTGCCGGGAGATCATGTCCGACAGGATGCTGTTTTTCTTTATCAACAGCTACACCACGGGCCTTCAGCCGGCGGTACTGAGGAACATCCTGGGGAAGGCCTGCGCCTCCCTGGGAGGGACCGTGGATGCCCGGGAGGTCTGCCTGCCGGTCAGATCGGGCGGCGTGCTGCCTTGCGGGGCCACCGGCAGATGGATCGCCGCGGACGGCGCGGCGGGGGAATAACCGGCTTATTGTGACGGCGGCCGCTTGCTGCCAGTAGGCCGTCCTATGCGGGTCAGACATTCAAAACAGGAGAAAAAATATGGAACAGCCGACCGTAGTTTATGAAGATAATCATGTGATCGTCATCGTCAAAAGGCCCAACCAGCTGGTGCAGGCCGACGCGACGGGGGACAGCGACCTCCTGAGCGAGGTAAAGGAGTACATCCGGGTCAAATATGAAAAGCCAGGCGAGGCATGGGTGGGCCTGGTCCACCGGATGGACCGTCCCGTAGGCGGGCTATTGTGCTTTGCCCGGACCAGCAAGGCCGCCGCCCGGCTGTCTGAACAGGTCCGCAGCCATGAGATGCGCCGGGAATACGTGTGCGTCGTCCGGGGAGAGACGCCCGACGACTTTACCCTCCGGGACTGGCTGAAGAAGGATGAAAAAAACAACCGTGTCACCGTGCTGCCGGAATACCTGAAAATGCAGGGCAAGGAGGCTGTGCTGCACGGCCATACCGTGGAGAGCAGAAACGGCCTGTCCCTGTGCGCCATCCGCCTGGAGACCGGGCGCGCCCATCAGATCCGCACCCAGATGGAGCATTTCGGGCATCCCCTGTGGGGCGACAACCGTTACGGGGACGGAAAACCCGGCCAGCAGATCGCCCTGTGGGGCATGCGGCTGAGCTTCACGCATCCGACCACCGGGAAAAAGATGGTGTTCATTGCTCCGGCCCCGAGGACCGGGGGCTTTGCGGGTTTCACCACGCAGCTCGACACCCTGGAGAACCTGTGGCCCGCCATCAGAGAGGGACAGATCGAATGAGCAAACCCTTCACGTTTGAACTGATAAAGACCTGCAAACAGTCCGGGGCCCGGCTGGGCGTGCTCCATACCCCCCATGGCGACATCCCTACCCCCATCTATATGCCGGTGGGTACCCAGGCCTGCGTCAAGGCCATGACGGCGCGGGAGATGGAGGAGATCGGCACAAAGATCCTCCTGTCCAACACCTACCACCTGCACCTCAGGCCCGGGGAGGACCTGATCGCCAGGGCGGGAGGATTGCATAAGTTCATGGGCTGGGACCATCCCATCCTGACGGACAGCGGCGGCTTCCAGGTGTTTTCCCTGGCGGGCCTCAGGAAGATCTCCGAGGACGGGGTCTCCTTCCGAAGCCATCTGGATGGTTCTTCCCGCTATCTCAGTCCTGAAAGATCCATGCAGGTCCAGGAAGCCATGGGGTCCGACATCGCCATGGCCTTTGACATTTGTTCCGCCTATCCCACCGATCACGCGTCGGCGGAAAAAGCCATGCATACCACCCACCGTTGGGCTGAAAGATGCAAAAAAGCCCATACCCGGGAGGATCAGGCCCTGTTCGGCATCGTCCAGGGCGCATTCTACAAGGACCTGCGCATCGAGAGCGCCAAGACCCTGGCGGATATGGACTTGCCGGGATACGGTATCGGCGGGCTGTCTGTGGGAGAACCCAAGCCGATCATGTACGATATGCTTGAGGCCATCGAGCCCTATATGCCCAAGAACAAGCCCCGCTACCTGATGGGCGTCGGCACGCCGGACTGCTTCATCGAAGGGGTCATCCGGGGCGTGGACATGTTCGACTGCGTGCTGGCGACCCGCATCGCCCGCAACGGCACGGTGTTCACCAGATCCGGCCGCCTGGTCATCCGCAACCAGACTTCCGCTGAGGAATTCTTCCCCATCGAAGAGGACTGTGACTGCTACGCCTGCCGCACCGCCACCAGGGCTTACATCCGCCACCTGCTCAAAGCCGGCGAGATCACCGGGGCCCGCCTGTGCAGCATCCACAACCTGCGCTTCCTCCTGCATATGATGGAGGAGATCCGCCAGGCCATCATGGAGGACCGTCTGCTGGACTACCGCAGGGAGTTTTACGAGCGTTACGATTTGACGAGGAATTTTTGACCGCAGATCCGGGTCCGAATATGAAAAAACCGCGGGAAAGCGCCGCCGTGACGCTTTCCCGCGGTTTTTGTACCTTTGTCAGAATATTTTCAGAAGGAAATACTTGCCCCAGGCCAGCACCTCGCGGAAATGGTTTTTGATCCACCATTCGGGCAGCGTCGGGGCCGGAAGGCCGGATGCTTTCAGCCCGGCGTTGCCGGCGACAGCAAGGGCGCGGGGAAGGTGATAGTCGCTGGTGACGATAATGACGCCGCTCTCCGCGCCGTCCATGAACTGACGGGCTTTGGCGATATTGTCCCGGGTGTTCACCGAGGAGGATTCGGAAAAGACCTGCGGCTCGGGGACCCCGAGGGCGATCAGCCGGTCCCGGATCACATCCCCTTCGGCCCGGGGCTCGTTGTTCCCCTGCCCGCCGCAGCCGATAATGATCGCATCGGGATGCGAAAGCCACCAGCCGTAGGCTGTCTCGATACGGGCCAGGAGCTGTTTTGAGGGTTCGCCCGTTTCATATACCTGGGCGCCCAGGACCAGCACGTAACGGCAGTCCGCGGCCGGCGCGGGGACGGTTTTTTCCGCGATGACCAGCGCGGCCAGGGCGAGGATGAAAAGCAGGACCAGCGCGCAGGCAAGGATGAAAAAAAAGCGCAGCGTAGGATGCGAAGAGAAAAAGGCCGACATAGGACCCCCTTATTTGATATATTTCATTTCCCTGAAGCTAAGACCCTTTCCGTCCGCTACCAGGATGTGGTCGTACAGGCGGATCCCCAGGGGCTCCATCAGGTCCCGGAGGGTCTCCGTCAGGCGCAGGTCTTCCTGGGAAGGCTCTGGTGTGCCGGCCGGGTGGTTGTGGCTCAGTACGCAGCCTGTGGCGCCGCGGCGGATCAGCATGGATACCACGGTTCGCGGGAATACGGACACCTGGTCCGGCGTGCCCCGGGCGGCCGCGTCGGCGCGGATCAGGCGCAGGCGGCTGTCCAGGGAGAGGACGAAAAACTGTTCGTTGCCGGGGTCGTTGTACAGGGAGACACAGTAATTTTTCATCGCCCGGATGTTGTCCAGGGTGATCCTGTCCCCTCCGCGGCTGCGGAGGACCGCGTTCTCCAGGGGGTGGAAGAGTCCGATGAGCACCGCGGCATGATCCCCGATGCCGTCCACCTCCTTCAGGTCGGCGATATCGGCGTCGAACACGGCGTGAAAGGACCCGAAGCGGCGGATCAGCTCGTGGGCCAGGGCGTTGGTGTCCTTCCGGGGGATCGCGTAGGACAAAAGCAGCTCCAGCAGCTCATGATCCATGAGCCCGGCGCCGCGGTCCAAAGCAAAGCGCTCCTTCAGGCGCTGGCGATGACCTTCGTGGACCAACAGGAACGCCTCCTCCCCGACGAAATACAGGATTTATTTTTTGGTTTTTCCAAGGATGAAGTACACGCAGTCCAGAACGCCCAGCGCGATCAGTACGATGCCGCTGAAGACCCAGACGGTGCCCTCGGCAAAGACCCGCAGGAAAAGGAGCGCCGTCAGTGTGCCGGTAAGGAGAAAGCTGACCGCCATCAGGTACCAGAACGGCCGTTTGGAGCGCAGGGCGTCGACGGCGATCTGCAGTTTCATGAAACCTGCGATGGCGATCATGACGCCGTACATGACCGCCAGCGACCCGGCGGCGTCCATGAGCCATTTCTGGTTGACGATGGCGCATGCGCCAAGGAAAACGAGCCCTGCAAAGGCGGCCAGGTCCCAGGAGAGGGCCGCTTCCTCTTTGGTGCCGCGCAGATATCTCAGCAGGCGCCAAATGCCCGTAAGGACCAGCACAGCGCCGAAAACGATAATAACGGTCACGCTCAGCCCGATGGCGTCGATGAGCAGCAGCGTGCCGAGGAGCAGTTCAAGCAGGGCAAGGATCGGCGAAAAACTGATCTTCCTGACAGTCCCTTTCATTTACAGGCACCTCGCTTTTTGTGGTTCTGCCTGGCGGATCCGGGCGTTTCTCCCGGTCCGCGGCAATGACAGTATACCATATGGCGCGGGGAAATAACCAGTTTTTTTAAAATTTGGTTATTTGCGGCTTTTCACGGTATCGGCAGGCTTCATGCGGCGCATCCGGTCCCGGAAAGAAAGGGCGGGCACACCGTGTCAGCGGCCGGGACCGCCGCTCCGGCGGTCTCCGCTGTACCGAAGGACCTGTCCCGTATTTTTTTATATACGTTGATTGTCCTGCTGCGTTTTCGGGAATCCTTCGGGAAGGCGAACGGTCCCGCCTGATTTTTTTCTCACTTTTTCCCAGGAGAAGCGGGACAGAAGTTCAGACAGCGAGGCCGGGACATATTCCGGGAGGATCCCATAGGCAAAGGCGAGCGCGCCGAGGATCTCCCCGGCGCTGTGCCGATTAAGCAGGGTATCCATGTCGGTGTCCCCGTCCCGCTTGGCCAGACGGCGGCCCGCTGCGTCAGTCAAAAGAGGGATATGCCAATAGGCCGGCGTAGGAAAGCCGAGGCATCGCTGCAGAAAGATCTGACGCGGAGTGGCGGTAAGAATGTCCGCGCCGCGCACCACTTCCGTTACCCCGCTGAGCGCATCGTCCACGACCGAAGCAAGCTGATATCCGAAAAGCCCGTCCGAGCGCCGCAGGATGAAATCTCCGCATTCCCGTGCCAGATTTTCCCGCACGGTACCGCACAGCCCGTCGGTGAAGGCGATCATCTCGTCCGGCACGCGCAGGCGTATGGCGGGGGTGCGCAGCGCTTTAAGCCGGGCCGCCTCTTCTGCGCTGAGTCCCCTGCAGGTGCCGGCGTATATGTACTGCGTATCGCCGAGGTTCGGGGCGGCCTCGCTGTGCAGCTTCGCGCGGGTGCAGAAGCAGGGGTAGGTCAGTCCTTTGGCGGCAAGGCGGTCCAGCGCGGCCTGATACACGTCCCCGCGTTCGCTTTGAAAGACCGTCGCACCATCCCAGTCAAAGCCCAGGCGGTCAAGATCGCTCAGGCATTTATCCGTAAGGCCGCGGGGACAGCGCGGCCCGTCGACGTCCTCGATCCTCAGCAGCATCCGCCCGCCCCGACACCGCGCGGACAGCCAGCAGAGCATCGCGCAGGCAATGTTCCCAAGGTGCAGCCGCCCGCTGGGCGTCGGCGCGAACCGACCGGTGATCTCTGCCATCTGACCGTCTCCTTTCCTGAACCCGGAGCGTTTGTTTTTTGCCATAAGACCATTTTATCACCGGCGTGGGGAAGGGACAAGAGTGTTGAATTTTTTGCCACGGTATGGTATCATGGCATTGACAGGAAAAAAAGAAACAGCTGTTCCGGTTTTCTTGCCGGGCGGCCAATAAGGAAAGGGGTTTTTTCCATGCTGAAACGGTTTAGCGCGCTGCTTCTTACCGCGATCTTGCTTGCTTCCTCCGCCGTGTTCACCGGGGCTGGCGCTGATTTTGATCTGAACGACTTTTTCCCGGCTAAAAGCGTAGCGGTCGGTGATTATGTTTATTTCGGCGAATATGATCAGGACAATGTTTCGGGCAAGGAACCCATCCAGTGGGTGGTGCTGTCAGTCAGCGGCAATCAAGCCCTGCTCATCAGCAGGTACGGCCTGGAGTGCAAGCCCTTCCATACCAACAGTGCGGGACAGACCTGGGAAAACTGCAGCCTCAGGACCTGGCTGAACGGCACTTTCTTAAAGACCGCGTTTTCAAAGGAAGAGAGGGACGCTATCCAGTACACCCATATCGATGAAAGCTATTCCCAGAGTTCTCCCGCTTTTCCGCCGGCCCGTGTCGGGAACGATACCAACGATTATGTTTTCATCCTCAGTTACGCGGAAGCAGTCAAATACCTGACCGGGAACCGCGACCTTATGTGCATCCCCACCAACCATGCCCTGGCCAACGGCGGCAACAGGAGCAATCAGGCCTACCTGAACGGCAACAGGACCTGCTGGTACTGGCTGCGTTCACCGGCATACAAAAACAACGCCCTGGCGGTGGACTGGAACGGCACGTTTTCCTCCGGTTATATCAGCCAGGAATACGGCGTGGTCCGTCCCTGCATCTGGGTGGATGTGAACAAGGCGTTCTGATCTTTTCTGAAGCATGGGGGACTGTGTTAAAACGACGTCAACAAAAAGATGACCGGGCACAGTCCCTTTTTCATGCGTACATAGAGACCCGGCGTTCGCAAATCACGTATAAGCCTCCTTATCCCCGACGCAAATGGACCGGACTTGGTTCGGTGCTGCCATAAATAAAATACAGCCGGATGTATTGACAAATACAGATGTGTGTGGTTTAATTTTTCTTGCCCAAAAGTTTAGTGAAATTAAACTCCGGGTCAACAGAGCTTTGTGTTTGATATCACCGGGCCGGACGCCCGACAGACGGGGGCCTTTGGGGCCGGAAGGAGGGGCGGACATGGAAATCGGATCGAAACTCAAGGGGCTGAGGCAGCTTCGGGGACTGACGCAGGAAGAATTGGCGGACCGGTGCGAACTGAGCAAGGGTTTTATATCCCAGGTCGAGCGGGACCAGGCGTCCCCGTCCATAGCCACGCTCACCGACCTCCTGGAGTGTCTCGGCGTCACCCTGCGGGAGTTTTTCAGCGACGACGGCATGGAAAAGACGGTGTACACCCGTTCGGACATGTCCGTCAAGGAGGACAGGGAGACGCTTCGCGGCCGCATCACCTGGCTGGTGCCCACCGCCCAGAAGAACAGCATGGAGCCGATCCTGGTGGAACTGGGCGCCGGCGGAGAGACCGAAGAGATCAGGCCCCATGAAGGGGAGGAGTTCGGCTATGTGCTCACCGGGACCCTGACCCTCCTGACCGGGGCGGCCCGGCAGAAGATCCATGCCGGGGAAAGCTTCTGCCTGCATCCCAGGACCGTCCACTCCATTCGCAACGAAGGCAGGCTGCCGGCGAAATTTATCTGGGTCACCGATCCGCCCATGTTTTAAGGGACGCTGTATCATTGCCATTATCAGCAGAAAGGACGCTTGGAAAATGCGTAAACTGATCGAGTTCAAGAATATCGTCAAATCCTTTGACGGTCAGGTGGTGCTCAAAGGTGTGAACCTGAACATCATGGAGAACGAATTTGTGACCCTGCTGGGCCCGTCCGGCTGCGGCAAGACCACGCTCCTGCGCATTCTGGGCGGTTTTCTTGAGCAGGACGAGGGTACCGTGATCTTTGACGGCCAGTGCATCGACCGGGTGCCGCCATACAAACGGGAGATCAACACCGTGTTCCAGCGCTACGCCCTTTTCCCGCATATGAACGTGTATGAGAACATCGCCTTCGGCCTGAGGATAAAAAAAATGGGCAACGACATTATCAGCCAGAAGGTCAACCGCATGCTTTCCTTTGTCAATCTGGAGGGCTACGGCAAAAGGAACGTGACCCAGCTTTCCGGCGGCCAGCAGCAGCGCGTGGCTATCGCCCGCGCCCTGGTGAACGAACCCAACGTCCTGCTCCTGGACGAGCCCCTGGGCGCTCTGGATCTGAAGCTGCGCAAGGAGATGCAGCGCGAGCTCAAGCGTATCCAGCAGGAGGTGGGCATCACCTTCATCTT
Source organism: Clostridia bacterium (assembly GCA_017523615.1). Lineage (GTDB taxonomy): Bacteria > Bacillota > Clostridia > Christensenellales > Aristaeellaceae > RUG756. The sequence continues at coordinate 17,076 of JAFWWK010000144.1, forward strand.
CGTCACCCACGACCAGGAAGAGGCTCTGACCATGAGCGACAAGATCGTGGTGATGAATGCCGGTGAGATCGAGCAGATAGGCACCCCCCTGGAGATCTACAACGAGCCTGTGAACGCCTATGTGGCCAGGTTCATAGGCGAAAGCAATATCGTGGACGGCGAGATGCTGACCGGGACGAAGGTCCTCTTTGACGATCATGAATTTGACTGCCGTGATTACCGCATGCGCCCCGGCGAGGTCGTGGATGTGCTGATCCGGCCCGAAGACTTCACCATCGTGAAGCCGAAGGACGGCGTTCTGAAGGGCGAGGTCAAGAGCGTGCTGTTCAAGGGCGTGCATTACGAACTGATGGTGGAGACCAGGACCGGCGTCACCAAGACCGTAAAAATGCACGTAGTCACCCAGCACGATATGACCAACTCCGCCACCGGGGAAAAGATCAGCGCCAACGACTTTTATGTGGACTCCGAAGACCTGGAAAGCAAGGAAATGACAGACCAGGACTTCATTTCCATCGCTAACGCCCAGGCGTGGGACGAGGAGGACAGGGACATTTCCCTGACCCGCGTGACCCACAACATCGAAAAAAAACCCGGTGTATACAGCATTACCTTCGGGACCGACAAAAAGACCGAGATCACCGTGAAGGTGTACGTGGTGCATCCCGAATATGTGGAGGACGCCAGGCACAACATCGGTATCAGCGCCCTGGACTTCTTTATCACCCCGGACGAGATCCGGGAATCCATGGCCATCTCCACCGACCTGAAGACATGGGCCAGCGCCGAAGCCTGGAACCTGCAGGACGATTCCCCCGTCAGCATTACCGACGTCAAGTTCGATTTTGACCCGGCGGAGATCGCCGAGGGATCCTATGACATCACCTTTGCCACCCGCGGGCGCATCTATAAGGTGGAGACCACCGCCCGTCTGGAGGCGGGGGACCGGGTGGGGCTGTCCTTCGGCCCCGACGATATCCATATCATGCGGAAGGCGGTGCATGAAACTTGAAATCTTTTTTCCGCATGACCTATCCCTATATCCTGTGGATCGCGGTGTTCATCGTCGCGCCGATGATCATGATCCTTCTGTATGCCCTGACAAAGGATGGCAACAGGACGCTGATCTTCCGGTTCACGTTTGACAACTTTACCCGGTTTTTCAGCGATCCCACCTTTATGCGGGTGCTGTTCACATCCCTGAGGATCGCGTTCCTGACCACGGTCATCTGCGTCCTGATCGGTTATCCCGCGGCGCTGTTCATCGCCAACCTCTCCGAGCGGGCGCAGACAATGATGGTATTGCTGCTGACGCTGCCCATGTGGATCAACATGCTGCTCAAGACCTACGCCTGGCGCGGCATCCTGATGAATTTCGACAATCTGGAGAGCGAGGTCAAGGTGTTCATCGGCATGGTGTACGATTTCCTGCCCTACATGATCATCCAGATACACACCTCCATTGCCAAGATGGACCGGGAGCTTTTGACCGCGGCCTATGACCTGGGGGCCAATAAGTGGAAGACTTTCCTGAAGGTCACCCTGCCCCTTTCGGTGCCCGGCATCATCAGCGGCATCACCCTGGTGTTCCTGCCGGCGGTTTCCTCCTTCGTCATTCCCAAGCTGCTGGGCGGCGGCGATTACGTGCTGATCGGCAACCTGATCGAAACCTTCTTTGTCACCACCGGCGACTGGAATTTCGGCTCCGCCATCTCCCTGGTGATGGCGCTGATCATCATCGCCTCCATGTGGCTGACCAAGAAGATGGACCGCAACGCCAAGGAGGAGTGAGAAATGGAAAAGAAAAAAAGATCTCCCTGGTCCTTTATGAGCAACGGGTATCTTATCCTGGTCCTCCTCTTCATTTATCTGCCCATCGCATATGTGGTGGTGTTCTCCTTCAACGAGGGAAAATCCATGACCAAGTTTTCCGGCTTTTCCCTCCGGTGGTATGAGAACATGTTCAGCGACCGCACGATGCTGGACAGCATCAAGTACACCGTACTGGTGGCGGTCATCGCCACCCTGTTCTCCACTGTGATGGGGACCATCGCCGCCATCGGTCTTTCCAAAGCGCGTCCGCTGGTGAGGACCGCGATCCTTGAGACCAACAATCTCCCGGTCATGAACCCGGATATCGTGACGGCCATCGGTATGATGCTGCTTTTTATCGTAGCCGGCGTCAGGCTGAGCCTGACCACGCTGATCCTTTCGCACATCACCTTCTGTACGCCGTATGTGATCCTGACCATCATGCCGAAGCTGCGGCAGCTGGATGATAACGTGGCCGAGGCGGCCCTGGACCTGGGGGCGAATCCCTGGCAGGCGCTGGTCAAGGTGATCCTGCCGCAGATCTACCCGGCCATCTTTTCCGGGGCTCTGATCGCCTTCAGTATGTCTTTTGACGATTTTGTCATCTCCTTCTTCACCGCCGGCGTGGGCATCAACAACATCTCGATGTACGTTTATTCCATGAAGCGGTACAACCCGAGCGTCAACGCGCTCTCCACCCTGATCGTTATAGTGGTGACGCTGATCCTGATCCTTGTCAACGTCATTCCCTATATCAAAGACAAAAAGACATTAAAGGAGGAAACAAGAAGATGAAAAAAGCGATCCTCATCCTGCTGGTACTGTGCCTTCTGCCCCTGCCCCTGACCGCCGGTGCGGAACAGGTCCTGAACGTGTACAACTGGGGCGAATACATCGACAAGCAGGTGATCACCAACTTTGAAAAGCAATACGGCGTGCGGGTGAATTACTCCGTGTACGATTCCAACGAGACCATGTACACCAAGCTGATGTCCGGCGCTTCCTATGACGTGATCATCCCCAGCGATTACATGATCGAGCGCCTGATCAGGGAGGGCCTGCTGCAGCCCATCGACAAGAGCGTTGTGACCAACCTGGACTGCCTGTGCGACGGCGTCCTCAATATGGAATACGATCCTGACAACACCTACAGCGTGCCCTATCTGTGGCAGACAGTGGGCATTGTCTACGATACTACCAGGATCTCCCCCGAGGAAATGGAAGAACAGGGCTTTTCCGCCTTCCTGAACCCCGATTACAAGGGCCATGTGTACATGTACGATTCTGAGCGCGACGCTTTCATGGTAGCCCTGAAAGCGCTGGGCTATTCCGCCAACACCTCCAATGTGGATGAACTGAACGCCGCCTACGAATGGCTGAGGAATATGGACAAGGCCGTACGGCCCTCTTATGTGACCGACGAGGTCATCGACGCCATGGCGAACGGTGAAAAATGGATGGCCCTTGTGTACAGCGGCGACGCCGCCTACATCCTCTCCGAAAACAAGGATATGGGTTACTGCACTCCCAAGGAAGGCACCAACGTGGCCGTTGACGCCATGGTCATTCCCGCAAACGCCTCCAATCCCGAACTGGCCAATATCTTTATCAAGTACATCCTGGATTACGAAAACAGCCTGATGATCTCCACCGAGGTCGGCTATGCCTCTTCCAACGCCCAGGTGCTGGCGGAACTGTCCGGCGAGGGCGGTGACTACGAGGGCAACGACGCCTACCTGCCCCGCAGCGGCTATCCCCTGGACGAGATCTACCACGACATTCCCGATGAACTTCGCAGCCAGTATTCCTCCATGTGGATCAAGGTCAAACTGCACGAATGATTTCCTGACCTCTATATTTTATCGCGGGGGCTCCGGTCGGATGCGCCCCGCGTTTTTTTGCTGTTTTTTACGTTCCGGAGAGGATGTTTTCTTTGTAAAAATGAGGCGGGCAGGCTTTTTTCCGAGGGAAGGATGTTGTATAATATAACGAGTCAAGATTTGGAGGTGCGGGGCTTGTCGGATTTTCTGTCCCATGCGGAGAACGTCATCTGGAATATTATCAACCGTCCGTCATGGACCGACGTGATCGATATCCTGATCGTCGCGATCCTTTTGTACCGCTTTGTTGCGGCCATCTGGCGCACCAGGGCTATACCTGTGATCCGCGGCACCGCCATGTTTGTCTTTTTTGCATATTTCAGCCGCCTTCTGGGCCTGACCACGCTGAACTGGATCCTGGATCAGGTTCTGGGGTATGGCGTTATCGCGCTGCTGGTCCTTTTCCAGCCGGAATTCAGGCGTACCCTGGAGCAGCTTGGCCGCAGCAGGGTGTTTGACCGGCACCGGAACAGTGAGGAAGGGAACGCGGTGGTGGTGGACGAGCTGACCACCTGCCTGACGGATCTTGCCAAACGCCGGGTAGGCGCGCTGATCGTCATCGAACAGCACACCGGACTTCAGGATGTGATCGAGACCGGGACTGCCGTGGACGCCGTCGTCTCCGCGGCCCTTCTTGAGAATATTTTTGAGCCCAACACCCCCCTGCACGACGGCGCGGTCATCATCCGGGGGGAGCGGGTGGCTTCGGCCGCGTGCCTTCTGACGATCTCCGAAACCAACACCATTTCCTCCAGCCTTGGCACCAGGCACAGGGCGGGGCTTGGGATCAGCGAGACCACCGATGCCCTGGTGCTGATCGTTTCGGAGGAGACGGGGATCATCTCCATGGCTCGGGCGGGCAAGCTGACCCGCTATCTGGACGAAAAGAGCATCCGCGAGACCCTGAGCGAGGTGTATAAGACCGGTGATACCGGCAGTTGGGCCGCGCTGAAAAAGCATGCCGCGAAATATTTCAAAAAAGGGGATAAAAGCCAATGATGGGAGATAATATGCCCCGTTCCGGCGGCGGACAAAGCGGCGAATCTTTTTGGAAACACCTGAAAAAGGCGATCACCTACCAGTGGGGCTGGAAGCTGACGTGCCTTGTGATCGCCGTGGCGCTCTGGGGGATCGTGGTGGATATGAACGGAGATATGACCCGTGAGCTCATTCTCCGGGACATCAAGGTGACCGTGGCCAACAGGAGCATCCTGGAACAGCGGGGCCTGATCGTGACAAGCGGGACCGAGAACCTGGATAACGTGACCATCAGGGCGGAAGTCCCGATGAAATACTACCGCACTGTGGACAATTCCACCTTTTCTGTCCGCCTGGATCTGTCCAGGATCACCGCCGCCGGAGAGCAGGAGGTAAAGCTGACTGCCCAGACCTCCAACTACGGCGAGGTCAAGGAGATCATGGAACCTACGGTGACCGTGACTGTGGAGGAATTCACCACCCGCAACCGGATCCCCGTCAGCAGCATGCCCGTATACCTTAACGAAGCTCCGGAAGGCTATTACTGCGGAGACATGTCGGTGGAGACGACGGCGGTCAACGTCAAGGGCCCCAGGTCGGTGGTTTCCCAGATCGCCCGATGCCGCATCCTTTACACCTATCCCGAAAACATCACCGGATATTACAGGGATACGGCGGCCTGTCCCTTCGCTTTTTTCGACGCTTCGGGCAAAGAACTTGATTCGTCCAGCCTGACGGTCACCGCCGATGGCTGGACCGTGGAGACCATCACGGTCAGCCGTGCATATTATCCCCAGACCACTGTGCGGCTGTCGGATATCGGGGTGGTGACCGGGACCCCTGCCGAAGGCTATGAGATCAAATCCGTTTCCTTTGATCCTTCCGAGGTGACCATAGCCGCGGAGGATATCTCCCTCCTGACCGACGGCCTGGCTTTCCTTTCCGAAAACGTGGACGTGACCGGGCAGAGCGAGAGCTTTACAAAGGCCATCAGGATCTATCGTCCGGAGGAATACATCCGTCTGAGCACAGAGATCGTCCATGTTACGGTGGAGATCGGCCCCGTATCAGAGGAATGACAGCGAAAAAGGAAAGGAGCGCGGGAGCGCCCGCGGGACCTGATATAAATGAATGCGTTTGCCGACAGCCTCTTTTCCACACTGCTGGGTTGGGTCAGGGGACTGATGCAGTCCCTCTGGTCCTTTTTTTCCTCCGGAGGATCCGGCGGCTTTTTTGCCTGGATCGGGGATCATTACCTGGCGGTGACGGCTTTCATGTGTCTTATCGGCCTGGCCGCGGACCTTTTGATCGGTTTGTTCCGGGAAAACCCGTCCCCTCTTGCCAGGGAGCTCCGCACGCTGGTTTTTCCCCGCATGGACGGCATGGGAAAAGAGGAGCGGAAAAGGTTTGACAGGGGCTACGAGGACGGCATCGACATGCAGGACCTGAACCCCGACGGGGAAGGGCACATCCCCCTTTTTGAAAGCAATTATCCCCCGCAGGATGAGGAATACGCCTTCCCGGCGGAAGAAACGGAGGAAGCGGGATATACGGAGAGAGCGAAGGAAGTCCCGGATCCATGGAGGATACCGGAGGCAGTCAATGACGCTCCTGCTGCCGTCCCGGAGGAGCGGCGGCGGCGGGGCGACAGGTATGAAAACCATGAAAAGAAGCGGCTTTTCCGCCACGTCAATTCCCTGATCCCCGACGACGGGGAGCAGGGGCTCCTGGACCGTCTGCCTACCAGCGTGGACAGGAAGGATGCATTCCACGAGCCTGTCTACCCGAACAGGAGACCGCGCTGATTATGGAAAAAGTTCACATGAGCAGCCCGGAAAGCCGCGGAGATCCGGGGAAAGAGGAAAAAATGCCCGCGGGCTTTGAAAAGGAAATGGCTTTGATCCTGAAGGAAGAATTAAAGCCTTTTCTTTTGTCCCTCGGGGGAGAAGCGGTGCGCGGGATCCGTCCCCGCGCCGGCTTTGACGACCTTTCGGGCGATGGGCTGGATCCTGTGCCCTGGGCGCCGGAGGCGCGGTACCTGAAAGGGGATTCCCGGGCCGGCGGACGGGTGCTGCATGACGCCGGTGCCTATTACCTGCAGGAGCCCAGCGCCATGGCCCCCGCCGCGATCCTTCATCCCCGTCCGGGGGAGTGGGTGCTTGATCTGTGCGCCGCGCCGGGAGGGAAAAGCACCCAGCTGGCCGGTATGATGGATGGCAGGGGCCTGCTTTTGTGCAATGAGGTGATGCCCGAAAGGGCAAAGATCCTTTCCGGAAATATTGAACGGATGGGGATCGCCAACGCCCTGGTCACTTCGGCCTCCACGGATCGGATCGCCGGCCTGTTTCCCGGACGGTTTGACCGGATCCTCGTGGACGCGCCGTGCAGCGGGGAGGGAATGTTCCGACGGCATCCCGAAAGCCGCGGGGAATGGAACCCGGGCCTTCCGGCAATGTGTGCGGAGAGGCAGGCGCGTATCCTGGACGACGCGGCAGTGATGCTGAAGGCCGGCGGGACACTGGTATATTCCACCTGCACCTTCAGCCGGACTGAAAATGAGGAAACCGTCATGCGCTTCCTTGAAAGGCATCCGGATTTTGAAATGCTGCCTTTTGCCCTTCCGGGATGTCCCCCTTCCCCGGAAGGAATGCTGCGCATCTGGCCTCACAGGCAGCGGGGAGAAGGCCATTTCGCCGCCGCGATGATCAGGACGGGAACTTCGGAAATGGTCCGGAAGGCTCTTTTGCGCGCCGCGCGTCCCGAAAAGGATGCGGAAGGGCTTATTTCCTTCCTCAGGGATACGGTGCCGGAGGTTTCCTGGGATCCCGGAAGGATAGCCCGGCGTGGGGAAGGATATGTGTACCTCCCGGAGGAGGCGCCGGAGCTTCCCGGCATCCGCGTTTTACGGTGCGGCCTGCACCTGGGCGCGTGGAAGGGAAAGGCCTTCGCTCCGGATCACGCTCTGGCGCGGGCTTTCGGGGCCGGACAGAAAGTGAGCCTCGGCGGAGATGAAGCCGCCGCCTACATGATGGGCGAGGCGCTTCCCGCCCCGTCGGGGATCAGGGGCTGGGCCGCCGCCTGCCTTGAGGGTGTGCCGCTCGGCTGGGTCAAGTGTTCCGACGGCCTGATGAAAAACCATTATCCAAAGGGGCTCAGGAGGCGGCTGGAACCGTAGCTGATGCCCGGACTGTCTGCCATGCCATACAAGTAAGGTTTTCCCGGCCGCAAAACATCCTGAAAGGCCGCGGCCGAAAACCTTCCGCATTAAAAAAGGAGAAGAAGGAAATGAAAAAGTTTTTTGCCCTGCTGACGGCCGCGCTGCTTTTTATGGGCGGCGGCGTTCACGCGGAAGGGGCGCTCCGCGCGGATGAAACATGGGAACTGGTGCGCCGGGCGTATGTTTTTTCTTTTCCGCTGGTGCTGATGGACGCCACAATGAAAGCAGGCACCAATACCCTTCGGCCGGAAAACGGGAGAGCGCCGGTCAATCAGGCAGGCCACGCGAGGACACTGGCCACGGCAAGGTTCCGTCAGGTGGTGACGCCCAATGTAGACACGCTGTATACACAGGTATTCTTTGATCTTGCCGACGACGCTCTGGTGATCCTTAAGCCCGCTGCGGACCGTTACCTGACCTTCCAGGTGATGGATGCCTGGTCCGATACCGTGGCGATGCTTGGCACCGGGGCGGATACCATGGACGAACGCGTCTACCTGCTGACCGGGCCCGGCTTTGACGGAAAGATCCCTGAAGGCATGACGCGGGTGGAAATACCCACAAATATCGGGTGGATCATCGGGCGCACCGTATGCTTCGGGCCGGAAGACCTGGAGAACGTCTATGATCTGCAGGCACGGATGGATGTGAGGACGCTTGCCCTGTATCTGTCCGGGGAGGAACAGCCCGAAGGAACATATGTTCCTGAAAATGACGGGATCCCCTTCCGGATGGCTGTAGGGATGGGGCCGAAGGCTTTTTTTGACCGGGTGAACGAGCTTCTTGTTCTCAATCCCGCGTATCCGGGGGACGCCGAGGAGATGAAAGCTTTCGCGGCCATCGGCGTGGGCCCCGGACTCGTTTTTGACCCCGCGGTGCTGGGCGACGGCGCCGGTGAGCATTGGCAGGCGATGATCGCCGCCCTTCCGGCGGAGCTTACGGCTTCTTCAGCTTCCTTTCTGATCGATAACGGGGCCTTCCGGTTTATGGGCGGGCCCATCGGCCGATTCGGCAAAGAGTATGATTACCGTGCCCTGGTGGCTGTCGGGGGCTTTGGAGCGAACCCTGCGGATGCGGCGGTGTATATGAGGGCCGGAACGGACGACGAAGGGGCTGAACTGAGCGGGCGGTATTCCTATACGCTCCATTTTGGCCCCGGCGAGCTTCCGCCGGTGATGGAAAACGGTTTCTGGTCCGTTACCGCTTATGGAGACGACGATTTCCTGATCGACAATCCCATTGACCGGTATGCCGTATGCGACAGGACCGCTTTTGCGCTGAATCCCGACGGTTCCCTTGATATCCTTGTTCAGGCTGACGAGCCGGCGGAGGGGAAGGACAACTGGCTGCCTGTCGGAAAGGACGCGTTCCATCTTTTCCTGCGGATCTACCTGCCCCAGGCGCAGGTGCTGGACGGAACATGGCATGCGCCGTCGATCGTAAAACGTTGACACCCCACGCGAAGGAGGTCGCCCCTGTCCCGCCGTTATCTGCCGGTTGAACGATCACCCGGTAAAGCAGGGGACAAAAAAAGGATATCCGGGGCAGGCCCGGATATCCGCTGTTCTGCTGTGCGATCATTTGCCGAACAGGCCCTTGATCTTGTCCAATAAACCGCCGGCTTTTTCGAGGCCAAGTTTGGAAGTGACGGCGGCGATGACGGCCTGGATCTGGTCGTCGGAGATATTGATGCCCAGTTTTTCCTTGATGGTCTTGACGGGGTCCTTCTTGAAGCTTTCCAGAAGCGCGTTATTGCCGGTGAGCTTGGCGACCAGGTCTTTGACGATGCTTTCGATGTCTGCCATGGTGTAAACCCTTCTTTCGAATTATTTAGATAGACGTGGACCAAATCCGATTAGATTATACGCGCGGGCCGTCAGTTTGTCAAACGGGTTGTGGGATTTGGCATGATGATATATAATTAAACCGATCCAGAGAGGGCTTTTTAAGGCCCGGCTCTCAATAACAGGAGGAAGAGGAATGTATAAAAAGATCGCGTGGAAAGAATACACCCCCGAAGTGCTGGAGCAGCTTGAAAGCTTCAGCGCGGACTATCGCCGGTTTCTTGACCTGGGAAAGACCGAGAGGGAATGCGTCCTTCAGGCCGTAACGACAGCGGAAAAAGCCGGTTTCAGGGACATGGACGCTTTGATCGGCTCCGGAGCGCGCCTGCAGCCCGGGGACAGGGTCTACCGCAACTGGATGGGGAAATGCTTCATGGCATTTATCGTCGGAAAAAAGCCGATGGAGCGCGGTATGAACATCCTTGGCGCCCACATCGACTCCCCCAGGCTGGATATCAAGCAGAACCCGGTGTTTGAGGACCAGGGCCTGGCCTACCTGGATACCCATTATTACGGCGGGATCAAAAAATACCAGTGGCTCGCGCTGCCTTTGGCCATTCACGGCGTTGTGGTAAAGAAAAACGGGGAAAAGGTGAACGTCGTCATCGGCGAGGATCCCGCCGATCCCGTGTTCTGCATCACGGACCTGCTGCCCCACCTTGCCTCGGAGCAGATGTCCAAGACGGCCGCTAAGCTGGTGGAGGGGGAAGCGCTGAACCTGCTCGCCGCTTCAAGGCCTACCGAAAGCGAGAAGGAACCGGTTCGCGACCGGCTTCTTGCGGCTCTGAAGGAGCGCTGCGGCCTGGAGGAAGAGGACCTGGTCTCAGCCGAGATCGAGGTCGTGCCGGCGGGGCAGGCCCGGGAGATGGGCCTGGACCGTTCCATGATCCTGGGCTACGGTCATGACGACCGGGTGTGCGCCTATCCCTCTTTGCGGGCGCTGGCGGATTTTGACGGCGTACCAGAGTATACCCTGTGCGCGGTGCTTACCGACAAGGAGGAGATCGGGAGCGTAGGCGCCACCGGCATGGAATCTCTGTACTTTGAAAATACCGTATCTGAGCTGCTGGCCATGGCCGAGGAATACAGCGGCCTCCGCCTCAGGCGGGTCCTCCAGAACAGCCGGATGCTCTCCAGCGACGTTTCCGCGGGATTTGATCCGGCCTTCGCCGGCGTCTTTGACAAGAATAACGCCGCTTTCCTTGGAATGGGTGTCTGCTTCAACAAATATACCGGCAGCCGGGGCAAGGGCGGTTCCAGCGACGCCAACGCCGAGTATGTGGCCAGTATCCGCCGGATCATGGACGACAACGGCGTTTTCTTCCAGACTGCGGAGCTTGGCAAGGTGGACGCCGGCGGCGGCGGGACCATCGCTTACCTGTGCGCCCGCTACGGAATGAACGTGATCGACTGCGGCGTTCCGGTGCTCAGCATGCACGCGCCATGGGAAACGGTCAGCAAGGCCGACGTTTACGAAGCCTATAAATGCTATCGGGCCTTCCTGAAGGACGCGGGGGAATAACGCTTCGGGGACGGATGCAAAACAAATGAAAAAGACGGAGGATCGCAGGAAACCCGCCCGGCGCTTCTCCGTCTTTTTCCGTTTCAAGGCGGATCGTGATGTCGAGAGTTTGTTTTCCTTTTTTGCCAGTCGGCTGATACTGATCCTGTTTAAAAAGTCTAAAAGCATTTTTATTGCGCCGAAGGCGCGTTCAGGATCGGACGGCATGATGCGCTTTGCGCGGCAGAGAAAAGCGTAGCACGTGGATCCTCAAATTGATAATTTCAATTTGAGAATAGTTTGAGAAGCCTTTGAGTTATGCGCAGTGTCAGGGGATCGTCCCCGCATCCTTTGGATCGGTCGGCTTCTGCGCGGGTACACGGCGGTCGGGAGCCATAAGCCGTCGGTACTGGGAAGGGGACATCCCGACGACAGCCCGGAAGCAGCGGTTGAACTGGGAAAAGCTTGTGAAACCGCACCTCATGGCCGCTTCGGTGATCGAAACGGAAGTGGTGACGAGGAGGGTCTGCACGTTTCGTATACGGATCCCGCGGATAAAATCGGACAGTGTGGCGCCGATGACCGCCCTGAACTGATGGGACAGGTAGAAGCTGCTGACATAGAATTTGGCGGCGATGTCCGCAAGGGTCAGCGGCTCGGCATAATGACGGCGAATATAGGCCGCCACGTCGCGCATTTTCCTGGCGGAGGGGCCGGGTGAGGTTTCTTTGACGTAGGTGTTCCTTTCCCGTGACGAGCACAGGGCGAGAAGGAAACGGGAAAACTCCAGATGAACGGTCAGGTCCCGCAGGGAAGAGGGCTCAGAAGCGGCGTTATATATGCCGTTGAGACACGAAAAAAGCGCTTTCATGTCCTCCGCAGGCAGGCGGTAAACAGGTCCGCTCCCGGTAACAAGGCTCAGTATTTGACGGTTATCGCCTTCAAAAGGGGAGCCGGGCGGCGCAGGAAGGAAAAGGACGTTTATCTGCCGGGCATTTTCCTCTCCGGCGGTGAAACTGTAAGGCGTATCCGGCGGCAGGAACAGGATGTCAAAGGGGCGAAGAAACCATTCCCCATCCTCCAGAACGCAGGCGCCGGCGCAGAGGAACAGGCTGACGGAGTAGAACGGGACTTGGGCGAGGCCCTGTTCGTCCCGAATGTCCGGCAGGGACACATGGCTGATCGTGTAAGAGGGAGGGCGGTCTTCGCTCCGGACCCGGATCTGGAAGCCGTCCTCAAATATAAGCGTGTTTTTTGGCTGCAGACTGATCACCTCCCGGTCCTTTTTAACGGGAAGGAAATACGGATGTATTTTTGCCGGGGAGACAGGGGTTTCCTGCCGATCCTGTCCCGCCATGCCGTTATGATACATCCTCCTGTCAATAAATTATATACCACAGACCGATGGCCAAGTCAAATCACGGAAACAGCAATATATGCAATATAACATGCAAACAAAAACAATTATCGCATAGCATTTATGCATTAAATATGATTAAATTATACCAACAGTTATCACAATCACAACCAAACAGATAAGGAGGAATACTATGCGTACCTATCGCAAGGGAATGTCTCTGCTTCTCGCGCTGATCCTGTGTATGGGACTGCTTCCCGCCATGGCGGAGGAGAAAGCCTATACCGAGGCCCCCTTCCTGACAGAACAGGGCGTCTATGGCGACGTTAAGGACCGCCTGCCCCTGGAGCCCATGGTGGAGGACGCCGCGTACCTGACCGTTGGCACCTACGGCGGCGAGCTTCACCGCAGCGCCGGCGGCGGCAACTGGGACGCCGGCAAGCCCATTGAGGAAGGTCTGTTCCGCTTTACCGCGGAAGGCGCCGTCGAGCCCAACGTGGCCAAAGGCTTTGCTGTCAGCGAGGACGCCACCGTTTACACCATTTACCTGCGCGAGGGCATGAAGTGGTCCGACGGCGAACCCTTCACCGCCGAGGACTGCGTGTGGTTCTTCAACGTCGTCTGCCTCAACAACATCGACGGCAAAGGCGTGCGCAACTGCCACAAGGATGCCAACGGCAACCCTGCCGTGGTTGAAAAAGTCGACGATTATACCTTTACCGTCACCTTCGGCACTCCCAAGGTGGACTTCATCGAGGCCCTCACCGTGGACCTGAAGTGGCACTTCGCCCCCAAGCACATCTTCGAGGAACTGGCCCAGTGCGTCATCGACGGCAAAAATGATGAAGCCCTTGCCCTGGGCAAGGAGATCTGCGGCACCGAGTTCTCCGATGTGGGCAAGATGGGCAAGGAAATGCTCTATTACTTCTGGAATTATCCGGGCATCCCCACCCTGAACCCCTTCGTCCTGTCCACCGAACCCGGCAAGAATTCCATCAAGGGCGAATATTACGAGTATGTCCGCAATCCTTACTACTGGAAAGTGGATACCGCCGGCCAGCAGCTGCCCTACATCGATAAGATCTGCTACCTGACCGTCGCCAACGTGGACCAGCAGCTGATGCTGCTCCTGGACGGCACCGTGGACTACCAGACCGTGGGCATGGAGAGCATCCCCACGATCCTTGAATCCGAAACCGCGATCAACATCTACGAATGGTCCGGCAGCACCTGGGGCGATCCCGGCACCCAGCTGCATTTCAACCTGTTCGTGGATGACGACCACCTGCGCCCCCTGTTCAACAATCCCGACTTCCGCCAGGGCATGAGCATCTGCGTGGACCGCGAGGAATTCGCGGCCCTGTACTCCGACGGCTGGCTTGAGGGCAGCCAGGCGGCTCCCCAGCCCGGCGCCCTGGGCTACAGCGAG
>JAFWWK010000145.1 GCA_017523615.1 Clostridia bacterium
AAACTGCATGCGGATAAATTCCACGTCGTCTTCCCGTACCATACGGATGATGTCTTCCTTCGTGTACTTGCTCATAATTGGTGACCTCCTCGTCATTCAATAAAACAAGAGGGCAAGGTGCGTCGAAAGCACGACACCCTTGCCCTGATGCGCGTATCCTATCACCGGGCCAGATGGCTGTCAATCCCCCCGATTGTTTTCCCTTTGTATTCGCGTTTTCCCTTCCCCTGTATCGCCTTGACAAGCAGTTAGTTGAATGTTACCATACCTCCCAACAAGGCAAAGGCGTCCTGCGACAGGACCGTTTGCCTTGTTTTTCATTCCATTTCTGTGTCATTTCGACCGGAACGAAGCGGAGTGGAATAATTCCCCGTCCGCGCAGATCGATGCGGATCATTATTCATTATTCATTGTACATTATTCATTGATTCGGAGGTGATCCCATGCTGACACCAAACCTCAGCTACGCGAATCTGAAAGAGTCCTATCTCTTCTATCATATTGCCCAGAAGACCAAAGCCTACCTGGCGGAGCACCCGGACAAGCACCTGTACCGCATGGGCATCGGGGACGTTTCCCTGCCCCTGGTTCCCGCGGTCATTGAGGCGCTGCACGCGGCGGTGGACGACCAGGGGGTAAAGGCCAGCTTCCATGGTTATATGCCGGAATGCGGCGATCCCTCCCTCCGGGAAACCATCGCGAAACATTATCAGAAGCGCGACGTGTTCCTTTCCCCGGAAGAGGTCTTCGTTTCCAGCGGCGCCAGCGATGAACTGGGCGATATCCTCGACCTGTTCGATAAGTCGAACCGTGCCCTGATCATGGAACCGGCCTATCCCGCCTATGTGGACGCCAATATCATGGCCGGGCGGGAGATCACGCACCTCCCCTCCGGCCCGGACGATCACTTTCTTCCCCTGCCGAAGCCCGGCCTGGACGCGGACCTGATCTACCTGTGCTCCCCGAACAATCCGACCGGCGCGGCCTACAACCGGGAACAGCTGACCCAATGGGTTGAATGGGCAAACGCCCGCGGCGCGGTGATCCTCTTTGACGCGGCATACGAAGCCTTTATTGAGGAAGACCTGCCCCACAGCATTTTTGAGATCCCCGGCGCTGAAACCTGCGCGATCGAGATCTGCTCCCTGTCCAAGACAGCGGGCTTCACCGGCACCCGGCTCGGCTATACCGTGATCCCGAAGGCGCTGGAACGCTGCGGCCTGAACCTGAACGCCATGTGGGTACGGAACCGCACCACTAAGACCAACGGCGTTTCCTATATCCTGCAGCGAGGCGGCGCGGCCGTCTTCACGGACGAAGGCCAGAAGCAGATCCACGACAACATCCGGATCTACAAGGAAAACGCCCGGGTGCTCATGGCAGCCCTGGACGAAGCCGGGATCCGCTACTGGGGCGGCAGGAACGCGCCCTACATCTGGATGCAGTGCCCGGACGGCATGGGCAGCTGGCAGTTCTTCGATAAACTGCTCAACGAGATCCAGGTCGTCGGCACCCCCGGCGAAGGATTCGGCGCCTGCGGCGAAGGATTTTTCCGCTTCTCCACCTTCGGCGATCCCGCCGACACCCGCGAAGCCGCGAAAAGGCTGTTAAAACTGTTAAAGAAATAAATGAAATACTTTCCCCTTATTGCATACTGACCGAAGGGTTCCAAGGGGCAATCGGAAAGCCCCTTGGTCGCACCCGCAGGTGCGAAATCCTCTTCTATTTTGAATTGGAGTGAAAATGATATGTGCAGCATTTTCGGTACAATCGGCTCCCGCTTTCCCCGGGACCTGATGAAAACCTGTTTTGACCGGACCGTTTCCCGCGGCCCGGATATGACCCGCATGGTGGACATCCCCGGCGGCGTCCTCGGTTTCCACCGCCTGGCAATCATGGGCCTGCACGAAGAAGGCATGCAGCCTTTCCGGCTGGACGGCGACTATGTGGTCTGCAACGGCGAACTTTACGGCTTCCGCCCCCTGCGGGCCCGCCTGATGGAAACCTACGATCTCAAAAGCGAATGCGACTGCGAGATCCTGCTTCCGCTCTACCGCGAATACGGCGTGGAAATGTTCAAAACCCTGGACGCGGAGTTTGCCCTGATCCTCTGGGACGACCGGCAGAAAAAGCTGATCGCCGCCCGTGATCCCATCGGCATCCGCCCGCTCTATTACGGCAAAGTGCGGGACGGCGGCATCGCCTTCGCCAGCGAACCGAAAAACCTGATCGGCATGTGCGACACGATCCTTCCTTTCCCGCCCGGATACTACTGGATTGACGGTGAGTTCGTCCAGTACGCGGATCCCGCATATGTCGGTTACTTCACCATGAAAACGGAAGAGGAAGTCTGCCCCAAACTGCGCCGCCTGCTGATGGAAGGCGTGGAAAAGCGCCTGGACGCGGATGCGCCGGTCGGTTTCCTGCTCTCCGGCGGCCTGGATTCCTCCCTGGTCTGCGCCATCGCGCAGAAAATGCTGGACAGACCCATCCACACCTTTGCCATCGGCATGGATCTCGACGCCATTGACCTGAAGTATGCCCGCATGGTCTCTGAGTATATCGGGAGTGACCATACGGAAGTCATCATCAGCGAGAAGGACGTGCTG
>JAFWWK010000146.1 GCA_017523615.1 Clostridia bacterium
GGCGATGGGGTCCCACCTGTTCCCATCCCGAACACAGAAGTTAAGCCCATCAGCGCCGAAAGTACTTGGCTGGAAACGGCCCGGGAGGATAGGACGCCGCCGGATCCCAATAAAACCCGCCTTCAGAAATGAGGGCGGGCGTTTTTTTATTCCCCGGGGGGTGATGGAAACATATGGAGCCTATTGGGGGATGTTCACACTGCCGGAAGACCAATTGAAAAAGTACCTGGGTATAAGAAGAAGCTATAAAACGAATATGAACAAACAACCGGCAGACATCAATGTCATACTTATTTCACCATCTCTTCCACGAGTTCCGGATCCTTCCTTGTCATCATCAGTGACAGCGTGGCTGCAATGACGCTTCCTGTCAGCTTTGCTGCCAGAAGGGGCAGTGTGAGTTCGGGCTGGCAAGCCATGGTGAAAGCAAAATGAGAAGACAGCGCGGAGCAGGCGCAAACCGCAACGGCTGCCGCTGCGATCTGCCCACGGGGATTCAGGTCCGGAAGGGCGATCAATCCGGGCATGGAATCCAGGTAGAAGAGGAAGAAAGCCATAACTCCTTTACCGCCGATCTTCAGTTTACCGCCGATCCAATCCATCGGCTTTTTTAGCATCCAATGCAGTATTTTCGAAAACGGAAGAACTCCGAGAAGGGTGATCGCGATGATCGAGATGATCCGCATCGCTTCGGTTACCGGAGTCATGCCCGGAAGCAGTTCAAAGCACGTCATATACTGAAATACGCCAATGAACAAGCCTATCGTTGTAAGGACCTTCAGACCGAAGGCAAAGCCGGAAAAAGCACGCAGTGTCGCCTGAGGCGCTTTTTTCAGGGCGACAACAAGAATCAGAGAAAGGATCGTTACCGGAACGCACAGCCAGAGAGCGGTTAAAAAAGGAATGCCGCAAAGCAGCGCCCCAACAAGGATGGCTGGCGGGATGCAGATCAGCCCGTAAAGGATCCCACGGGCAAAACGGTTCTGTACATCCTTTTCAAACATACCCATCCCAACGGGAATTGTAAAAGAAAGGGTGCAGCCCATAATTGACGCGGCAATGATGCCGGCAAAACGGCCTACCAGCTCGTCATCCGCAAGTCTTGTCGCCATCTGATATCCGCCCATATCAATGGACAGGATGCAGCCGAACATCCCCGGATCCTGGCGGAAGAAATGATATAC
Source organism: Clostridia bacterium (assembly GCA_017523615.1). Classification (GTDB taxonomy): domain Bacteria; phylum Bacillota; class Clostridia; order Christensenellales; family Aristaeellaceae; genus RUG756. The sequence goes on from JAFWWK010000146.1 coordinate 1,185, forward strand.
GGGAGCAATGACCCGTCCAAGCACATCTGCGAGCACAGGCGCCAGGCATATGATGCCTGCCATGGAAAGAGCTGTCCGCCCCATCAGATGGAAAGCTGTTTCAAACCTTTCACCCAGGCCGAAACGGTTGCCGATAATACGGTCCAGGCCGCCAAGAACGGCACATACCGCAAAAATGATCTGGAGAACACGGATCAATCAGGATCACAGCCTTTCAAAAATCAGATTTTAAATATATGCTTCAGATTATATAAGCCTCAGCAGCGCTTTGTCAACGAAAGTTTGACATGAAGTGCAGAGGGTGATAAAATCGTAAAGACAGCCGCCGGACTGGAGACAACACCGGAAAAGGCTATGATCAAGTCAAGAGGGAAAGGACCGGACCACAATGGAAAGAAGCTTGATATCTGAAGTTAAGATCGGGGAACGCAACAGGATCCAGGGTTTTGTTGAAAACCTTCGCAATAAGAGGACTATGGCCTTCCTGGTCATTCGGGATTATACCGGCAGCATGCAGGTGACTATCGAAAAAGGACAGAATCCAGAACTGGACGCGCTGGTGGATCAGTTGACCGTCGAATCAGTGGTGAGCGTGGAAGGCAAAGCAGTAAAAAACGAATACGTCAAACTGGGCGGCGTGGAGATCCTTCCCGACCGGATGACGATCGAATCCGTAGCCGAACCCCTGCCCATTACAAAGGACGCTGCCATCGACGTACGCCTGGATTACCGCTGGCTTGACCTTCGCAGCCAGAAAAATCTTTTGATCTTCAAGGTCCAGACCTGCATGGTCGCGGCCATGAGGGAATACCTGCTCAAACGGAAATACCTTGAGATCCACACTCCCAAGCTGATCGGCGCCGCCAGCGAATCCGGGAGCGACGTGTTCGAGTTAAAATATTTTGACCGTAAGGGCTATCTCTCACAGAGTCCGCAGTTCTATAAGCAGATGGCTATGGCTGCCGGTTTTGACCGGATCTTTGAAGTCGGGCCTGTTTTCAGAGCGGAAAAATCCTTTACCAACAAACACGCGACGGAATTTACCGGATTCGACATCGAACTTAGCTATATCACCTCTTTCCGGGACGTGATGGACGAGGAAGCGGGGCTTCTTCAGTTCGCGCTACGCGCTGTTAAGGAAGCCTACGGCGAGCAGATCAAATCCCTGTACGGCAAAGAAATCATCGTTCCCGAATTGCCTTTCCCGACTATGAAACTGAAGGACGTTTACGCCGAGCTAAAGGAACGCTACGGATATACCGTCGAAGAAAGCGAAATGAACGACCTGACCACCGACGCGGAGCATCTGTGTGCCAAGCTTTCCATGGACAAATTCGGCCATGAATTCCTGTTTGTTACCGATTATGGGCCGGAAAAGCGAGCTTTCTATCATATGCGGGATGAGAACGGCAACCCTCTGGGGTATGACCTGATCTGGCGCGGGACCGAGATCACCACCGGTGCCCAGCGTGAGCACAGGTATGACAGGCTGAAAAAGCAGGCGGACGAAAAGGGCTTGGGCGAGGACGTCAAATTCTACCTGGAGTTCTTCCGTTACGGCTGCCCGCCCCACGGTGGTTTCGGACTGGGTATCGACCGGCTGACCATGCTGATCTTCGGCCTGTCCATCAAGGAGACCGAATTCCTGTTCCGCGGTCCCAACCGCATCACTCCCTGACCGGGGCATGGCAAAAAATATGGAAAAGATCGAAAGCTTTCGGGTGAATCATCTTCACCTGCTACCAGGCCTTTACGTCAGCCGGAAGGACCGCAGGGGAGGCGTCTGCGTGACGACCTTCGATATGCGCATGACAGCCCCCAACACTGAACCGGTCATAGACATGCCTGCCATCCATACCATCGAGCACCTTGGCGCAACGTATCTCAGGAACAGCGCACGCAGTAACGAGGTGGTCTATTTCGGGCCGATGGGATGCCGTACCGGCTTCTATATCCTGATGTTCGGCGATCTGTTTCCCGAAAACATGCTGGATACGGTAAAGGATATGTGTCGGTTTATCCTGGACTATGAAGGCGAGATCCCTGGGGCGAAACCCGAAGAATGCGGCAATTACAGCGAGCAGAATTTGAGCATGGCAAAGTATTATATCAAAAAATACCTGACATGTCTCACCGATACCCCGATAACGGTTTACCCGGAATAAACCGGAAAAAATAAAGAACCAGGCAACGGTTACAATGTTATCCGCTGCCTGGTTTTTCATTTCTTTCAGCAGGAAGTGATTTTGACCGTCAGGGGCAGGTCTGTGCGCCAGTCACCAAGGTCCACATGGAGGGCCTTGTCGTCCCTGGTCCATTTAACAGGGGACTCCAAGCCCAGGATATTTACATCCCTGACGATCCCATGCCAGAGCGGCAGTTTGCTTGCGTCCGCCTCCCTGAGGCTTTCGATATGGATCAGGCCGTCTGCGGGGCATTTCATCACCATGGCGTAAATGCTCGACCCGCGGCAGGTAAAGCGGATATCCTTGGATGTATAGTCCCTGGCTTTTCCATCCGAGAACTGTCCTTCCTCAATGCGGGTAGGCCCTTCCTGGGCGATGCGCCACAGGCCGGAAAAATGGATCGCCTCGTCGTTGTCCTTCATCCAGTCTTTCATGGTACGTAGGATATTCAGATCCTCCGGGGTGAAGGTGCCGTCATGGGCGGGGCCGAAATTGAGGAGCAGGCGGCCGTTTTTACTTACCACATCGATCAGGTCCCAAATGATCTCCCGGGGGGTCTTATAGACACCTGCTTTGGAATAACACCAGGAATTCCGCATTACGCTTGTGTCGCTTTGCCATAGGAAAGGTTTTGCTTCTGAGAACTGGCCCCGTTCGATATCGGGAACACCGATCCCCCAGGGGAATGCGTCGTGTTTATAATTGATCACGCAGCCGCCCCATGCTTCCGCTCTGTTGAAATAATACGCCGCAAATCGCATCAGGTAAGGTTTGACGGCACTGTGCTGGATCCACCAGTCGAAATACATAATGCGGGGATGATACCGGTCCACGATCTCACAGCATCTCAGAAGCCAGTCTGTAAGGAATTCCTCATCCGGAGCAGGCTGCGAGAACAAATCGTGCACATTGTCCGCTTCCTTTTTCGCAGGCCAATAAAAATCGCCGGGCTTCAGTTCCGTATTGACGTCGCTGTCAAATTCTCTGCCATGGCTCAGGAACCACCAATGTTCCACCCGGTGGGAGGACGCGCCGAGGGTCATGCCCGCGCAGTCCGCCTCATAAAGCAGATCACCCATGATGTCACGTTTCGGACCCATCTCAACTGCGTTCCAATGGCTGAGTTCACTGCGGTAATTCTGGAAGCCGTCGTGGTGTTCCGCGACCGGGACGATGTAATCCGCCCCGGCTTCGCGAAAGAGACGCACCCACTCCGCCGGGTCATAGTTTTTCATGGTAAAGGAAGGAATGAAATCCTTATAACCGAAATCTTTGTGTTTCCCATAATGCTCAAGGTGCCATTTGTATTCCGGGCTATCCTTGATATACATGTTTCTGGCATACCAGTCATGGTATGCCGGCACAGAAAAAGGTCCCCAGTGGAGAAAGATACCGAGTCTTTTTTCTCGGTACCACGACGGGACGGGGTGTGAGGCAAGGCTGTCCCAGTCAGGACGGTACGGCCCAAGAGCATTGACGCGGTCGATGCGGTCGAGGTAAGCTTTTTTGTCCATCGCTGCACTCCTCCGATTCTTGCTTTTCGCGTTACTATTATACACACGGAAAAGAAGAGAAAGCAAGAACAGAAATTCTTTGATTGGTTTGCTTGCCCGTAAAGCATTTTTATTATAAGATATTATCAGAGATAAGAAGCGGGAGGTCTTTTACCGTTGTACGATTATCTGATCGCAGGCGCCGGGCTGTATGGCGCAGTCTTTGCCCGAAGCGCTGCCGACGCCGGAAAAAAAGTTCTGGTCGTCGACCGTCGGGACCACATTGCCGGAAACGTCTATACCGAAAACATGGACGGTATCCATGTACACCGTTACGGAGCCCATATTTTCCACACAAATTCCGATACTGTATGGGCCTTTGTCAACCGTTTTGCAGCCTTCAACCGTTTTACAAACGCCCCCATCGCCAATTACAAGGGAGAGATATACTCTTTACCTTTTAATATGTATACCTTTAATAAAATGTGGGGGGTGACGACGCCCCGGGAGGCTGAAGCAGAGATCGAGCGGCAGAAAAAAGAGGCCGGGATCACAGAGCCCCGGAACCTGGAGGAACAGGCGATCTCGATGGTGGGCAGGGATATTTATGAAAAGCTGGTCCGGGGATATACCGAAAAACAGTGGGGCCGGGACTGTCGGGATCTGCCTTCCTTTATCATCCGGAGGCTTCCTGTCCGTCTTACATATGACAACAACTATTTCAACGCAAAATACCAGGGGATCCCCGAGGGCGGATATACCAGACTGGTTGAAAAAATGCTCCAAGGGATCGATGTTCGGCTCGGTATGGATTACCTGAAGAACAGGCCTTCTCTGGACAGCGAATGCCGGCAGGTCATCTTCACCGGCGCGATCGACGAATTTTTTGATTATCGCTTCGGCCCCTTGGAATACCGCAGCGTCCGGTTTGAAACCGAGCGCATGGAAATTCCGAATTATCAGGGAAATGCTGCGGTGAATTATACCGACCGTGATGTGCCATGGACAAGGATCATAGAGCACAAATGGTTTCAGTTCGGAAAGGATGGCTCCGGAAAAGAAATCTCCCATACCGTGATCAGCAGGGAATACTCCGCTGAATGGCATCCCGGCGAGGAGCCCTATTATCCGGTGAATGACGTAAAAAACAGCGAACTGTATCAAAGGTACCGAGCTCTCGCGTCAGAACAAACCAAAGTCGTCTTTGGCGGCAGATTGGGCGAGTACAGGTATTATGACATGGACGCGGTCATAGAAGCTGCGCTGAAGGCCTGGGAAAGTGCCCGGCAGGATTAAGATACTGTAAAAAGACTTGTCCAGCCGTGTTGGACATCTTCTGTTACCATCTCTACCGGTTATTGCAATAAATAGTTAAAAAGTTGTGATCTTAACCCGTTGACAAAGACGTCTTTTTATGATATCATTATATCCGTTCGTTAGGGGAATGGTGTAATGGTAACACGTGGGTCTCCAAAACCTTTGTTGAGGGTTCGAATCCTTCTTCCCCTGCCA
>JAFWWK010000147.1 GCA_017523615.1 Clostridia bacterium
GTCATTTCGGCCCAGGAGTACTGGGTCATGTATTCCCCGCGGTATTCCGGCGCGCCGGGGACGTGGCCGATGCGGTCGAAATAATCGCAAATGCAGGGCCTGATCGCCACGGCGAGGCCGCCCTTTGATGAGATCAGCAGGTCCTCGTGCCCGAGGAGCTTCAGGGCGCAGCGCAGGTCGTGCTTCAGGTTTTTCAGGTAGCTTAAGTGGGAGTCGCCGTCGTCGTCCTCCCACAGGACGGCCATCAGTTCCCTGTTGGAGCAGGAGGCGCCACGCTGATCCACAAGGTAGGCGAAAAGCTCCTTTGTTTTGCTGTAGTGGAAACGCAGGGGCACGCCGTTGCCGTAGACCTCGAAGCTGCCGAAGGTGCGGATATAGAACGATTTGCGGAACACGTTTTTTTCCGGCAGGGGATAGCGAAGGTCGCGGAGCTCGTTTTTGATCTTCTCGGCGGTGACGGGGGGAACGATGTACCCGCTGGCGTGCATGGCCATGGCTTCGGCCCCGTATTCGGGGCCGGGAGCGGTAAAAATGATATTGACGCGCGGATCGGCACGTTTCATCTCCCCGGCCAGGCGCAGGATATCGCCGCCGTCCTCCGCCAGGTCCAGGACTGCGATATGGCACTGGTGGCCGTTCATGCGGTCGGGGATCCCGGAAGGATCGGTGAAGCCGATCGCCGTTTCCCCTCCCGCCGCCGAACGGATGGCGGCAAGCAGCTCCTCAAGCTTATCCGGGTTTTTGTGATATGCGATGATCATGGCCTTCCCCCCCAGGCCATTATATCACTTTGGCTATGCAAAAGGAAGGACGGACGATGGAAAGGAAAATGCGGCATAAAAAAGCAGGGCCCCTTTGACGGGGCCCCGAATCTTGCAACGCCCTCTGGGATGGCGAAGTTTTCCATCGGCTCCTGGGCTTCCTGTACCACTTTGTCCACGCCGTTCCTTGTCAGCACGGTGCCCCGCTGAAAATGCCGGCTTCATTCGGCTTATGGTTCATCTCCCTTCTGTCTGCCGGGCAGTAAATTATTGTATAGAACGGTTAAGTCGGGATCTTTCCGGCGCGGCGCAGATGTTTGCCCAGGCTGCTCTTTCATTTCAAGGCACTTAGCCGCATGCGCCCGCAAGGCTGCGTTATCCATTGTGCCTGCGGCACGTTCTTCCACACTATATCCAAACCTTTTCAGCACCGGAATTACGGGCGAACCGGATACAGCGGAAAAAACGAGATGATCCGCGCACCCTTCAAATGCTCTGCGCTCAAAGCGGAAATTGCATCCATCCGGGATGATGATCCTTTGTAGCACCGGACAACCCGCAAAGGCAAAATCATAAATACGTTCAAGTGTCCGGGGCAGAACCAGAGCCCGAAGCGCGTTCGACTGAACGGCGAAATAACCGATCAGCGCGCATCTAACACTGCCAAAGGCTTCGCTGATTTCCGCGTCTATGTCTTGAAAAGCGCCGTCGGGGCGGTATTTGACCAGGTACATGGTCGGAGGAGTGAATTCGTGACAGCCGTACCAAGGAGTTTCATAGGAGAATTTTCCTTTGTTTTTTGCCCAGATCATCCGAAGCGTGTGCAGCGCTTCAAGGCGGAGCCGGTGGCCGCCCAGCACGGTGTTTCCAATATAGATGCGCGGCCCATCGAAAAAAGACCATTCAGATCGGACAATCATATGGTCGAGACCCTGAAGGTCTGTATAGATCAAGACGTCTGTGCCATACTCGCCCTGCGTGGTTTCCTGCTTTTTCTCCCAGCCGTGTTCGTCAAAATCGCCCCAGTAATTGTCAGGATAATCCCCGATAAAAAACGTATCACGTGCGTCCGAAAGATCCACATTGAGAAAATGGATTTTTGAGCGCTTGATTTGCCGGAGCATTTTTCTGACTGCTGGGAGATAAAATCCTTCCGGAGGAATATCCGTACCATCTTCATAGCAGCGCAGGCGCCACTCCAGGTATTCGTCCACGCATGACGTCTGGATGGCGGGCTTGCCGATGAAATCCCACAGGGAGGAAACCCTGAGGACGCAGTTTCGCACGGCAGCCTGATCACCCTCGTCCGGGAGGATCTTCAGAAGCCGGCAGCGGACCAATTGAATTACATCCGCATACCCGGCGACGCCATCGGGCTGAATGCATCCGTCCGAAAACCGGCCCCGCGGGCTGTATACAATCCGGAACGTTCCGCCTGTTTGGCAATTGAAGGGATACTGTACAGTAATGGTAAACGCCTGTCCGGCTCGGGGCTGGGCTTCATGGCCCTGGCTATCCTTCCATTCCGTCGCGGCGCAGGGCGGAAAAACGGAACGATCTGGGTTCCATCGGCGAAAAACTTCTTCCCGCTCCTCATCGCTGCCTCTGGAGTAATACCCCGGAAACCAGATCACTTCAGGGGAAGCCTGAAGCGCCCGGACGTCCGTTTCTCCGCGGCTGACCGGGTTTTGACGCTTCCTGTAGGTCATGTATCCTTCTCCTATAATACCACTTATTGGATTGGAACATAATGTAAACCTGCCAATTAAATCAGTGGTTCTTTAAGGATGCGCATGAACTCCTCGCCGGTGATGGTCTCCTTTTGCAGCAGGTATTCGGCCAGGCGGTGAAGGGCGTCCATGTTGTCCGAAAGGATCTGCCGGGCTTTTTCATGGGCGCGGGAAACGATGGCGTTGACTTCCTTGTCGATCAGGGTGCTGGTTTCCGCGGAGCAGGCCAGGGAGGTATCCCCGCCCAGGTACTGGTTGGTGACGGTCTCCAGGGCCACCATGTCGAACTGGTCGCTCATGCCGAAGCGGGTGACCATGGCCCGGGCTAGGCGGGTGATCTTTTCGATGTCGTTGCTGGCCCCGGAGGTGACCGAGCCGAACACCAGCTCTTCGGCGGTCCGTCCGCCGGTGAGGGTGGCAAGCTGTTCCAGCGCTTCTTCTTTGCTCATCAGCACATGCTCGTCCTCTTCCACCTGCATGGTGTACCCGAGGGCGCCGGAGGTGCGGGGGATGATGGTGATCTTGGTGACGGGGGCGCTCATCTTCTGGCTGGCGGCTACCAGGGCGTGGCCGATCTCGTGATAGGCGATGATCCGCTTTTCGCGGTCGCTGATCACGGCGTTCTTGCGCTGCATGCCGGCGATGACGGTCTCCACGCTCTCCTGCAGGTCCTCCTGCGTGACGGAGGAGCGGCCCATGCGCACGGCCCTGAGGGCGGCCTCGTTGACGATGTTGGCCAGCTCCGCGCCGCTGCAGCCGCTGGTGGAACGGGCGATCATGTCAAAATCGATGCCGCCTTCGCACCGGACGTCCCGGGCGTGGACCTTCAGGATGGCGACGCGTCCTTTAAGGTCGGGCAGCTCTACGGGGATGCGCCGGTCGAAACGGCCGGGCCGGAGCAGGGCCGGGTCAAGCACGTCGGGCCGGTTGGTCGCGGCCAGGATGACCACGCCCTTGCTTGCGTCAAAACCGTCCATTTCGGCCAGCAGCTGGTTGAGGGTCTGCTCCCGCTCGTCGTTGGAGCCGGTGATGCCGTTGTCGCGCTTTTTGCCGATGGTATCGATCTCGTCGATAAAAACGATGCAGGGAGCCTTTTCATTGGCCTGCTGGAACAAATCGCGGACCTTGGCCGCGCCCATGCCCACGAACATCTCCACGAACTCGCTGCCGCTGATGGAGAAGAAGGGGACCTTCGCCTCCCCGGCCACGGCCTTGGCCAGAAGGGTCTTGCCGGTGCCCGGAGGGCCCACGAGCAAAGCGCCCTTGGGGAGCTTTGCGCCGATGGCGGCGTAGCGCTGTGGATCGTGCAGGAAATCGACGATCTCCTTCAGGGCGTCCTTGGCCTCTTCCTGCCCCGCTACGTCGGCAAAGGTCTTGCCGGTCTGGCTTTCGATGTAGATCTTTGCGTTGCTCTTGCCCAGCATCAGGGCGTTGGAACCGCCCATGCGCTTCTGCATGCTGCGCATCAGCAATTGCCCAACCAATACGAAAAAGACCATCGGGATGACCAGGTTGATCAGCAGCTGGCTGAGAATGCTCTGTCTGGCGGGGATGGCGGCGGCGAACTTGACGCCCGCGTCGGTGAGGCGCTGCACCAAATTGTCGTCCTGGCTGACAAGGCCCGTCTGATAAAGGGTGGTCAGCCGCCCGCCGGAGGCTTCGTTGGTCTGCCAGGTGATCACCTTATCCTCCTCGCTGATCATCACTTCGGTGATCTTTCCGTCCTTCAGGTCGGTGAGGAACTGGTTATAGCTGACGGTGGCGGTGGTATACGTGGTGTTCAGCGCGGGCACGACGAACACGTTGATCAAAAGCAGGATCGCCAGAGCGATCAGGTAATAGGTGATGATCGGCTTTTTGCTGTCTTTTCTTTCTTTCATAGCCCCTCTTTTCCGCGGCGCGTCCTCCCGGGGCGGAGCGGCTGCCGCTACAAGTATATTGTGCGTTCAAACGCCGGAAATGTCAATGCCGATGAGAAACGCTGACATGCCTTTGACACGATTGCCATATATTTATGTCTCTTTCCGAGCGTGCTTCCGCCCGATGACGGGAGAGAGCTGTGCCAGGATCACGGAGGCGAACATCAGCGCGCATCCGGCGATCTCCCGGGCGTTCATCCTTTCCCCAAGCAGTATGGCGCCTGCGAGGACGGCGAAAACCGATTCCAGGCACATGATCAGGGAGGCGAGGGTCGGGTCCGTGTCCCGCTGGCCGAAGATCTGCAGGGTGTAGGCCACGGCGCTTGAAAAAAGTCCCGTGTACAGGATCGGGACGGCGGCCTCCATGACCCCGCCGAGGGATATCTCTTCGGTGAACAGGGCGATGAGCATGCTGAGGCTTCCTGTCACCAAGAATTCGTCCCGTGCGAGGGCGGCGCCGCTGACGCGGGGCGCGAAACGGTCCACGCACAGGATCTGCCCGGTGAAGCAGACCGCGCACCCCAGGAGCAGCACATCCCCCGTTTCCATTCGGAAGCCTGACGCGGGTACGCACAGGAGGTACAGCGCCATCAGTGCGAGGACCACGCCGGCCAGGATGATCCTGCCGGGGTTTTTGCGCAGGAACAGCCACCCGGCTACGGGCACCAGCACCACGTAAAGCGCGGTGATGAATCCCGCCTTGCCGGCGTCGGTGGAGACGAGGCCGACCTGCTGCAGGCAGGTGGCCGCAAACAGGAAGAGCCCGCAGAGGAGACCGCCCTTCATCTGCTGCCGGGGGGAAGGGCGCGCCTTTAGCTTTTTTCCGGCGTAAAGGGACACCGGGATCATGACCAGCCCCGCCAGGAGCATCCGGATGCCTGTGAAAGCAAATGGCCCGATGTGGTCCATGCCGACTCTTTGGGCGGCGAAGGCCGCCCCCCAGATGGCCGACCCGAGCAAAAGAAGCAGGCTGCCGCGCAGCGCTTTAACGTCCATGAACGGATCCCTTTCGAAGGCCTGTTTCGCCCGCCCCGCGGCCGAAGACGGGGACGGACAGCCAACGGAAATTCTACAGGAAAGGGAGCAAAAAATCAACTGCCTGATAAGGACGGCGGCGCAGTGAGAAGGAGCGAAGCCGGCGTTTTTTGGACCCGATGATTTACCCGGGGGGCATTCTATGGTATGATGGGATGAAAGGACTTTTGTCCGTGACGGAAAAAGGATCGGTGAGCGGAAGGATGAACGACCGTTTTGTTTTGAAAGCGCCTTATACGGCCCGGGGGGACCAGCCCGGGGCCATCGAGGCCCTGGCCCGGGGCGTGGAGGAAGGGATGCCGGCCCAGGTGCTCCTGGGCGTGACCGGCTCGGGCAAGACCTTTACCATGGCTTCGGTGATCGAAAAGGTCCAGAAGCCCACGCTGGTGATCGCCCATAACAAGACGCTGGCGGCGCAGCTGTGCACCGAATTCAAATCCTTTTTCCCTGACAGCGCGGTGGAATATTTCGTGTCGTATTACGACTATTACCAGCCGGAGGCCTATATCGCCTCCACCGACACCTACATCGAAAAGGACGCTTCCATCAACGATGAGATCGACCGTCTCCGCCACAGCGCCACCGCGGCGCTGAAGGAAAGGAAGGACGTGATCATCGTCGCGTCGGTGAGCTGTATCTATTCCATGGGCGATCCTTCGGAATACGAGGGCCAGATGATCAGCCTCAGGCCCGGGATGGAACTGTCCCGGGAAAAGCTGATGCGCGCTCTGGTGGACATCCAGTACGAGCGCAACGACATGGATCTGGAGCGCGGCTGTTTCCGGGTGCGGGGGGATACGCTGGAGATCATCCCGGCGGACCAAAGGGACTTCGGCATCCGGGTGGAATTCTTCGGCGACGAGATCGACCGCCTGTCGGAATTTGCCCTGACCACCGGGCAGGTCAAGCGCACCACGCTGCATGCGCCGATCTATCCCGCCACCTTTTACGCCACCGATCCCGTAAAACGGGATGCCGCCCTTGAAACCATCGAGCGGGACATGGAGGCCGCCGCAGAGGCCTTTGAAAAGGACCACAAACCCCTGGAGGCGGAAAGGATCCGTCAGCGGACCCGCTACGACATCGACATGATGAAGGAGATCGGCTACTGCCAGGGGATCGAAAACTATTCCCGGTATTTTGACGGCCGCAAGCCCGGGGACGCGCCGTTCTGCCTGCTGGATTATTTTCCGAAGGATTTCCTTACCTTCATCGACGAAAGCCACGTCACCGTTCCCCAGATCCGGGCCATGTACGCGGGGGACCGGGCCCGCAAGGAGCAGCTGGTGGAGTACGGTTTCCGCCTGCCCTCCGCATATGACAACCGCCCGTTGAAATTCGACGAATTCCAGGAAAGGATCCGTCAGGTGATCTACGTTTCCGCCACCCCCTCCCCCTATGAAAGGGAGCAGGCGGCGCAGGTGGTGGAGCAGATCATCCGGCCTACGGGCCTTCTGGATCCGAAGATCACCGTGCTGCCGGCCCAGGGCCAGGTGGACGACCTGATCGGGAAGATCAGGGAAACTGTGGGGAAGGGTTACAGGGTCCTGGTCACGACCCTGACCAAGAAAATGGCCGAGCGCCTGACGGATTTCCTGGATGAAAACGGCGTAAAGGTCAGGTACCTGCATTCAGATATCCAGACCATGGAGCGCCAGAAGCTGATCCGCGGCCTGCGGCTGGGGGAATACGACGTACTGGTGGGCATCAACCTTTTAAGGGAGGGCCTGGACCTGCCGGAGGTGGGCCTTGTGGCCATTTTGGACGCCGATAAGGAAGGCTTCCTGCGAAGCGAGACCAGCCTGATCCAGACCATCGGCCGGGCGGCCCGCAATGTGGACAGCCGGGTGATCATGTACGCCGACGCCCCCACAGATTCCATGATGGCGGCCATCGGGGAGACCAACCGCCGCCGGGCGCTGCAGGAAAAATACAACGAGAAAAACGGCATCACCCCCGAAA
>JAFWWK010000148.1 GCA_017523615.1 Clostridia bacterium
GCCGGCGCCGTTCTTGCTTTCGGTGATGGTGTGATAACGGCGGGGGGAGATGATCTTTTCCTCGTCGATGACCGCATGGGTGATGTCGTCACACAGGCCAAAGCCGATGCCGCCGCCGGAACCGGTCTCGATAAAGTCGTCCATCGGACGGGTGTAGAAGGCGTATTTGCCCTGCACGAACTCGGGATGGAGGACCACGTTCCGCTGCTGGGGGGAGCGGAGGGTGACCAGGTTCGGCAGGCGCTCCCAGGTCTTCAGGTCCCGGGTGCGCACGATGCCGGCTTTCGCCACGGCGGCGGACAGGTCGCCGGATGAGCTGTCGTGACTTTCGGAGCAGAACACGCCGTAGATCCATCCGTCCTCATGCTGCGTAAGCCGCATGTCGTAGACGTTGGTCTCGTCCTTTTCCGTATCCGGGAGGATGACGGGATGATCCCAGAAGCGGAAGTGGTCCACTCCCGTATCCGACTGGGCCACGGCGAAAAAGCTCTTTCGGTCCATGCCCTCCACCCGGCACACCAGCATGAACTTCCCGTCCAGATAGATGGCTCCGGAATTGAGCACCGCGTTGATCCCCAGGCGCTGCATCATATGGGGGTTGGTCACGGGATCGGGATCATACATCCAGAAGGGCGGGATATGCTCCCTTGTCAGGACCGGATGGACGTAACGGTCAAAGATCCCGTTGTAAAAGCGGTCGTTCACCCGGTTTTCCCGGGTGATCAGCGATTCGTATCTTTCCTCAAGCGCTTTATATGTTTTCATATTCCCTCCTGCCGATCACCTCAAGGGTCATCCTGCCGTTGTGATAGGGGCACTTCCAGGGCTCCACGATGGGTTTTTCCGCGGCCGGCTCGCCGTCCTCCGTGACATACCAGAACCATTCCCCGCCCGCCCGGCGGTCCCATACCCGGGTGAGGATAAAATCCCACTGGTCTTTGGCGGCCTCCAGGTATTGATCGCCCATGCCGTTTTTCCAGGCGTTGAGACATCCCAAAACCGATTCCGCCTGTACCCACCAGACGCGCTTTTTGTCCGTCTTTCCCCGTTCCTTTTCGTTTGCGGTGCCCTTTCCGGGCGCAAAGGCCTCCCCGACCACCGCCCGGACCAGGCTCTGGAGCTTCGGGCGCACGCGGGCGGTCACCCCATCGTCCCCCAGGACGTCCAGGGTATGGTCCAGGAGCCAGCTGGTCTCGATATCGTGGCCGTAGCTGGTCAGATCGATCAGCGTCTGATAGTCCGGGCCGAAGAAGACCTCCTGCCGGGAAAGCGCCGGGTTGTACATGTGCCTTTCCCAGATATCCAGTTGCTCCAGGAGGCATTTGCGCACCCTTTCGTCCCCCGTGGCCCGGTACAGTTCGGTATAGCCCTCGGTGACATGCAGCAGGGTGTTCATGGTCCTGGAAGCGCTGACGCCGTTTTCGGAAAGCTTTTCGTTGCTTTCCGGAGTGAAATCCTTTTTAAACGCCTCAAGGTACCCTTTTTCGTCCCTGCAGCGGTCCTCGATGACGTCAAACAGCTTAAAAGCCTCCTCCAGCGCTTCCCCGCTGCCGCAGGCCATGGCATAGGCTGACAGCCCGTAGATGGCGAAGGCCTGGCAATAGGTATGCTTGGTGGTGTCAAAGGGCCGCATATCCGCCGTCATCGACCAGAAGACCCCGCCGTTTTCCCTGTCCCGCATCTCAAGGAGCGCCTTGTACGCCCTGTCGGCGTAGGGGCGGAGGCTTTCGTCCTTCAGGACGCGCATCGCCGTGGAAAAAAACCACAGGATCCTGCTGTGCAGGATGCAGCCCTTCACGGCATTTTCGTCCTTTTTGAGGTCAAAACCAACGAAGCCCGTATATCCGCCGTTTTTTTCGTCGGCAAGCCCCTCCCAGAAGGGAAGGATCACTTTCCTTAAATGTTCTTCCATTTCCCGGCGCATGCCCGCTTTCCCGTTCATGTCACTCAACCCTTTCATGCGATCTGATACCGATCCCAAATTGGTCCAGCCGATTTGAGATGCCGCGTGCTGCGCACGCTCCACGCAGCGCTATGCGCCGCATGACGTCCCATGCGATCTCATGCGCACCTTCGGCGCCATTAAAACATCATTGGCTGTTTTAAAATGAGTTCAGCATGAGCGCCGGTGAAGGCACAGAAAACCTTCATACCCCGTTCATCAGTTTTTTCAGCTCCCCGGCAGTCTTCAGGCCCGCCGCCGCCTGGACAAACGGACCCGGGTGTCCGCGGGAGCCGGCTTCTCCCGGTCCGAAGGGGCTCAGCCGGACGAAGCCGCAGGGGGCCCCCGCCGTCCTCGCCCTTTCAACGGCTTTTTCAAAGATATCCGCGCCTTCGTCCCCGCACAGCCCGTAGGCCCACAGGATCGCCGCCCGGGGCTCCTTTTCGTGCACCTTCAGGATAAAGGCCGTCGCCGCGTCCTCCATGGCCCTTTTGAACGCCGGACGCTCTTTTTCCGGAAGGGCGCGCAGGGCCGACATGTCGTTGGTGCCAAGGTTGATGACCACCGCGTCCAGGGGATCGGCGGAAAAATCGAAGGGCTCCTCTTCCCCTTCCGGAGCGCAGACGCTTTCGTAGATCTTCGGGACGGCTCCGGACAGGAGCCCGTCCCAACTGGAATACACCCCCCAGCCGCCCAGGCACAGCGCCCGGGTCCGGCAGGAAAGGGCGCGGCCCAGCGCGCCCCCCCAGGTGAGGGCGCCGCTCATCCACACGGTCTTCCATTCCATGGCGTCGACGGGGCCGAGGCACCCCTCCCCCACCGTCAGGCTGTCGCCGATGAGGCCGACGTTCATTTCCGGCTTTTCCGCCGGGAACGCTTCGCCCTCCAGGCGGAGACCGGTCATCAGAAGGCTTCCCCCGTCCCCGGGCACCGGCTGGCTGTCCCGGAGGATGGACACCTCATGGGTCACCGACGGGTCCATGCCGAGGAGCGCGTGGTACCATTCCTCCCCCCGGGCAACGCAAAAGCGCCCCACGGGCGCGCCGTCCACAAGAACGGCGGCCCAGGGGGCCTGGGATAAGTATTCGGCTTTCAGCCTGACGTCCAGGGAAACGCAGGCCGTCTTTATTTTGATCCCGCTCCCAGTCCAGTGCATCGGGAAAGGGTCTTTCTTTTGGCCCGCGCGACCCAAACGCAAAAGCCTTTCGTCCTTCGCGGGATCCAGGATGATCATTCAAACCGCCTCCGTTTTTTCCGCTGCCGCCGGAATGTTTTTCTCGACGTTCCTCAGCGGCGGCCTTCCTCGGCGTCGCCGGCGCTGACGCTGGAATTGGCCTTGATGTAGTCCACGACCTCGTCGACCGTGGTGAAGGCCAGGCCCACATAGGTATCCGCCGCGCCGTAGTAGATGGCGATCCTGCCGGTATCCGGATCGGACAGGGCGGCGCAGGGGAACACCACGTTGGGGACGAAGCCCCTTTCCTCATAGCTTTCGGTGGGGGTCAAAAGGTAATTGGCGCAGCGGTATTTCACCTTGCTCGGCCGGTCGATGTCCAGGATGGCGCCGCCCATGGAATAAACGAAACCGTTGCAGGTGGAGGACACGCCGTGATAGAACAGGAGCCATCCTTCGCTGGTCTCGATGGGGGCCGCGCCGGCGCCGATCTTGACGCCCTCCCACCAGTTGCCGCTGGGGGACATCACATGGCGGTGCTTGCCCCAGAAGGTCATGTCCGGGCTCTGGCTCATCCAGATGTCGCCGAAGGGAGTATGGCCCGAATCCGAGGGACGGGAGAACAGGGTGAACAGTCCGCCTATCTTGCGGGGGAACAGCACCGCGTTGCGGTTGAAGGGGATGTAGGGATTCTCCAGGCGGGTAAAAGTCTTGAAATCCTTTGTTTTGGCCATGCCGATGGCCGCGCCGTAGTTGTCCTGGCACCAGATGGCGTAATAGGTGTCGTCCACCTTCACAAGGCGGGGATCGTAGGCGTAATAGGGCATGAAGGGCTCGCCGTTCTCATCCTTGAAGGGAATCTTGTCCTGATCCACGGTCCAGTGGATGCCGTCGGCGGAACGGCCCAGGTAGATGTAGGGCACGCCGTTGGTCTGTTCGCCGCGGAGCACCGCGATATAACCGCCCTCCCAGGGCATCACTGCGCTGTTGAAGATCCTGGCCACACCGGGGATCGGCTCCCGCGGAAAAAGCGGGTTTTCGCTGTAACGCCACACCGGCGCCTGGGCGCGGTGATCCTTGGGCTTGTCCTGCCAGGGAATGTTGGGAAGGCTGGGGGTGTTGAGAATCCTGACGCTCATGACGGTCTCCTCCTTAAAAATCCTCCGCCGCGCTGCGGAATATGCCCTCGCGGCTTGAAATTACAATGCAGTATAGTTTTCCTTTTCCGGGATGTCAAGGCTTTTTACTTAATTTTTTAATTTATTTTAAGTAATTTTTTATTTTCTTTTCGCCGGTCCGGCGGATCCGCCCGGGATCATCCATCCGCCCACCTCCACCCGCAGCATGCTTTGCTCCTCCGTCCCGGGGATCTCCTTCAGCGCGCGGACGGCGGCCCGGGCCATACGCTCCCGGTCCGGACGGAAGGTGGTCAGCTTTACCGGGGACGGAAAAAGGGTGTAATCGTCAAAACCCGTCACCGACACGTCCCCGGGCACGGCGATCCCCATATCGTTCAGCTGGCGGATCAATTGCGCGGCAACGTCGTCGTTGTTGCATACAAAAGCCGTGGGCAGGTCCCGGGGCAGCCTGAGCGGGAAACAGTACCTCCCGTCGGCGTCCCGGTCCTCCAGGATCCACTCGGGGGGCACGGGCAGGAGGCCGGCCTCCGTCATCGCCCGAAGATACCCGCACATCCGGTCCGTGATGGAGGAGGTGGCCGCCAGAGAGCCGACAAAGGCGATCTTCCGGTGTCCAAGGCCGATCAGATGCCGTGTGATCTGCCAGGCGCCGCCCCTTCCGTCGCTGACGACGGCGCAGCCGCCCCGGCCGCCGTAAAAATCCAGGCAGACCGTCCTCAGGCCGGAGGATGAGACAAGATCCATATATTCCGGGCCGAACTGTCCCAGCATCACCAGGGAATCCACCCGCCCGTCCTTCACCAGAGCGGGCAGGGCCAGGGCTTTCTCCATGCCGCCGGTCACGATCTCCAGCGCGCCGAGCATGCCCTCCTCCAGGATGGCCCCGGTCAGTTCCCGGTACATGGAGGCGTAGAAAGAGGCCTTGTCAAAAAACCTTTCGCAGGTCAGTATCCCCACCACGGCCGCGTCGGCGCGATCGCCCGCCGGGCTCTGCGTCCGGACAGCGCCGTAGCCCATTTCCCGCGCGGTGCGCCTGATCCTGTCCCGCATCTCGTCCCCGACGCCTTCCCTGCCGCCCAGGGCCTTGGAGACGGTCACGGTGCTGACGCCCAGGGCCGCGCCGATATCGCTCATGGTCACTTTTTTTTTCATGCGCGCCTCCCCTTCCCACGGCAGCTTGCCGTCATGTGTCCGCTGTGATCGTTACTTAAAATTTTACTATAGAATTTAAGCATTGTAAAGCAGCTTCTTGACAAATGCGGAAAGTTTTTTTACTATAGTATTTACCATTCCATCCTTAGGAGGACATAGCCATGGCATCCGTTTCATTCGATCCGGCGGCGCGCCTGTTCCACCTGACCAACGGCCGCGTATCCTATATCATCTCCCTGGCCGGCGGGAAATATCCCCTGCACCTTTACTGGGGAAAGGCGCTGCGCACCGTCCGGGATGACCTAATTGACCGGCGTGCCAATCACCGTACCCACGATGCCTTCACCATGCACGAAACGCCCCTGGACCGCCTGCCCCAGGAATGCCCGGTCTTCGGCTGCGGGGACATGCGGGAGGGCATGCTTCAGGTCCGCCACGCCGACGGCAGCGAGGCGCTGGACCTCACATACGTCAGCCACAGCACAAGCGACGAAAAGCCCGCGCTTTACGGCCTGCCCTCGGCCAGGGGCGAAGGCTCCCGCACCCTGACCCTGACGCTCAGGGACGAGCCCACCAAAGTGGAAGTCGATCTCCTGTATACCTTGTGGGACGACTGCGACGTGATCGCCCGCTCCGCAAGGATCCGCAACGCCGGAAAAAAGCCGGTAACGCTGGAAAAGGCCCTGTCCTTCTGCCTGGATCTGGAGGGCAGCGAATATGAACTCCTCACCCTGCAGGGCGCCTGGGCCAGGGAGCGTCAGTGGACAAGGCGGCGCCTTGTGATGGGCGACCAGGGGACCGGCACCGTCCGCGGGGCCTCCAGCCAGCAGACCAGCCCCTTCCTGGCCCTGACCGGGAAAGGCTGCACCGAGGACAGCGGAGAATGCATGGGCTTCGCCCTGTGCTGGAGCGGCAGCTTTTACGCGAACGTCCATGTGGACCAGTTTTCCTCCGCCCGGGTGATGATGGGCGTCCAGCCCTTTGATTTTTCCTGGGATCTGAAGAGCGGCGAAAGCTTCCATTGTCCCGAGGCTTACCTGGTGTACTCCGGCGAGGGACTGGGCGGGATGAGCCGCGCCTTCCACCGTCTGGTGCACGGGCATATCACCTCCGGCGCCTTTGCCCGCGCCGCCCGGCCCATCCTGATCAACAACTGGGAAGCCACCTATTTTGATTTCAACGAGGAAAAGCTTTTGTCCATCGCCTCATGCGCGAAGGACGCCGGGGTGGACCTGTTCGTCCTTGACGACGGCTGGTTCGGCCGCCGGGACAGCGACAACTGCTCCCTGGGGGACTGGACGGACGACCTGAGGAAGCTCCCGGAGGGGCTCAGGGGCCTGTCGCGGAAGATCCACGCCATGGGCATGAAGTTCGGCCTGTGGGTGGAGCCGGAGATGATCAGCCCGGACAGCGACCTGTACCGGGCCCATCCCGACTGGTGCGTCCATACCGGGGACCGCATCCGGGTGGAAAACCGGCACCAGCTGGTCCTGGACATGACCAGGGAGGACGTCAGGGCCTACGTAAAGCAGGCCATCGGGGACGCCATCGAACGCGCGGGAGCCGATTATATCAAATGGGACATGAACCGCAACATCAACATGATCGGCACCTGCACCCTGCCGCCGGAGAGGATGAAGGA
>JAFWWK010000149.1 GCA_017523615.1 Clostridia bacterium
AGGATCAAGGTCCTCCTGGCCCAGGCGCTGTTCGGCAATCCTGACATCCTGCTGCTCGACGAGCCCACCAACAACCTGGACAACCAAAGCGTGGCATGGCTTGAAAACTTCCTGATGTCCTTTCCCGGCACGCTGATCGTGGTCAGCCATGACCGCTGGTTCCTGAACAACATCTGCACCCACATCGTGGACATCGACTACAATCAGGTGCGTATGTACGTGGGCAACTACGACTTCTGGTATGAAAGCAGCCGGCTGATGCAGCGCCTGATGAGCGACCAGAAAAAGCGCCGGGATGAAAAGATCCTGGAACTCAAGGCCTTCATCCAGCGCTTTTCGTCCAACAAATCCAAAGCCAAGCAGGCCACCAGCCGCCGCCGCCTGCTGGATCAATTGACGGTGGAGGAAATGCCCGCTTCCTCAAGGCGCTATCCTTACGTGGCCTTCAACCCGGACCGCGAGGCCGGCAAGGACATCCTGACCGTGGACGGCATCGCCTATACCGCCGAGGACGGTGTGAAGCTTCTGGACGGAGTGTCTTTCCTGGTCACCCGGGGACAGAAGATCGCCCTGGTGGGAAGCGAACAGGCAGCCACCGCGCTCTTCCGCATCCTTGCGGAAGAGATCCAACCCGACAGCGGCTCCTTCAAATGGGGCGTGACCATCTCCACATCCTATTTTCCCCATGACAACACCCCATATTTCGAGGGATCGGACAAAACCATGATGGAATGGTTCGCCCAGTACTCCCCCGAGCAGCTGGAAACCTATATGCGCCAGTTCCTTGGCAGGATGCTGTTCTCCGGCGATGACGTCTACAAGCCCGTGAAGGTGCTCTCCGGCGGTGAAAAAGTGCGCCTGATGCTCTCAAGGATGATGCTTTCCGGCGCCAATTTCCTGATGCTGGACCAGCCCACCAACCACCTGGATCTGGAATCCATCACCGCGGTGAACAATGCTTTGATCGCCTTTCCCGGCACCGTCATCTTTACCTGCCACGACCACCAGTTCGTTTCCACCGTAGCCGACCGCATCATCGAACTGCACGACGACGGCACCATGACCGACTACAACATGGGCTATGAGGATTACCTGGCGCGCAAGGCTCAGGAAAAATGATCCGGCTCCCGCGCCGCGCGGTATATCCCCAGTATCAGACCGACTTTCAAATGGGAGGATGTACAGATGAAAATAACTCTCCGCTGCCTGTCCCTTGCCCTCGCGCTCTTATTGGCCGTTTCCTCGGCCCTGGCCGCCTCCTTCCGCACCCAGGTGTCCAATGTTCTCAAGGAATGGGAAGAAAACGACGTCCTGTGCGAGACCGTCGAATGGCAGAAAGCCAACGGCGCCGTATGCAGCGCAAAACTGCTCTCCATCATCTGCGACGAGGTGGACGACGGCTCCATGACCAAATCCATCCAGACCGTCAACGCCACCTTTGAAACGGAAAGCGCGGCCGCCAATTCTGCCCTGAAGACCCAGGCGAACGGCCTTTACCGCTCCGTCGAATACCTTTACCTGTTTGCCCATGCCCTGGATACGGCCAACACCTGGCGCAAGAGCATCGAAACGGTGTGGGACAATTACGTATCCGGCGACGCCGCGGCCCGCTCCACCAAGGGCATGGCCACCCAGGCCCTGGACTGCATCGCCGAGCTGAGCTACATCATCGCCTGCCTGTGCGACACCGCCGGGACCTACGCCGCGGACATCGACCGCGTCTGGGAGGAATACCAGTCCGACGTGGGCAAGGGCTCCCTGACCGCGCAGATGGTGAACTCCTCTTCCGCGGCCGTGGGCTTTATGTACATTGCCGACCGGGCCATGGACGGAAACAACCGCTACCGCACCCGTACCAACCAGATCATGGAGAGCTATGACACCCTGGCCGCTTCCGCCTCCACCCAGGACCAGATGATCGCCAACGCCCTTTACCGCTTTGTGGAGCTGCTGGGCGTGATGGGCCATCAGCTGGCGGCTGGGAAGTGAGCGCAGGCTGAAAAGCCAAAGGCAGGTTTTCCTTGCCTTCAACAGCGCTCAGATATCATTAGGATCCGATTTTTACCAAACTTTACTTTCATATCAGGATATCAGAACCATGAAGGACCTGCTCAATGAGATCAACGACCGTTTCCCAGTCCGCAGCAGCGTCGAACAGAAGACCGCCTTCCGCGCCTGGGCCGCTGAGCGCGCGCAGAAAGCGGGCCACTCCGTCCGCGAGGAGAACAACAACGGCCACGTGAACCTGGTCATCGGTGATCCCGACCGGGCGGATGTGATTTTCACCGCGCACTGCGATACCCCGCGGCGCTCTTTTTACCCCAATCTGATGATCCCCGTTTGCGCTCCTCTCCGGTATGCGTACATGTTCGCGGTCATCGCGCCTCTGTTCGCCGTGTCCATCTTCGGCGGATGGCTGGCCCAGCACACGCTGGGCGAGGACGTGGTCCGCTCCATTCGCCGGCTCACGATGCTGGCGGTCTACATGGCGCTGTACCTCGGGCTGTTCTTCCTCCTGTTCCGCGGCCCGGCGAACAAACACAACAAGAACGACAACACCAGCGGAACAGCCGCCGTGCTGACCCTCGCGGACCGCCTCCCCGCCGGCGGAAAAGCCGCGTGGATCCTCTTCGACGACGAGGAAAAGGGCAAGAAGGGCAGCCGTGCTTTCGCCGAGGCTCATCCTGAGATCAAAGCAGACACCCTTGTCGTAAATATGGACTGCGTGGGCAACGGCACGCGCTTCCTCGCCTCCGTCGCCGACGGAGCCCGGGGCGATCCCGCTTTCGCGGCGCTCGAGAAGGCCCTGGCAGAGATCGGCACCCTGGTCTTCCCCGCAGCCAAAGCATCAATAAACAGCGACCAGCGGAATTTCGACCGCGGCGTTGGCCTATGTGCCTGCCTGCCCTCCCGCCTGGCAAAGTGGTACGTCCCCAGGATCCACACCGTCCGCGACACCGTGGCCTCGTGGGAGAACATCGACACCCTCGCCGCCGCCCTCGAGGGCTTTGTGCGGGACCTTTGAGGGGTTCCAGGATCATAAAAAGCCGGAGCATTCTACCGTTCAGCGGCCGAATGCCCCGGCTTTCATATATCCGCGGATCAGATCCCTTTCAAATGGGGATCAGAATTTCACCCTTACCAGGACCGGTTTCCGGACGAAGACCCTTTCCAGGGTCTCCAGATTCCCCAGGATCTCCACATCCTCCCGGAGGGCGGCCTCAGAAAGGCCGATTGAACCCGAAGCCATCACCCCAAGAGCCCGGATATCCACACTCAGGTCCTCTTTTTCCCCGGTCTCCCGCACGCTGCCTTCCTCCACGACGAAGACGCCGTTGTTTTCCGCGATCAGGTCGTCCTTTACCCGGATAACGAAGCGTCCCGGACCCCGGCGCATGGCCGAAAGGAGCTTTACCGCGTTCACCGGCCGGATCATGTAACAGTGCTCGGTCTCCTTGGAGATATCATATTCCTTGGCGGAATGGACCAGGGAATACAGCTCTGTCCCTATGGGAAGGGGCAGATCGATCCGGCCGTAATCCGCCGAAAAGCGGCCGAGGAAGCCCAGCAGGGCCAAAAAGCCCCTTCTCCCCCGCCATGCCAGGTCCTCCACACTCAGGATCGCCGCAGGATCGTGCCTTACGTCCTGGAAGATCAATCCGGCGTAGGTCTCCTCCCCGTCCTTCAGGAGATAGGCGAATTTCCGGTCCCTGTAATACAAGCCGTCGAAATGGGCCCGGCGGAAGCGTTCCTCATCCCGCAGGACCGCCAGGTTGTAGCCCATGGAGAATTTGTTGAACAGTTCAAGGTATTCCCCGATGCCATCCCCCGGTTTCCACTGCACTGCACTGCCCGTGAAGCGGTAATCCCTGAGGACTTCCGGAGGCATCCTGTATACGCTCAAGGGACACACCGTATCATAGCCGAACTTGCGGTAAAAGGCCTGGTTGAAGGGATACAGCGTCGAAAATACCTCTCCCTCACGGTACGCGTCGGGGAGCAGGGAGGAAAAGATGGCCCGGACAGCGCCTGTCGTCCGGTATTCCGGCAGGGTGGAAACGGCGCCGATGCCGCCGGTCCTGACAACCGTCCCGTCCAGGACGCTTTCAAACCGGTTATTGATGATGCGGGCCATGACGCGGCCGCCTTCATCAAAGGCGCCCCAGTCGTCCACCGTTTCCTTCAGGCTTTTTTCCCTGGCCTTTTCGGGGTCTTCCATGCGCATATGGAAGGCCGTATTGGATACAAGATCGGCCTCAAAGCGTTCTTCGGGGCGCAGTCGGCGAATTTCCATACAACCTCCGTATCAGTTTCGGATCATGCGTCCGATCGGGCGTAGGCATTCTTCATGCAAAGGCTTGCTTCAAACAGCACCTTGTCCAGCACGTCGCAGGTCATCTCCCTGAACTTGTCCGCGGTGATGCGGTTCCTCTCCTCCAGGAAAGCTGCCGTGATGTCCGCCTCCGCCTCCGCGGCGCGGTCGCCTTCGATGACCAGGCGGTGCCCCTCGGCCTCGCAGGCCTTCTGGTACCTTTCCACCGCCGAAGCGCAGGCGGAAAAATGGGCGTCCGCCATGGCGGCGATCATGCGGTTGGTCCAGTAGAAGGAGGAGGTGCTGGCTTTTTCGGTGGTATCCCTGAAATAAGCCGGGGTATCGTTCACCTGCATATAGAAGGGCACGAAGGCGTTGAACACGTTGGATCCCATGGCGATCCATTCAATGGCGGCGATCTCATGCCGCTTCCCGGGACGGATCTGGGTCAGGGCCGCGAAATTGGTGCGGTTGACACCTATGGGACGGTATTTGCCCCGCTGGGATGCATCGCCGTATTTGCCGTAGGGATCGTAAGGAGTCCCCTGGAAATGGGAGGACAGCACGTATTTGACGTCCTCCACGGTGATCTTCCTTTCCGGCTTAAGGCACCAGGGCAGGTCGTCGGATTCCGGGGAGTAGCGGGCATCGGGACCGTCCCAATGGCAGGTACGGGGGTTCAGATAACGCAGCATCACCCAGGCGCGGGGGGTATTGTAGCTGTGGTCCGCGTCCTCCCGGCTGCCGAAGGCGCCCCGGACGTCCAGCAGGGGGCCAGACGGGTCCATGCGGCGGTCCAGGCCGTTTTGTGCGATGAATTCCCTTAGATCGCGGGAACACAGATTGTCCCTGCCCTTGCCCAGGGCGTCATCCAGGTCCAGGACGTCGATGCCCTGCTGGTTGGGGATCACCGCGTAGCAGTCGTCGGGGACACGTTTCGCGATCCAGTGGTGCCCGCCCACGGATTCCAGCCACCACACCTCGTCCCCATCCTGGAAGCCGACGCCGTTCATCTCACAGGTGCCGTATTTTTCGATGATCCCGCCCAGGCGCAGGACACCCTCCCGGGCCGAGCGGATATAGGGCAGCACCACCGTCAGCATGTCCTCCTCGCCGACGCCATCCTTTACCAGGGGATCGGCCCCCAGGACCCGGCCGTTGGACGTGATGGTCTCGGTCTCGGTCATGGCCACGTTGAGGCTGTTGACGCCGCTTTCGCCCCAAACACCCTGGAAGGCGGGGGCGTTGGGCACCGCCGTATATCTCAGAGGTTCCTCATCCAGGTCCATTTCAAATCCGGTCAGTACGCTTTTATAGTGCCGAGGCTGGTCTTCGGGCCGGACGCAGACAAATTTCTTGGGCATGAAGCGCCCGCTTCCGCAGTCCTCGTTCCGGGCCATCATCGTGGACCCGTCATATGTGGCGTTTTTTCCCGCCAGGATCGTTGTGCAGGGCATAACTACCTCCAAAGAACAGCTTTCATGATGCGCGGAGCATTCAGGGACGTAAAAAAGTCAGCGCAGGAAGCCGTTGATGATCTGTTCCTCGGCCTCGTGCTCCGTCAGGCCCAGGGTCATCAGCTTGATCAGTTGTTCCCCGGCGATCTTTCCGATAGCCGCCTCGTGAACAAGGCTCGCGTCCACGCAGTTGGCCTCCAGTTCCGGCTGGGCCAGGACGCGCCCGGAATCGATGATGATGGAATCGCATTCGGTGTGGCCGGTGCATTCGCTGTTGCCGTTGACACGGGCGACCAGGTGCTGCCGGCTCTGATCCCTGGCCACCGAGCGGCTGACCACGTCGGCGCTGGAGCCTTTGCCGTTCAGGTCCACGTTGAACACGGTGTCGGCTTTCTGGTCCCCCGTGGTCAGGATCTTTTCCCGCACCACCAGAGACGCGCCGTCCTCAAGGTCCGCGGAGGTGGATCGTTCGGTGTCGTCGATGCCTGCGATCTGGCTGGTCTCCATGGTCATGGAGGCGTTTTTGCCCAGGTGGATCACCGTGGTTGGGTTCATCACCTGCTTGCCGCGCCCGTTGCCCTCGCCGTAATGCTTTTCTACATAACGTACCGTGCTGTTTTTGCCGATATAGAAGGTATGGATGCCGTCATGCCGGCTTTCCCCGGTGCCGCAGTTATGGATGCCGCATCCGGCGATGATGGTCACGTCGCAGTTTTCCTCGACATAGAAATCATTGTAGACCATGTCCTTGAGTCCGCTCTCCTGCATGATGACGGGGATGTGCATGGACTCCTTTTTCGTGCCTGCCAGCACCCGGATATCGATGCCCGGCTTGTCCTCCTTGGGGGTAATGATGATGTGGGCGGTGGAATTACGCCCTATGGACTTACCGTCTGCACGGATGTTGTAGGCGCCCACAGGCAGGGCGTCCAAGTCAGCCACCTCTTTCAAAAGCTCCATCTGGATGGCATCCATCAGGCGTTCCCTCCTTCCATTTTGGCTTCCAGGACGCTGCACGCGGACGCGGAACGCAAAAGGTCTGGCAGGACCTCGTCCCGCGTGCCGGTCTTCTGAAGCTTTCCGCCTTCCAGCACGATGATGCGGTCGGCGATGTTCAGGATCCTTTCCTGATGACTGATGATCAGGATATTGCCGCTGACCCGGCGGTTCATGTTTTCAAACACGCGGATCAGGTTCTGGAAGCTCCACAGGTCGATGCCGGCTTCGGGTTCGTCAAAAACGCTCAGTTTTGTCCCCCGGGCCAGGACCATGGCGATCTCGATGCGCTTCATCTCTCCGCCGGACAGGCTGTCGTTGAGCTCCCGGTCCATATAATCCCTGGCGCACAGGCCCACCTCGCTCAGGTATGCGCAGGCGTCGGCCAGTGTGGTGTCCTTCCCCGCTGCCAGCTTCATCAGGTCCCTGACCCTCAGTCCCTTGAAGCGCACCGGCTGCTGGAAAGCATAGCTGATGCCGCACCTGGCGCGTTCGGTGACCCCAAGGTCCGTGATATCCGTCCCGTCCAGCCAGATCCGGCCGGTCGTGGGCTTCAGGATGCCGGCGATCACCTTGGCCAGGGTACTTTTTCCCCCGCCGTTGGGGCCGGTGATGGCCGTAAAACGTTCGTTGATCTCCAAATCGATATTTTTCAGTATCTCTGTTTTTTCATCCGCCTGAAAGCTGATATTCTCCAGCCGCAGCAAGCAAAACCACCTCTTTCCCATAGGGATGTACAAAGATGATTATACCATGCGCGGCGACCCCATTCAACATATCGGAAAGATAGGTTTTTCTACTCCGGACTTCCCGCTCCGCGCTCCTTTCTCCTCATCCCGTTCATGGAAGGCATCCACAAAAGGGGCTCCCATGATGTCCGGCCGCCTGTGAAACCGCGGGAAAAATCCGGCCCGTTCCCTTACGCCGGGGAGATCCCGTCCGCGGCCTCCAGAAGAAGCGCTTCGCAGTCCCGCGGCTCATAGTATTCCGTGTTTTCGCTCATGCTCATCAGGAACACGGCGGAGGGCGTCTCCACATAATACCTGTATTCAGGATATCCTGAATAATCCATGCTGTAACCCCGCACCATCCTCACCCCGTGGGGATTGACATAGATCTCCGCCTCCTTCAGCCAGGCACAGTCCGCCAGTACCTCTTCCACTGTGCAGAAGACCTGGGCATGGCTTCCCCTGATCTCGGTGTTGATGACCAGGGGGCCGGGCCTCCTGTCCTGCCCTTCGTAGTTCCATACCATGCAGTCTCTCTCCCTGAAGGTACAGGAAAAACCCTCCGGGAGAGGGACGTTCATCCCGCTGACCCGGTTTGCAGGAGCGCCGGGATCAAAGAAAAGCCACGCGCAGACGGCCGCGGCCGCAATCAGGACGGGGACCGCCAGCCGCATGATTTTTTTTCCTGTCGGAAGTTCAGCCCGGAGCGCTCCGGGCCTTTCCGCTCTTTTTTGTCTTCCTTCTTTCGGGTCCCCTTCCGGTCCCCCCTTCGGAGGTCTTTCCCCTCCTTCGCCTCCCCGCCTCCCCTCCGGGAACAGCTTCATAACGCCTTTCCTCAGCAGCCGGAACAGCACCGCCGCGAAAGCGCTGCACAGGAACACGGCGGTAATGTACAGGGGAACGCTCCGGATATAAGGCAGACTCTTCGCGCGCCCCATGAAATCGAAGCCGAACATTTCCGCAAAGGTCCCGTGGACCAGATAAAGGTCCATGGACATGTTCCCGATCCACCTGAGCGCGGCGTTTCCGACATGGCATTTCATCATGAACAAAAGCAGCGTCCACACCATGGCGGCGCAGACCAGCCACTGGGAAGACGCGCTTCCCAGCCTGTGAAGGACCTTCAGCGAGTCCCAGTTTTCACCGTAATACCCCCACGCCCCGACAGCCCATGCGGAGAACATCCAGGCCGCGGCTGCCAAGGCCAGGGAAAAGCACAGCCACAGCGCATGTCTTTTTTTGAATGCCGCCGTCAGCTTTTCCTCATGCCTGGCGTACAAAAGCCCCAGTGGGAAAAGGATCACGCTGTTGTACCACCACTCCCCCCGGATCCACCACACATCCTGGTGATCCACAAAGGCACAGCCGACCGTATAGGCCACAACCAGCGCAAATACCTTGAGGATCGCCGCTTTCTCGCTCCGTGAGAAACGGAAGGCCAGCCAGAAGAACAGGTAAAACAGCGGAAGCGTCACCATGAACCAGGCGTTGGGATTCGCCAGGCGCAGGCCTGTCAGGTTCCACAGGATATCCGCCGTCTTCATGCGTTCCCCCATCAGCAGGCGCACGGCAAGGCATATCCATTCCGAAAGGTAAAAGGCGACGGCAAGAGGCAAAACGCGCCGCCTGAAAAAAGCTTTAAGGTAATCCTGTTTGGAACGAAGCCTTTTGTACAGCCCCAGGCCGCTCAGGAAAAAATAGACAGAAACAAAGATATACCCGATATCTAAAAAAACATCCAGCCCGTGGACAATGAAAGCCGACGGGTTCCATGGGGCGCAGGTCTTCTGCGCCATGTGGTGGAGCATGACGCCCAGCGCCGCGGCGCCGCGCAGCGCGCCTGTCTGTTCCCGCGAGGTATAGTCCCCGTTCCACTCACCCTTCGGCATGCGCCGGATCCCCCAGAACAGCAGCCCTCCCAGGAGGAAATAAAACAGATCAAGCAGGCCCATACGTTCCATCCTCTTTTGTTTCCCATGATACGATAGTTTTTTGCTGTTTTCTCGCTTTTTCCTGCCATGATTGACAAATCCATGCGAAATTGATAAAATTATGTCAACGTATGGGAAAATTTCCGATAATCGCCGCTCGTATGCTTCCCTCAGCGAATGATACGGCAGCATGATCGGTTCTTTTCCCGTCAGATATTATTACAGATCCTGTAAGGAGGGTCCCTGTGATGAAAAAGATCCTGTCATCTTTCTTGGTCATAGCTCTGCTTCTCGGCTCCTGCTCCGCTTTCGCGGATACCGTTTCCTGGTCCACAGGCAGCGGCTTCAAAGCCAGTCCATCGACGTTCAAGACCTATTTCAACACGTTCTGTTCCGCCAGCAACTATACTTTCAACTGGAGAGACTCCACAAAAACCGATGGCAGCTACACGGTATACACCGCGAAAAGCACGGATTCTACCTTCACCATAAAAATGTATGTCAAAAACAACAAAGTCCACATGGTTTACGGTGAGGCCTCCGCGTATTCTTCCGGCGCCGAAACAATGGGATCCTGGCTGGGGGCAGCCCTGATGACTTCAGCATATGCCCTTTACTTCTGCGAGCATTTCAACATTCCCCAGGACATTATCGACGGCTCCATGGGGGAACTGAGCAGTGTTGTCAGTAAGATTTCCTCTCTGGGCAGTTATTCCGAATCCCAGCTTCGAAGCGGCATCGTTCTCAAGGGCGAGCTTTGCGGCTATCCTTATGCCCTGGAGCTCAAGGTCTCCGGCGACGGCGTTTCCTCACTGAAGATCCACATCAATATGTACATCGTTCCCTCATCGGGCAAGATCACCGTCGAATAAAAAACCGCCGCGGATCAAACCGCGTCAAATACAAGCAGGGCATTCCGGACCGTCGCGGCGGAATGCCCTGCTTTTCAATTCTTTTTTCTTGCTAATTCTTTTTCCCCGTCCGTGCCTTCAGCAGGGCACGGAGCCCGCCTTTGCCGCGGCTGGAGAGCACGACGCTCTGCAGCAGGATAAAGAAGCACAGCATGGCGCCGGTGGTGATGGACTGCCACCAGGGTTCCCTCAGGCCGGACGTGACCACGATGGACTTGATGGTGGTGAGGGTCAAAACGCCGAAGAACGTCCCGATCACATTTCCCACACCGCCGGTCAGCAGGGTACCGCCGATGATCGACGAAGCGATGGCGTTCATCTCAGAGGCGGTGGCGTTGGTCGCGTTCCCTGCTCCGGTATGCATCATGAACACAAAACCCGCGACGCCGGCCAGAAGTCCCGAGATCAGGTGGGCCATGAAACGGGTCCGGCGAACATTGATGCCCAGCATCAGGGCGCTTTGCTGATTGCCGCCCACAGCGTAGAAACCGCGACCCAGCTTCATCCACCGCAGCAGCACGAAGATGACCGCCACCACTGCCAGGGCGATGATGACGCCGATCTCGACTTTTGCGGGGATCATGACGCCTTTTTTGTTGGGGGACCCCAGCCAGGGGATCTCCAGGCGGCGCTGAAGGGCCGCAATAATGCTGCCGGTGGCTTTCTGCGGCTGCACACTGATGATGGTGATCATGCCGCGGGCGAAAAACATACCGGCCAGTGTAACGATGAATGGCTGGATCTCGAGATAGGCGATCAGGGCTCCCTGGACGGCGCCGAAGGCCAGACCGATGCCGACAGCAAGCAGGGCGGCAAGAAGGATCCGAGTGCCGTCCGAAAGCACCTCGCCGGGGAACATGCTGCCGTTGAGCGTCATGACGCCGACCATGGCCACCAGGGCCGTTACGCCGCCCACGGAAATATCAATGCTCCCGGTGATCATCACCACAGTAAGACCGCAGGAGATGATGATCAGAAAAGCGTTCTCGTTGAGCATGTCACAGATCTGCTGGGGCTTGAGAAAACCTCCGCCGAAGGCCAGCATGGCGACGACATACATGGCCAGAAAGATGCCGATGGTGATGCTCATCAGAAGGATGGTATCGGTGATGGGCTCCCGCTTCTTTACCGCCGCGGGTTTTTTTCCAGAGATCACACTCATGCCGCCTCCTTTCCGGCGGCTGCAGAAACGCCGCGCGAGGTCATTTTGTTTTTCACTGAGCTGAACCAGGCCTTTACCACGGGCGAACCCAGGACCACCAGCAGTATGATCACCACGGCCTTGTAGGCTTTCACGTCGGTGGAGGAGACCTTCATGGCATACAGGGTGATGGTCAGGGCCTGGATGGTGTAAGCGCCGAGCACCGAGCCGATCATCTTGAACTTGCCGCCCCCCAGGCTGTTGCCGCCGATGGCCACGGCCAGGATGGCGTCCATTTCCACGTTGAGCAGCAGGGTCTCATGGTTGATCAGCTGCAGGCGGCCCACACCGATCACGCCGGATACCGCGCAGCACAATCCCAGCAGGACAAAGGCAAGAAGCTTCATGCCCACGGCGCTGATCCCGTTGAGGCGGGCGGCGTTCTGGTTGATGCCAACGGTCTGCATGAACAGCCCCATGGTGGTAAAGCGGAACACCAGGGCGAAGAAGATCCCCATGACGCACACGATCAGGATGGGGGTGGGGATGGGCACGCCCGGGATAAAGCCGCCGATCGCCTTGATGATGGGGCTCTCCACGATCGGCGTGGCCCCGCCGTTGATCCAATAGGCGATGGAACGGCCGCAGGTGAACAGGATCAGGGTGGCGATCATGGGCTGGATGCGGAATACGGAGACCAGGGTGCCGTTAAAAGCGCCGAAGATCATGGCCGTCACACAGCACACCGCAAAGCCTGCAACCACCAGCCACGGGGTGATGGCCGCGCCGCTCTTGAGCACCTTGACGAAAGCGCTGCCCGCGACCGCCGCCAGGCACCCCACCGAAATGTCCTGTCCGCCGGCGGCGGCGGTCACCAATGTCATGCCCATGGCAAGGATCACAAGCTCGGAAGCGCCGTTGAGGATGCTGATGAGGTTGCCCTGCAGCACCGGGTTTCCGTCGTTGTTGGTGGCAAGCTCCACCGAAAAGAATCCCGGATCACGGATCAGGTTGAAGATGATCAGCAGACCGAGGGCGATCAGCGGCACCAGCAGCTGCGCGTTTTTCTGGAAGAAGGTACTCTGTTTATTGGTTTTTCCGCTCATCTCAGTCGCCTCCTCCCGCGATGGTATACATCACATGGTCCTGTGTCAGCTCGTCCCCCGTAAGCTCCCCGACGATGTTCCGGTCCCTCATCACGATCAGCCTTGAGCATGTCCTGAGCATTTCCTCGATCTCCGAGGAGATGAAGGTCACGCTCATCCCCTCTTCGGAAAGCTTGAGCACCAGGCGCTGTATCTCGGTTTTCGTGCCCACGTCGATGCCGCGGGTGGGTTCGTCCAGGATCAGGTACTGCGGATGGGTCAGGAGCCAGCGGGCCAGGATGACCTTCTGCTGGTTTCCGCCGGACAGGGATCTGATGGGCGCGTCCTGGGACGCCGTCTTGATCTCCAGCGCTTTGATGTATTCGTCGGCGAACTTTTCCGCCTCCGCGCGGGAAATGGGATGGAAAAAGCCCTTCATCACCTGCAGGGCCAAGATGATGTTTTCCCTGACGGAAAGGTCGGCGATGATGCCGTCCCGCTTGCGGTCCTCGGGCAGGTAGGCGATGCCCTGCTTCATGGCGTCCGCGGGGCTTGATATTTTCACAGGTTTGCCGTTCATGGTCACCTTACCGCCGGTGACCCGGTCCGCGCCGAAGATCGCCCGCACGCTTTCGCTGCGGCCCGATCCCAGGAGCCCCGTAAAACCGTTGACCTCCCCTTTGGCGATATGGAAGTCAAAGGGCCTGCTGGCGGTGGAAGAAAGCCCGCGGGCCTCATAAAGCGTTTCGGACGATTCCGCAGCGCGATCCCCCGCCTTCCCCATCACGTTGAGGCCTTCCAGCTCCTTGCCCATCATCATGGCCACCAGTTCCACCTGCGGGAGTTTTTCCACCGGGAATTCGCCCACAAGCTCACCGTTGCGCAGCACCGTGATGCGGTCGCTGACCGCGTAGACCTGCTCCAGGAAGTGGGTCACGAAAATGATGCCCACGCCCCGGGCCTTCAGATCCCGCATCAGGGAAAAGAGCATTTCCACTTCCTTCTCGTCCAGGGAGGAGGTGGGCTCGTCCAGGATCAGCACCCGGCACTCCATGTCCACAGCCCGGGCAATGGCCACCATCTGCTGGACTGCCAGGGAACAATTTCCCAATTGCTGCCTGGGACGGGCCGGAATGCCCAGGCTTTCCAGCAGTTCCCCGGCCTTGCGCTCCCGTTCCTTCCAGTTCACACCGGTGCCTTTTTCTCGGCCGATGAACATGTTTTCCGCCACGGTCAGGTTGGGACACAGGGTGATCTCCTGGTAAACGGTGCTGATGCCCGCGTTTTGAGCGTCCTGCGGGGAACGGATGCTGACAGACCGATGATCCTCGCCGATGAGGATCTCCCCGGCATCCTTGGTATAGACACCGGTGAGCACCTTGATCAGCGTGGACTTTCCGGCGCCGTTTTCACCCATCAGGGCGTGGATCTCTCCTTTTCGCAGGGTAAAATCCACATCCTGCAGGGCTCTTACGCCCGGGAACGATTTACAAATTCCGCGCATGGACAGGATCACGTTCTCCTCCATCCGCTCCGCCCCTTTCCATTCCGGCCGCGTGTTCCGGTTTTTTCAAAAATCGCGCGGTGCGGAATGCGGATCTTATCCAACATCCCACACCGCGCCGTTCAGGTCTCAGTGGACGGGATTACTCGCCCAGGCCATAGGTGGCAATGTCTTCTTCGGTCAGCTCACGAGCGTCGAAGCCCTTCTCCACGGAGATGATCTGCTTCTTCTCGTTCAGGCCTTCGATGGCGCCGCCGGCTTCCAGGGTCTTGATCATGTTGTCGATGACCTGCGCCTGGAAGGGGGAGCACTGACCGTCGTAGTTCCAGTTGCCGGCCAGCAGTTCGCGCAGGGCCCACTTGTTGCAGTCAAAGCCCATCACGACGACCTTGCCGTTGACACCGTGGGTGATGCCGGCCTCGTCCAGCGCGGCAACGGCGCCCTTGGCCATACCGTCGTTCTCGGCATAGATGACGTTGAAGTCTTCGCCG
>JAFWWK010000150.1 GCA_017523615.1 Clostridia bacterium
CCTGCGCCAGATCGCTGCCAACGCCGGGATCGATGGCTCTGTGATCATCGAAAACATCCGCCGCTCCCGCAAGGTGGGTTACGGTTATGACGCTTTGAAGGGTGAATACACCGACATGATCGAACGCGGCATCATTGACCCCACCAAGGTGACCCGCAGCGCGCTTCAGAACGCCGCCAGCGTTGCTTCCATGGTGCTGACCACCGAATCCCTGGTCACCGATATCCCCGCGCCCGAACCCGCTCCCGCAGCGAATCCCGGCATGGGCGGCGGAATGTACTGATCTGAAAGTTGATTATCGCGGCCCCTCTTCGGAGGGGTCGTTTTCTTTAGAGGCATCAGCAAAAACGGCGTCCCTCCCGGATGCGCGGGAGGGACGCGCCGCCCGGATATGGTGCCGTCAGGTGGCGCGTCAAGGCTGAACGCACCTTTGCCGGCCCGATCATCCGTCGGTGAGAAAGAATTGAAAAAACTATTTCCAGTGCTTCAGCGTTTTGAGGCCCCGGAGGTATCGGCTGCGTCGTTCTTCCTCCGGAAGACCGTTTTCGTCCGGAACATGTGCGATAAGAAAATCAACCAGCTGATCCAGCGATCTATATGCGAACCGCCCGTCCGTATAGCACCATTTGCAGTAATCCTCATTGAATGTGCCGTCCTGTTCCCTGCTGATCATTTCATCATCGCCCAGGGGCATCCCGCAGCATTGGCAGAAGAGGGCTCGTGGAGAGCCCAGCAGCGTGTTGATGGTCACATTGAACTCCTTGGACAGGAGTTTGAGCGTTTCGGTGTTCGGTTGTGTTTCGCCCGTTTCCCAGCGGCTGACAGCCTGCCTGGTGACCATCACCCGTTCGGCAAGCTGTTCCTGTGTCAGGCTGTGTTCTTCGCGCAGCTTTTTCAGAATGGCATATGTCTCCATCTCGTGATCCGTCCTTTCGTTACGATGATATGTGAATCATATGCCGAATGGATGCTTATTTCAAGCAACGCGCTGTTGCCTGCCGATCCCCGCATGGACGGAAGGACGGGATACTTATCTTTTGATGTCGTAATTCATATTCATCAGGTTTTTGATTACGCTTACGTCGTCGGTGATGTTGGCGTCGCCGTGGATGGTGTGCTTGATGGCGCTGGAAGCCACGGCGAAATTGAGCATATCCATCGGTTTGTACTTCCGGATCATGGCGTAAATGAGTCCGCTGGCAAAGGCGTCGCCTCCGCCGACCCGGTCCAGGATATTGAATGTGAACAGTTTGCTTTCAAAGGTGTGGTTCTGGTACCACATGAAGGCTTTCAGGCTGTTTTCCGAGCCGGAATGGGCATATCTGACGTGGCGGGCGATGCAGGTGAGGTTTGGATACTGTTCCGCAAAGGCCTGGAATATCTCGTCCTGCTGCTCATAGGAGGGCTGGAGGGGAACGCCGTCCTTGACATCGCCCAAAGCGTGGTTTTCCGGGTCCTTCCACAGGTGATACGGTTCGATGCCGAGAAGCACGTTGACATAGGGGAGGCACTGAGTGCAGAAATCCCTTGCTTCCTCCCAGGTCCACAGGGTGGAACGGAAATTGCCGTCAAAAGAAACGGTGATCCCCAGTTCTTTCGCAGCCTTCAGCATATCCAGGGTCAGGGTGCGGAGGCTTTCGTTCAGGGCGGGCGTGATGCCGCTCAGGTGAAGCCAGTCAAAGCCCTCCAGCAGCTTTTTCAGGTCAACGCCGGAAAAATCGTATTCCGTCAGGGCACTGTGCTTTCGGTCGTATATCACCTTGCTGGGGCGGATGCCGTACCCGGTTTCCAGGTAATAAGTACCCAGGCGGTGAGTCGGTGTTTCTTCGGGTGTGGAGAGGATCACGGGGGTGCAGTGAACGTCGTTGGACCTGAGCCACCTGACGGCGCTTTTGCCCAGGGAGTTGTTCGGGACCACGGAGAAAAAGGTGGAATCCACCCCCAGGTTGGCCAGGGCCAGGGCAATGTTCGCCTCGCTTCCTCCGTAGCTGGCTTCGAATGAGTTTGCCATGCGGATCTTGTCATAATTCGGAGGGGTCAGGCGCAGCATGATCTCGCCCATGGTGATGAAGTGTGTCCCGACCTCATTGCCGGAAAGCGGGTTTTTATGGATCATTGATTTTTCCTCCCATCCTGTGGCTGAACTTTGGATAATCGCAGGCTGAATATGGAAACTGAGAGACGAATGCGCGCGGCGGAAGCGCTGAAACACCCGATCCGCCTGTTCTTTTGCTGTATTTTATTATATCACAGCCGTCTGCGCTTTCATACCCCCGAGCACGGCTCACGCATGAATTAAGAGTCTGTTCATATTGTGACATATTTATTACGAAATATTACAAAAGTATTACCAAAAGGATTTATCACCCGTCATGTCGAAAGATAAAGCGAGGTGATAGAGATGAAGAAGTACTTTGAA
>JAFWWK010000151.1 GCA_017523615.1 Clostridia bacterium
AACCGGTTATGAGCCGGCCGCTCTGACCAACTGAGCTAAAGGCCCAAGGCTTCCTCTCAAGAACTGAAGGCAGGTGAGAGGAAAAATGGTGACCCCGTCGGGATTCGGACCCGAGTTACCGCCGTGAAAGGGCGATGTCTTAACCGCTTGACCACGGGGCCATGATCTCACCCTGAGAAAAATGGTCGGGGTGAAGGGATTTGAACCCCCGGCCCCATGCTCCCAAAGCACGTGCGCTACCAGACTACGCTACACCCCGAGGCATCCATTGCCTTGCTCACAGGCGACATGAGTTATTATACTCAGGGGGGCCTATCATGTCAACCCCCTTTGAAAATTTTTTATCCCGGAGTCCCGGCATGTGGTTTCACGGGGCAAACTATGGTATACTGCATATAAATGACAGGAGACCAAAGGGAGGAGACATGTCTCAGGAGGCGTTCCGGCTGCTGTCCAGGGCCATGCGGTATGTGTTCGTCCTGATCGCGGCGCTGTATTTTGTGCTTACGGTCCTGTGGATGAGGCGGGACCAGCGGCAGTGGAAAAAAGCAAAGAAAAAGCTGCCGGACGCCGGCACCGTGGGGGAGCTGGTGGACGAGGACAGCCTGAAACGTTACCCTGTTCCCCGGGAGGGGACGATCGGTTCCGCCAGGCGCTGCGATATCCGGATCATCGGGAACGGCGTCCGGCGGCTGCACGCCGATATCCGTTTTGTGGACGGAAAGGGCCTGATGATCGTGCCCGCAAGGAAGGCGAAGGTCATCCTGAACGGGAAGTCCATTTCGTCCCGGGCCTGCGCCGGAAGGGACAGCCGGGTGAAGATCGGGTCGGCGTCGCTGGTATTGAGGCTGCTCAAAAATGTGGACGCGCCGGCCCGGGGGGTTTTCGGGGACGGGTACGATCCCCCGGCGGAGGTGGTGCCCGGCTCGGACGGGTGGTCCCGGGTGATGCCCATGCCGGAGGAACGCCCGGGCGGAGAGACGGGGGACGAGTGGTCCTGGGGGGATGAATTCGGCGCTGAGGAACCGGAGGACCCCTTCCGCGGCGTACCGCTGATGCCGCCCGGCAGAGGCCTGGATGACGGAGGGGAAGATGAAACACGGGAGTAAAGGGAAAAGGATGCGGCGGACGCGGACCATGGGCCTGACCGGCCTGACCATGGCCTTTACCTTTTTATGCTTTCTTCTGCTGTTTGTGAAGAACGGGGACCTGACCGCGGCGGCGATGTCGGTGGGCCTGAGCGGCGCGGTATGGCTGATCACGGTGATCATCGGGGGGAAATTCCCTTCGGACAGGCTGCTGCTCTGCCTGACGATGTTTTTGTGCTGCGTGGGGATCGTGATCCTTTACCGCTTTGACAGCGGGCGCGGCCTGACCCAGACCATGAATTTCCTGATCGGGATGGGCTGCATGGTGATATGCATCCTGTTTGTGAAGTATGCCAAGAAATGGGGCTTTTTTGCGCCGGTGATCATGGCGGGCAGCCTGGGACTGCTCCTGCTGCCGGTACTGTTCGGCCATGAGACCAACGGCGCGAAGAACTGGATCGCCCTGGCCGGGGTCACCTTCCAGCCCTCGGAGGTGGTCAAGCTGGCGCTTTTGTGCGTGCTGGCTTATTTTCTGTCCCGGCGAAAGCTGATCCTCAGCGGGATCTATGCCGGCTGCTGCCTGATCATCCTGATGCTGCAGAAGGATCTGGGAACGGCGCTGATCTATTACGGCGTGACGCTGATCATGATGTATGTTTCCACCGGGTCCGTCGCCCTGGTGGGGATCGGGCTGGCCGGCGGTGCGGGCGCCGCGGTGTTTGGTTACCAGGAGTTCGCCCATGTCCGGCGGCGGGTGGCCATCTGGCTGGATCCCTGGGCGGATCCCGCCGGAGACGGGTACCAGATCGTTCAGGGGCTGATCGCCATGGCCAACGGCGGCGCCTGGGGGACCGGCCTGGGGCTGGGGAACGCTTCGACGATCCCCTATTATTACAACGACTTTGCTTTCTCCATCATCCTGAACGAATTCGGCGGCATCTTCGGCCTGCTGGTGCTGGGGTTGTACCTGGCGGTGGTGCTGCGGGGCCTGATGATCGCCCACCGGGCCGAAACGGTGTTCGATACCCTGCTCGCGGTGGGGTGCAGCGCGCAGATCGGCCTGCAGACCTTTGTCATCGTCGGAGGCAACATCAAGCTGATCCCGCTGACGGGCGTCACACTGCCGCTGATCAGCTATGGCGGCACGTCCCTTCTGTCCTCCCTGTGTGTCATCGGGCTGCTGCAGGGCGTGGCGGCCAGGGTGCAGGCCGGCGTCAGGCGGGACAGGACCCTTGCGGGCTTTGACGGGGAAGGAGGCGTGGGGGCGTGAAACGGATGCGCGGGAATATCCGCAGGGTGATCCCCCTGATGTGCGTCCTGTTCCTTCTGCTGGGGGCATGGGGCGCGGGGAATCTGGCTGTGAACGGGAGGCGCTGGTTTTCCTTTTCCTCCAACGCCTACGCCAGGCAGATGAAGAAGGAGGTCACGGAGGGCGCGGTGCTGGATACCCGCGGCGTCGTTCTGGCCTCGACCTTCGGCGAAGAAAGGATATACCACAGTGACGAAAGGGTCCGCCGCGCCACGGTCCACGTCCTGGGGGACCGGGACGGAAACGTGGCCAACGGGGTGGAAAGCTTTATGAGCTTCTACCTTTACGGTTTTGACCAGCCCTTTGTCGAGGAGGTCAAAAGCGTCCTGTACGGGACCGGCCGGCGCGGAAGCGACGTATGCCTCACGGTGGATTCCGCCCTGAGCGCGAACATCCTCGGGTGGTTCCCGGCGGACAAAAAAGGCGCGGTCATCGTGATGAACTACCGGACCGGCGCGGTGCTGGCCGAATGCTCCTTTCCCAATTTTGATCCGGCAAACGTGACCGTGAGCGTCAAAACGGACCCGGGGCATCCGTTCTTCAACCGTGCCGTACAGGGCATGTACGCGCCGGGCTCCACCTTCAAGATCATCACCCTGTCGGCCATGCTGGAGGCTTTTCCGGACGCCCTGGACAGGCGCTACCGCTGCGACGGGCAGCTGACGGTGGGCGGCCATCTGATCACCGACGCCGGGACGGACCTGGAGAGGCAGGTGGTGACCCAGCACGGCGACCTGGGCCTGGAAAGGGCCTTCCGGGTCAGCTGCAATAATACCTTCGCCCGGGCGGCGCTGGAACTGAGCGACCGGCGGCTGCGGGCTGAGGCCGAAAAATTCGGCTATAATTTCAATTTCCTCTTCCGGGACATGGTGGTGGAGAATTCCTCCTATCCTTCCGACAACCGGACGGACCGGGAGGTGGCCATGACCGGCATCGGTCAGAGCGCCCTTTTGTGTACGCCGATGCAGGTGCTCCTTTCGGCCTGCGCCGCGGCGAACGGCGGCGCCGTCATGGAGCCGAGGCTTTTGCAGAGCGTGGTGGCCCCCGACGGGAAGGAGACCGTATCATTCACGTCCGCGGTGTTCAGGCGCGTCCTGGATGAGAGTACGGCGCGGACGGTGCGGGAACAGATGTACCAGGCGGTCGTCTCCGGCACAGGCACCCGGGCCGCCGTGACCGGGCACCGGATCTGCGGCAAGACCGGCAGCGCCGAGATCGACGGAAGGGAAAACACCAACGCCTGGTTTGTGGGCTTCATCGACGAAGAAAACGCCCCCTACGCCGTGGTGGTCCTGGTGGAGGACGCCGGCGGCGGAGGGAGCGTGGCCGCGCCTGTGGCGGGGCAGATATTCCGGTATCTCCTGGGGAAGTGACCCCATGTCAAAGGAACGTTACCTGGGCGTCCTTCTGATAGGTGTGGGGCGCCTTTTCCTTTGCTTTATGCCCCACGGCGATGGCCACCTGGTAGGAAAAACCGTCCTCAAAGCGGAGGGCCTTCGCAAGCTCTTCGGCCCGTTCGCCCTCCATGCAGCGGCGGATGCAGCCGATGATCAGGCTGCCGAGCCCCAGGCCTTCCGCGGCCAGGGCCATGTTCTGCACCGCGATGCCCGCGTCCACGGGGCTCCAGGGAAAGGCGGCGGGGGCGCTGAGGATGATGACGGTGGGCGCTCCGTAATAAAAGCTGTTTTCGGGCGCCTTTTCCAGCCCCTCTTCAAAGGCTTCCCGGACCAGCTTCAGCGCCGGGCTGTCCTTTGAAAGGACGGTGAAGCGGATCTCCTGACGGTTGGCGGCGGTGGGGGCCTCCAGGCCGGCGCACAGGATGGCTTCCAGTTCCTCCGCGGTCAGCTTTTCGTCGGTATACCCCCTTGTGGAGGACCTGGAACGGATGGCTTCGAATATGTCTTTCATGATGATCTCCTCTCTCCCGGGCCGCGGAATACCGCGGCCTTATTTGACGATAAGATATCATATCCCTTTGATGCCGTCAATGTGGGAAAGGGGAGGCGCGCCACGGCTCACGCATGAAGAGTGAGCTCGCAGGGGGGTCTCAACGACCCCCCTGCGGAACCCCCGGCGGATTTGCCTGTCACCCCTGCGGGGTTCCCGGGCGGCAAATCCGTAAGGAACAAATTGCTACGCAATTTGGCCTCAGTCACGTACACGCCGCTCCTTCGGATTTTAATCAGGGGGTGTTCCCCCTGATACCCCCCCTCGGAGAAAGTTTGATTCGCGTTCTTTGGGTTCATGCGTAAGCCCTGGGGGGGCCGCGTGCGGGGTGAAAACGCAAAAAGACGCAAAAAGAAAGCAAGTTGCGCTTGTTTCGGACGTGGGATATGGTATAATGGATTGACCGCCCCTACGGCGGAACAGTTTTTTCCGGACACACCGGAGGCCGGACATCTTGAGCGGCTGCCTTCTTCAGGCGCCATCTCCCGAAGGACGGTATACAGGAGCATCCATGCAGGACAGGATCATTGTGCGCGGGGCGCGCCAGCATAATTTAAAGAATGTGGACCTGGACATCCCCAGGAACAAACTGGTGGTCTTTACCGGGCTTTCGGGCTCCGGCAAGTCCTCCCTGGCCTTCGACACCATTTACGCCGAGGGGCAGCGCCGGTATGTGGAGAGCATGTCCAGCTATGCCCGGCAGTTTCTTGGGCAGATGGACAAGCCGGACGTGGACCTGATCGACGGGCTCAGCCCGGCCATATCCATCGACCAGAAGACCACCGCCCGCAACCCCCGCTCCACTGTGGGCACGGTAACGGAGATCTATGACCATTTAAGGCTGATGTACGCCCGGGTGGGCGTGCCCCACTGCCCCAATTGCGGCAGGGAGATCCGAAAGCAGTCGGTGGACGAGATGACGGACGCCGTGATGGCCCTGCCCGAGGGGACGAGGATCTTTGTGATGAGCCCGGTGGTCCGCGGCAAAAAGGGGACCCAGGCGAAGGTGATGGAGGATGCCCGCAGGAACGGCTTTGCCCGGGTGCGGGCGGACGGGGAGATCTACGACCTGGACGAGGTCCCGGAACTGGATAAGCAGAAGAAGCATTCGATCGACATCGTGGTGGACCGCATCGTGGTCCGGGATGGGATATCCCAGCGTCTGACGGACAGCGTGGAAACGGCGCTGAAGCAGTCCGGGGGCCTTGTGATCGTCAGGGAAGCGGACAGCGGCCGTGAACAGCTGTATTCCCAGAACTACGCCTGTCCGGAGTGCGGCATCAATATCGAGGAGCTGTCCCCCCGGATGTTCTCCTTCAACTCGCCCTACGGGGCCTGCCCCGCCTGCGCGGGCCTGGGGGAGAGGATGAAGGTGTCCGAGGACCTGGTCGTCAGCGACAGCGCCCTCAGCCTGAACGGCGGCGCCATTAAATGCATGGGCTGGAACAGCGGCGATAAGGGATCCACGGCCCACACGATGTTCAGCGCCATGGCGGAGCACTACGGCTTTTCCATGGACACGCCCTTTGAAGAACTCAGCGAACAGGCCCGGGGGCTGATCCTTTACGGCACAGGGGGCGAAAAGTTCCCCGTGCGCTTTGGGGAGGGCGGC
This sequence comes from Clostridia bacterium, assembly GCA_017523615.1. Taxonomy (GTDB): domain Bacteria; phylum Bacillota; class Clostridia; order Christensenellales; family Aristaeellaceae; genus RUG756. The sequence goes on from JAFWWK010000151.1 coordinate 5,957, forward strand.
GCCGGCGCCAGGTACCAGACAGATTTCGAGGGCGTGATCCCGTCCCTTGAGCGGCGTTACCGGGAAACGGGCAGCGAAGGCATGAAAGAAGCCTACGAGGCGTACATGACCACCGAGCCCTGTCCGGACTGCGGCGGGCGGCGGCTGCGGCGGGAGGTGCTGGCGGTCACCGTCGGCGGGAAGAACATCTCCCAGGTGTGCGATATGAACATCCGCGCCTGCATGGAATTTATGAACGGCCTGGTTTTGTCTCCCACCCACCGGGTGGTGGCGGACCAGATCCTGAAGGAAATGAACTCCAAGCTGGGCTTCCTCAGGGACGTGGGCCTGGAATACCTGACCCTCAGCCGCGGCGCGGCCACCCTGTCCGGCGGCGAGGCCCAGCGCATCCGCCTGGCCAGCCAGATCGGCAGCGGCCTGATGGGCGTTTTGTATGTGCTGGACGAGCCCTCCATCGGGCTGCACCAGCGGGACAACGGAAAGCTTCTGGGCACCATGCGCCGCTTGAGGGACCTGGGAAACACCCTGATCGTGGTGGAGCACGACGAGGAAACGCTGCGCAGCGCCGACTGGCTGGTGGATATCGGCCCGGGGGCCGGGGAACACGGGGGCCGCATCGTGGCCCAGGGCAGCGTGGAGGACGTGGCGGCCTGTCCCGAGAGCATCACCGGGGCCTACCTCAGCGGGCGCATGCGCATTCCCGTGCCGAAGAAGCGGCGCGTCCCCAGGGGTTGGCTGACGGTGGTGGGGGCCAGGGAGCATAACCTGAAGAACATCGACGTGCGTTTCCCCCTGGGGGTCATGTGCTGCGTCACCGGCGTTTCCGGCAGCGGCAAAAGCAGCCTGGTCAACAGCATCCTGTACGGGCACCTGGCCCACGCGCTCAACCGCGCCCATATACGCAGGGCCGATTATGACCGGGTGGACGGCTGCGAGCAGCTGGACAAGATCATCGCCATCGACCAGAGCCCCATCGGGCGCTCCCCGAGGAGCAACCCCGCCACCTACACGGGCCTGTTCGACCTGATCCGCAAGGTGTTTGCCCAGACGGCGGAGGCAAAGGTGCGGGGATACCAGGAGAACCGATTCTCCTTCAACGTCAAGGGCGGCCGGTGCGAAGCCTGCGGCGGCGACGGCCTGATCCGCATCGAAATGAACTTCCTGCCGGACCTGTACGTGCCCTGCGAGGTGTGCGGCGGAAGGCGGTACAACCGGGAGACCCTGGAGGTGAAATACCGGGACAAAAACATCGCCGACGTTCTGGATATGACGGTGGAGGAAGCCCTGAAGCTGTTTGAGAACCACCCGCGGATCATGACCAAGCTGCGTACGCTGCAGGACGTGGGCCTCGGTTACATGCACCTGGGGCAGAGCAGCACCACCCTTTCCGGCGGCGAGGCCCAGCGGGTGAAGCTGGCCACGGAGCTGTCCCGGAAGGCCACCGGCAGGACGATGATCCTGCTGGACGAGCCCACCACCGGTCTGCACACCGACGACGTGAACCGGCTGGGCAGGGTGCTGCAGCGCCTGACCGACGCGGGGAATACCGTTCTTGTCATCGAACACAATCTGGACGTGATCAAGATGGCCGACCACATCATCGATCTGGGCCCCGAGGGCGGGGACGGGGGCGGCGAGGTGGTGGCCGAGGGCACCCCTGAGGAGGTGGCCGCAGACGGCTCAAGCTGCACGGGAACGTACCTGAAAAAGGTCCTGCCTGGAGGAGAATGGACGTGAAAAACGGTGAGCGGGTGCGTTTTGGCCCCGCGGGACAGAGCGACGCCTTCAACGCTTCCGGACGCCGCGGCGCTCCCGAGGCGGTGGCATGGTGCGCCGACATGGGCCTGGACGCCTGGGAAATGGCTTTCGGGCGGGGCGTTTACCTTAAAAAAGAGTCGGCTCCGGCCGTCCGGGCCGCGGCGGAGGAAAACGGCGTGACGCTGTCCGCCCACGCGCCATATTACGTAAATCTGGCCAATCCCGACCCGGTAAAACGCCTGCGCTCCTTTGCCTACCTGACGGATACCGCCGAGGCGCTCCTTCCCTGCGGCGGCAGGGAGATCGTGGTGCATGCGGGCAGCGGGATGAAGCAGGAAAGGCGGGAAGCCATCCGTCTGATCCGGGAGGGCCTGAGGGAGACCCTTTCCATCCTGGACGGGAAGGGCCTCGGGGACGCCAGGCTTTGCCCCGAGACCATGGGCCGGCCCGGACAGATCGGGGACCTGGAGGAGATCTTGGACCTGTGCCTCACGGACGAAAGGCTGATACCCTGCGTGGATTTTGCGCACCTGCACGCGTTATCCCGGGGCGGCGTGGACAGCGCCGAGGCTTTCGGGAGGATTCTGGACCGGACTGAGGAGGTCCTGGGCATCGAACGGGCCCGGGGGATGCACATGCATTTTTCGGCCATCGAATATTCCTCCGGCGGCGAAAGGCGCCACCGGACCTTTGACGAAGGGACCTACGGGCCGGACTACAGGCAGCTGATGCCGCTGCTTGCCGCGCGGGGCTATCACGGGATACTGATCTGCGAATGTCATGGCACCCAGGACAGGGACGCCCTGAGCATGATGGAAAATTACCGGCTGTACGCGGAGTGAGAATTTCGGGAAGGATCCCTTACCCGACGGACCGCCGCGACCGCCCTTGTTTTCCGAAACCGACGCCGATAAAGGAGATAAAACCATGGCTATGGAGCAGCGCAAACAGGAAGAGCAGAGCATACAGAAAGCGCGCCGCATGCAGGATGTGGGCGAACGCACGGAGGCGCCGGTCATCCAAAAACGGGAGGAGCAGTCCCTGGTAAGCGCGGAAAAGCTTCCTGCCCGGAAGGAGACCCCCGGTTCCGCGACCGCGCCGGCCCGCTACCGGGCCTTGGTAAAGAAATATAAAAAACGTCAGCACGACACCCTGGTGGACACCCTGACCACCGGGCTCACCTATGCCGACGAGATGGCGGTGGACCTGGGCCTGATGGAGGATACCGGGCTATTGGGCGAGGTGACCGAGGTGGTCTCTACCGCCCTTCCCTTCGCGGTGATCGCCGTCACCGAGCAGGCCAAGGTGATCATGGGGAAGAAGAGCCAGAAGGCGGCCATGCAGAACACTGTATTCCGTATGGCCAAGACCGGCGCGGCCATGGGCGTGGGCGCGCTGGCCGGGGCGGTCGGCGGGCTGCCGGCGGCCATACCGGCGGCCCTGGGTGTCAGGGCGCTGCTGGACCAGCACAAGAGCAAGGCGCTCCTTGGCAACCGCGTGGCCGGCCGCGTCCACCGGCTGAACGAGCTGACCAACAAAAGAAGGGCAAAAAAACTCCTCCGGGACCGGACGGACACGGAGGGGGACGGGAATAAATAATTGATCGGAGAGAAAACGGCACCGCCCTGCATGGGACGGAGCTGTTTTCTCTCTTTTTGGCTATCGGGCTTTGTTGACCGGCCTGATATCAACGCGGCCTGCCGCGGCAGGCGTTCCGGCCCGCCGGGGATCAGGGCCGGGCGATCCCGGTCCGCATCGGATCGCCTGCGAACGTCCGGCGGGCCAGCATTTTCATTACCTGCTCCCGCAAAAGCCGCACCAGGGTGTCGGAAATGTCGTCCTGGTCGTTCTGGCTGCGGCTGATGAGAGCGAGCATCCGGAAATAACCGCCGGGCCGGAGGCGGAAATACCGGGGACGGACCTCCCGGGGGCACATCAGCGCCGTCACGGCAGGCACGAAGGCCAGGCCGAGCCCCTGGAAGGCCATGGCGTTGGCGACTTCGGTGCTGTATCCGGTAATGGCGCCGCTGGGTGTAAATCCGGCCCGTCCGGTCTCCGCCATCAGCACGGACTGCATGCGCCGGGTGGCGGGATATAATATGAAGGGCACGTCCCTGCATAGGGACAGGTCGGCCACGGGATATTCTGATCCCCCGTCGGGGACGGAAGAGAATCGGTCCAGCAGGTCGGAGGAGGGGGGAACAGCCAGGAAAACCTCCTCCCGGACGATGGGACAGGCTTTCACCTGGCCTCCGAAGGGCTCAAAAGCGAGGGCGTATTCGATCTCGCCGGATTCCACCATGCTGTTCAGACTGTGGCTGAAGCCGTCCCGGATGTGGATATGGATGTCCGGATACTGGATCTGCAGGCGTGTCAGCGTCTCCGCAAGGAAAAAGCGCTGGTAGGTGGACGCGCTGCCGATATGGACGATCCTGGGCTTGCTCTCCTTCAGGTCGTCCAGACGGGCATAGGCGTGACGCTCGATGTCCAGCATCTTGCGGCCTTCATCCACCACGATCTGCCCCGCTTCCGTCAGCCGGAGGCGGTTTTTTTCGCGGATGAAGAGCGGCTGGCCGATCTCCTGCTCAAACCGCTGGATCGCCTGGCTCAGGGCCGGCTGGCTTATGAAAAGCTGGGAAGCGGCCTGGGTGAAGCTGCCTGTTTCAGCGATGCATATGACATACCGGATGGTGGACAAACGCATGGTGCGGCCTCCCTTTACCGTGGGGGATATCATACAGTCAATAAAAATACATTTTACGCATATTATAATACAAAGTTATCCGTTGATTCAAGATTGATATTGTACACATGACGCGAAATTCCATAAAATAAAGAAAAAGATATAAATATATTGGGGGAATAAAAGTGGCCGCTCCTCTGACCCTGACCGAAAAACTGCTGCGCGCGCACCTGGTCTCCGGAAAGGCGGAGGCGGGAGGGCTCTCAAGCGTGCGCGTGGACAGCGTGCTGTTCCACGATATGTCCGGCATCCTGGCGCTGATGGCATACGACACCATGGGCATGCGCCGCGCGGGCGTGGAGGCGCCGACGGTGTTTACGGACCATAACCTGGTGGGCGCCCAGGCGCAGACCGCCGGTGACCAGGCCTTTGTGAAAAGCTGCGCCAAAGCCTTCGGGCTCCGCTTCGCACGGGCCGGGAGCGGTATCTGCCATACGCTTTACGCGGAGGATATCGCAAGGCCCGGCATGCTGCTCATCGGCGCGGACAGCCACACGGCATCCTGCGGCGCGCTGGGGATGCTGGGCATCGGCATGGGCGGGATGGAAGTCTCCGCCGCCATGACGGGGCGTCCCTTTCCCCTCCGTGTGCCCCGGGTGATCACCGTCCGCCTGACGGGACGGCTCAGGGCCGGCGTCAGCGCCATGGACGCCGCGTTGACGCTCCTGTCCCGGCTGACGATCAAAGGCGCGGTCAACGCTGTATTGGAGTACTGCGGCGACGGCGCGGAGACGCTTACGGTGCCCGAAAGGCAGACCCTTTGCAACCTGGGGGCCGAGATGGGGGCCACAAGCTCTGTTTTTCCCGCCGACGGGCAGGCCCTCGCGTGGCTTAAAGGGCATGGCCGGGAAGAGGATTTTATGCCCATGTCCGCCGATGCGGGCGCCGCGGGCAGCGAAGAGGTTTGCCTGGACCTTGGCGAAGTGGTGCCCATGACCGCCCTGCCGGGCCAGCCGGACCGGGGCATCCCGGTGCGGGAAGCCGAAAAAGTCCCCTTTTCCCAGGTGTTCATCGGCAGCTGCGCCAACGGCGATTACGAAAGCCTGGCGCGGGCCGCCCGGGTGCTGAAGGGCCGCAGCGTTTCGCCGGATACGGAGCTGCTGGTGGCCTGCGGGTCCCGGAAGGTGTACCGCCAATTGATGCGCGACGGCTGGCTGGACGTGATCCTGGCCTCCGGCGGCCGGCTGCTCGAGAGCGGGTGCGGGCCCTGCATGGGCATCGGCCAGGCGCCGGCGTCCGGGACAAACGTGCTTCGCACCACGAACCGCAATTTTCCGGGCCGCGCCGGTACGAAGGATGCCCGGATCTGGCTCGCGGGTCCCCTGACCGCGGCTGCTTCGGCGGTCCGGGGATGCCTGACGGACGTATCCAATCTGATGGATCCCCGGGAGCTGGAGGACATTCGGACGCCGGAGCAGACGGAAAGCGACCCGTCCGCCTATATCCGCTTCGACCGGGACCGGGATGAGGGCTTCCGGCCTGTATATACGGATAAGATCCGCCCCATCCCCCGGGGCAGGCCCCTGCCGGACGAGATGCTTCTGCCCGTCTCCCTGAAGGCCGGGGACGGGATCAGCACGGACGACATCGTTCCGGCAGTGCCGGAAGCGCTTTCGCTCAGGGCCAACATTCCCGCCCTGGCCCGCTACCTTTTCCATTACAGGGATCCGGGGTTTGTGCGCAGGGCCGGGGAACTGAAGGAAAGCGCCATTGCCGCGGGCCGCGACTATGCCCAGGGCTCGTCCCGGGAGCACGCGGCGGCCGGGTGCCTGGCTCTGGGGATCCGGGCCGTGCTGGCGGTCTCCATGCACCGCATCCACCGGGCGAACCTGATCAACTACGGTATCCTGCCCCTTCTCATAGACCGGGCGGAGGACCTGGAAACGATCGGCGAGGGGGATATACTGCGCCTTCGCGGGATCCATGAGGGGATCCGCTGCGGACACATCACGGTCCTGAACGAGACCCATGGGATAAGTATCCCATGCCATACGGACCTGAACGCGCACGAGGCGCAGGTACTGCTTTCCGGCGGCCTGCTGAACGCAGGGGGAGGGACAGAAAATGAACCTTGTTGAAAAGATCCTCGGCCCGCATATCCTGTCGGGCAATATGACGCCCGGATCGCCGTTGGAAATACGGGCGGAGCAGACGCTGACCCAGGATGCCCTGGGCATGCTTGCTTACCTTGCGTTTGAGAGCCTGGGGCTGGAGAAGGTACGCACGGAGCTTTCCGTCAGCTACCTGGACCACAACATGTTGTACACCGACCACCGGAACCCGGACGACCACGCTTACCTGACGAGCGTGGCCCGGAAATACGGCATCGTACTGTCCCGGGCCGGCAACGGCATCTGCCACAGCGTGCATCTGGCCCGGTTTGCCGTACCGGGGAAAATAATTGTCGGCACGGACAGCCACACGCCCAGCGCCGGCGCGCTTGGCATGATCGGGATCGGCGCGGGAGGGCTGGACGTGGCCGCCGTGATGGCCGGGCAGCCCCTGGCGGTGGCCATGCCGCGGGTGGTAAAGATCGACCTCCGGGGCCGGCTGCGGCCGGGCGTCAACGCGAAGGACGCCGCGCTGCGCATCCTGAAGGAATTCGGGGTAAAGGGCGGCCTGGGAGTCGCCTTCGAGTTCGGCGGCGAAGGACTTGGGAGCCTCAGCGTGCCTGAACGCATGACGCTTACGAACCTGGCGGTTGAGACCGGCGCCACCACCGCCGTCTGCCCGGCGGACGAAGAGGCGCGCCGTTTCCTCAGGTCCCAGGGGAGGGAAGGAGCCTTTGTCCCCCTCATGGCTGACCCGGATGCGAGCTACGACCGGGTGTTCCGCCTGGACCTTGATATGGCAGAGCCGATGGCGGCGCTGCCCCACCGGCCGGACAACGTCGTGCCCGTGCGGGAAGCGGCGGGCGAACGGGTGGACCAGGTGTTTATCGGGAGCTGCACCAATTCGTCCATCAGCGATCTTGAGAAGGCGGCGGCCATCCTGCGGGGCCGCCGGATCGCGGAAAATGTGAGCCTGCTGGTGACCCCAGGCACAAGGCAGAACTATCTAGCGCTTTTGAAGAGCGGCGCTGTCGAGACCTTTGTCCGGGCGGGAGCCCGGGTGCTTGAATGCGGCTGCGGCCCATGCGTGGGTATGGGACAGGCTGTGCGCACCGGCGGCGTTTCCCTCAGGACGGTCAACCGCAATTTTCCCGGGCGCTGCGGGACGAAGGAATCCGGCGTTTACCTTGCCGGGCCCGAGACGGCTGCCTTCACCGCCCTCGCCGGGCATATCACCTGGGGAGCGGAAGGGTTTGACCCGGAGGAACTGAGGGACATCAGGGAGCCGGAAATATATGAAACGGACGACAGCCTGATCCTGCGCGGCGCGCCGGACGCGGAGGTCCGGGTGGTCCGGGGGCCGAACATCAAGGAGATCCCCTTGGGAGAAGCGCTTCCGGACTGCCTTGACATGCGGGTATCCCTATGTGTGGGCGACAACATCTCCACCGATGAGATAGCCCCCTCGGGCGCGAAGAACGTGGCCAACCGCGCCAACATCGAGGCGGTCTCCAGGTCCGCTTTCGAGAGGCTGGACCCGGATTTCTGGCGCCGTGCGCTGGAAATGGGCTCATCTGTCATTGTGGCGGGGGAGAACTATGGGCAGGGGTCCAGCCGGGAGCACGCGGCCCTGATGCCCCGCTATTTGGGGGTCCGGGCCGTCATCGCCCGGAGCTTTGCCCGCATACACCGGGCCAACCTGATCAATTTCGGCATCCTGCCGCTGGAGACGGAGGACGCTTCCGACTTCCGTCCGGGAGACCGGCTGGTCCTTGACGGGCTGAGGCGGGACGGCGCGGGGGAGGACCTTATGATCCGCAACGAGACTGCCGGATATGCCAGGATAGTGAAGCTGCGCGTGACGGACCGGGAGAGGGCGGTGCTGAAAGCGGGAGGACTGCTGCAGTTTATCCGTGCCGGGGGGTGACGCCGGTATAAGCAAACCTTATGGTATCCATTCAATATAAATACTGTACAAAATGGGCGGTTTATGACATAGTAAGTACAGAAACAAACCCGTTGCCCAATCACTCCCATTCCCCCCCGCGGCACGCATCGGACGGTTCGTCCGGCAATGCGCCGCACAAGACAGAAAGGAAGATGAACCATGAAAAAGACCCTGCGTTCCGTTATCGCCCTTGCCCTGGCTTTCATGCTGACCTTTGTCATGGGGACCGCGATGGCGGCCTTCCCCGAGAAGGAAGTGACCATCGTCGTGCCCTTCAAGGCAGGAGGCAACGTGGACCTGTGCTGCCGCATCATCGCGGATGAAATGACCAAGATCCTGGGCAAGCAGGTCATTGTGGAAGACCGTGAGGGCGGCGGCGCTATCATCGGCCAGACCTACGCCCTGAACCAGCCTGCCGACGGCTACACGGTGCTGGCGCTCACCTCCAGCTTCGTGACCAACATCCTCTCCGGCGATACCGAGTTCGGCATCACAGACGCGACCGCCATCGGCCAGTTCTGCTTCGATCCTGAGATCGTGGTTGTCAGCGCTGATTCCGGCATCACCAACATGGACGAGTTCATGGCGGCCGCCAAGGCGGACTCCCTGACCAACTCCACCCCCGGCTTCTCCACCTCCCACCACATCGCCAGCCTGATCATGACCGAACAGTTCGGCCTGACTCCCTTCTCCTACATGCACACCGACGGCTCCGCCGATCAGGTGGTGCAGCTGGCCGGCGGCCACGCTCAGGTGGGCCTGACCACCTACGGCGGCGCCGCGACATTGATCCAGGAAGGCAAGATCATCCCCCTGGCTGTGTGCAATACCGAACGCCACCAGGCCCTGCCGGACGTTCCCACCATGGCTGAATGCGGATACGACTTCGTGTACGGTGCTTACCGTGGATTCGCCGTGCCCGCCGGCACTCCCGAGGACGTGATCGGGATCCTGTCCGACGCGCTCAAGCAGGCCATGGAATCCGAAGCCGTCATCAAGGCCTTCAACGACAGCGGCTTCCCGATCATGTACATGAACGCCGCCGACTACCAGGCCTTCCTGTCCCAGGATTATGCGAACATGGAAGCCATCTACTACCTCCTGGATGAAGAGTAAGCGATAACTTCCCTGGGGCGGAGGCCACCCCTTGAGGGCGGAGCCTTCGCCCCTTCTCTTATCCCGGATCCGGATCTTATATGAATGGAGGAAAGCGCTGTGCCAAAAAAAGATATCGGCCTGGGCGTCGTCTCGATCGGCTTTGGCACGTGGATCATCCTGTATACCGCGGCGGAGATCAAAAAGAAATCTCAGTTCTGGCCGACGGTCATCGGATGGGGCATCGTCATCCTGGGCGCCATCATCCTGCTGATGGGCGTCTATAACCTGATCAAGGAAAAGAAGGCTTCCGGTGGGAAAAAGGAGAAAACGCAGGCTGCTCCCAAGGAGGACGTGCGCAAGTATCTGAAGGTCGCCGCCGTGATGGGCCTGCTGGTGATCTTTTATTTTGTGTTCCAGTATGTCAGCTATGTCCTGGCCGCCATCATCCTGATCGTCGGGACCAGTGCAGTCCTGGGCTACCGAAACTGGAAGATACTGATCCCGGTGGCCGTGATCCTGGCCGTGGCGCTGTACCTGGTGTTCAGACTGGTGTTCCATGTACACTTCCCGGCCCCATTCTATTGAGGAAAGGTGAAAAGCCATGCTGCAAAACATCCTTGCCGGCTTCGCGGCGCTGTTCACCTGGGAAAACATCCTTTTCCTGGTGTTCGGCACCCTGGTCGGCCTGATCATCGGCGCGCTGCCCGGCCTGACGGGCAACATGGCCATCGCCCTGATGGTGCCCATCACCTACACCATGAGCGCCACCACCGGCCTGGTCTTCCTTACGGCCATCTACTGTTCATCGATCTTCGGCGGTTCCATCTCGGCCATTTTGCTTGGTATCCCGGGAACTATATCATCATTTGCAACAACACTTGACGGATATCCGATGGCCAAACAGGGCAAGGCGGGCCAGGCGCTGGGCATATCCACCATTTCCAGCGTGTTCGGCGGCCTGTTCAGCGCCATCGTGCTGATGTTCCTGACCACTGTGCTGGCTGAGTTCGCCCTCAAATTCGGCCCCGCCGAGTACTTCGCCGTGGCGGTCCTGGGCCTGAGCTGCATCGCCTCCATCGGCGGCAAGTCCATCATCAAGGGCCTTCTGTCCGGCTTCATCGGCCTGTTCTTTGCCGTCATCGGCCAGGACCCTCAGCGCGGCACCAAGCGTTTTGTGTTCGACATTCACCTTTTGAGCGGCGTCACGCTGGTGGCGGCCCTGATCGGCATCTTCGGCGTGATCTCCGTGCTCAAAAACGCAGAGAAAAAGAGCAAGGAGACCGGGCCCATACCGGAAGTGGACCATGTGTGGATCGGGTGGAAAATGTGCAAAAAGCTGCTGCCCACCTGGCTGCGCGGTTCCGTCATCGGCACCATCATCGGCATTATTCCCGGCGCGGGCACCAACGTGGCTACCTTCCTGGCTTACGATACCGAGAACAAGATCAACCGCTCCAAGCCCAAGTTCGGCGAAGGCAACCCGAAGGGCGTCGCGGCCCCTGAAGCGGCCAACAACGGCGTTACCGGCGGTTCCATGGTCCCGCTGCTGGCGCTGGGCGTGCCGGGCAACGCGACTTCGGCCCTGTTCCTCGGCGCGCTGCTGCTCAAGGGCCTGACCACCGGCCCCGTGCTGTTCACCGAACACGCGGACGTGGCTTATTCCCTGTTCCTTGCTTTCTTTTTTGCCAACATCGTGATGGCGCCTCTGGGATTGTTCCTTCTGCGCTACATGAAGAAGATCCTTTCCATCCCGGAGTCCTTATTGGGCGGCATCATCCTGGCCTTCTGCGTGACAGGTGTGTTTTCCATCTCCTCCAGCTCTTTCGACGTGCTGACCTGCATTTTCTTCGGCCTGCTGGGCTATGCCTTCTACAAGTTTGACATACCCACCGCGCCGCTGATCGTCTGCCTGGTTCTCGGCTCCATGGCTGAGAGCAACCTGCAGCAGGCGCTGGTAGCGAACAAGGGCTCCTACAGTTTCCTGTGGACGCATCCCGTGGCACTGGTCGTGCTGCTGATCTCCCTGGTCAGTTTCTTCGTGCCGATCATATCCAAGATGGTCAAGTCTTACCGCAAGTCCAGGCATCCCGAAGTGGTGGCCGCCGGTGACCTGGCGGAAGACACCTCTGACGAGATGGACGACGACTGATGTGCACGGATAAGATCACCGTTGCCTGCGCGGAGGCTGAGCGTATCGCAGTGCTGATCCTCCGCCGGGCCGGTGTCCCCCCTGAGGACGCGGAAACATGCGCGGATCTCCTGCTCCGGGCTGAAATGAGCGGCATGCCGTCCCATGGACTGATGCGGCTGAAGCCGACTTTGGAACGCCTGAAAAGCGGCGCCGTCAATCCTCGGCCGCACATCAGGTGCGAAAGGACAGCCGGCAACATCCTGCGCTACGACGCGGACGGCGCCCTGGGCCAGGTGGCTGGCGTGCGTGCCATGCGGGACTGCATCGAGACCGCCCTTCAGGAGGGCAGCGCCTTTGCCGCGGTATGCCGCGCGTTTCATTTCGGGGCCGTCGGCTTTTATACCGGCATGGCGGCGGACGCGGGCCTTCTGGCCTTCATGTGCACCAATTCCAGCCCGCAGATGGCCCCCTGGGGCGGCATGGACAAAGCCCTGGGCACCAATCCTTTCGCCCTGGCCTTCCCGGCCGGGGACGGAAGCTTCTCACTTGACATCTCCACGGCGGCAGCGGCCAGGGGCAAGATCCGGCTGGCGGCCCGGGAGGGACGGGAGATCCCCCTGGGCTGGGCCATGGACGAAAACGGACGCGACACCACCGACGCCGGGGCCGCCATGCGGGGCACAGTGCTTCCCATGGCAGGACACAAGGGCTACGGGATGGCCATGGCCGTGGATTACCTGAGCGCGGTCCTGACCGGCGCGGACCTGAGCTATGAAGCCTCCAACATGTTCGAAGGAAGCGGACAGGCCAACACCGGCTGCTTCATGGCCGTATTGGATCCGGACCGCTTCGCCCCGAAGGAAACGCGGGACCGCCGCTCAAGGGACTGGCTGGACAGGATCCGTTCCTCCCGGCTGCGCCCCGGGGCGGACCGTATCCGCGTCCCCGGTGACACCCGTGACCGCCTGAAAGCCCATCCCCCGCAGGAGATCGCCGTTTCCCGCGGTACCTGGGAGGAAGTCCTGGAACTTATGCAAAGCATACGGCCCATGGAGGAAAAAGATGAACCGGACCCGAACACTCTGTGATTTCCTCGCCGGGATGACCCTGGAGAGGATCGGCGGGGAAAACCTGAAGGATATCCGTTATAAGCTGCTGGACTGGCTGGGCTGCTGCATCGCTGCCCAGGGCAAACCCGCCCAGCGAAAAGCCGCGACGCTCCTTGTGCGCCAGGGCGGCAATCCCCTTTCCAGCGCCGTGGGCCTCAAGGACGGGACGAGTTCCCACGAGGCGGCCTTCTACAACGGCATGATCAGCCACCTGCTGGAATACGACGACACCAACAAGATCGCTATCACCCATCCCGGCGCGCCGGTCATCGCGGCGGCCCTGGCGGCCGCGGAGGCGGAAGGGGCGGATTTCGGCCGCTTCGCCTGCGGCGTCGCCGCCGGCTATGAAGCCATGATCCGCCTGGGCGGCGCGGTGAATCCAAACCATTACGAATACTGGCACACCACAGGCACCTGCGGGACCTTCGCCGCCGCCGCGGCCGCGGCCCGCGTTATGGAACTTGACGGGGAGGGGACCGAGCGCGCCTTCGGCATCGCGGCCACCATGGCTTCGGGCCTGGTGGGCGTGTTCGGAACGGAGGCCAAGCTGGTCACCGTGGGCAACGCGGCACGCAACGGCATCATCGCCGCGGAACTGGCCCGGGCGGGCTTCAGCGCCCCGGAGGACGGCTTTGCCGGCGAAAAGGGCTACGCCCGGGCGGCGAACGCGAAGGAGGACCTGTCCTTCATGATCCCCCAGCCCGGGGACAGGCTGATGCTGGAGGACGCCTATTACAAGATGCACGCCTCCTGCGGACACACCCATTCCGCCCTGGACGCCCTGCAGGCGCTGATCGCGGAGGAGCATGTCCGTGCGGAAGACGTCGGGAACGCGGAAGTCGAGGTCTACCGTACGGCTGAGAAGCTCTGCGGCCTGTTCACCACCGAAACGGAAGCGAAGGCGAAGTTTTCCCTGCCCTACTGCGCGGCCTGCATGCTGTGCCGCGGCCGGGTGACGCTGACCGAGTTTGACGAAAGCGCTTTGCGGGATCCGATCATCGCAGATCTCGCAGGCAGGATAAGCGTGAAGGAAAACCCGGCCTTCACCGCCGCCTATCCCGCCCTGCGCAGCGAAAAAGTGACCCTCAGGCTGAAGGACGGCCGCGTGCTCTCCCGCCAGGTGGACCTGCCGGTGGGCCGCCCGCCCTACGCCTTCATCGATGAAAAATTCAACGCCCTTGCCTGTATGGCCGTGGACAAAGGCCTTGCCGGTCAGATCCGGCAGGCAGTGCTCGGACTTGCCCCGGGGGACGGTTTCGCCCCGCTGGGGTCCCTCATCCGCAACCTGAAATGAACCTAACAGCAAAGGAGAGATCATCATGGCCTGCAATATGCTTGATTCCAGTCTGTACCGCAATTCCTTCAGCACGCCCGTGATGCGGGAGATCTTCGACGACAAGGCGATCATGCAGAACATCCTCGACATCGAGGCGGCGCTGGCCGCCACCCAGGGCGAAATGGGCCTGATCCCGAAGGAGGCGGCCGACGAGATCTGCCGCAAGGCGAAGGCGGAGCTTCTTGACTTTGCCCGGGTCGAAGCCGGTGTGAACAAGGTGGGGCATTCCCTGGTGCCCATCCTGAAGGAATTCCAGACCGTATGCGATGGGAACCTGGGCGAATACGTCCACATGGGCGCCACCACCCAGGACATCATCGACACCGCCTTCATGCTGGCCATGAAGCGGGGCATCGAGGTGATCTACAAAGACATGCTGGAAACCGAGACGCTCCTGTGCGATACGGCTGAAAAATACCGCGACACCATCATGCCCGGCCGTTCCCACACCCAGCAGGCCCTGCCCATCACCTTCGGATATAAGGTGGCCGTGTGGGCCAGCGAGCACCGCCGCAACATCGAACGCCTGGAGGAGTGCATGAAGCGCTGCTTCGTGGGCGAGATGGCCGGCGCGGTGGGCACCATGGCGGGCTTCGGGCCGGACGGCCTGGAGGTCAGCCGCCGCACCATCGAAAAACTGGGCCTGGGCGTGCCGGACGTGGCCTGGCACACCTCCCGTGACCGCATCGCCGAGATCTGCACCACCCTCACCATCATCGCCTACAGCTACGGTAAGATGGGCGCGGTGCTGGCCAATATGCAGATGACAGAGCTGAGCGAAGTGGCGGAGGGATTTGTGAAGGGCTCCGTGGGCTCCTCCACCATGCCCCATAAGCGCAATCCCAACACCCTTGAATCCCTGCAGATGCTGGCGCGCCTCATCAAGGGCAATACCGAGGCCGCCATCGAGAGCATGTTCTGCGCCCACGAGCGCGACGGCGCGCTTTGGAAGATCGAATGGAAGGCCGCCAATGAGGTGGTCATCCTGGCCGGTTCGTCCGCGATGCGCGCGAAGAAGGTGTTCGCCAACCTGACGGTCAACGCAAAGAAGATGAGGCAGGACCTGGATATCCTCAGGGGCCTGATGCAGAGCGAAGGCATCATGCTGGAGCTGGGCAAGAAGGTGGGCAAGCAGACCGCCCACTCGATCGTCTATCAGGTGTGCATGGATACCTTCGAGCAAGGCGCGGACTTTGGCGATATGCTTTTGAAGAACGAGACCGTGGCCGAGTGCATGACCGAAGAGGAGATCCGGAAGATCCTGGATCCCGAGGGCTACACGGGACTGAGCGGCGAGATCGTGGACCAGGTGGTCCGCAACGTGCGCGAAGCTCACAAAAAATACGAAAACGCGTAAACGTGCGGGGGAAGCTTTTCCCCCGGCACGGCATGGAGGTGCGGTATGGAAAACTGCCTGGCGCTGAAAGTTACGGACAAGGACAACGTCGCCACGATCTTTGCCAACGGCGTTACGGACGGAACGACGGTGGACGTGCGCGACAAGAAGGGCAACAGCGAGACGGTTACCGTGATCGGCGACGTTCCTTACGGCCACAAGATCGCGGTCCGGGATATCAAAAAAGGCGAACTGATCGTTAAATACGGCGAGGAGATCGGCGCCGCCACAAAGGACATCTTAAAAGGCGAGTACGTTCATGTACATAACCTGGAAGCCCTGCGCGGACGCGGGGACCTGTAAGGAGGGGAGCAGCATGAAATATACTTTTCAGGGCTACCGCCGCTCAAACGGCAAGGTGGGTTCCCGCAACCTGGTGGCTGTGATCCCCAGCGTGATCTGCGCAAACGACGTGGGTCAGGCAATCTGCCAGCAGGTGCAGGGCACCATCGGGTATTTCCATCACCAGGGCTGCTGCCAATTGCCCATCGACTTGAAGCGTGTGACGGATACGCTTTCCAACCTGGGCCAGAGCCCCAATGTGGGCGCGGCGCTGGTGGTGAGCCTTGGCTGCGAGGGCACCGACGCCAACCGCCTGGTGGAGGAGATCCGCGCATCCGGAAAGCCTGTTGAGATCATCCGCATCCAGGAGCTGGGCGGCACCGCCCGGGCGATACAGGCCGGCATCGACGCCGCCCAGCGCCTGGTGCAGGAGATCTCCGGCTTCCAGCGCGAGACCGTGGACGTGAGCGAGGTTGTGATGGCCATCAAGTGCGGCGCTTCGGACACGACTTCCGGCATGGCCTCCAACTGCGTGATCGGCTATGTGGCCGACAAGCTGGTGGACCTGGGCGCGACGGTGGTCTTCGGCGAGACCACGGAATTCCTGGGCGGCGAGCATATCCTGGCCCGGCGGGCGGTCGGCGGCGAAAACGGGCCGGTGGGCCAGAAGATCTATGAGATCGTCAAGCGCATGGAGGAGCGGGCCAAAGCCATCGGCGAGGACATGCGCGGCGGACAGCCCACCCCCGGCAACATCGCCGGCGGACTTTCCAGCATCGAGGAAAAGAGCCTCGGCGCCATCGTGAAATCCGGTACCCGTCCCATCCAGGGCGTTTTGGAGTATACCGAGCGCATCGACGGTCAGAAGGGTCTGTGGATCAAGGACGCTCCCGGCCGCGAACCGGAGATCCTGACGGGCATGGCGGCCACCGGCGCCCAGTTCATGATGTTCTCCACCGGCCGCGGAGCCCCGCAGGGCTTCCCGAGCATGCCGGTGATCAAGATCTGCGGCAATCCCAATACCTACGAACGTATGCAGCACGACATGGACCTGAACGCCGGGCGGATCATCACGGGCGAGGCGACGATCGAGCAGGTGGGCGAGGAAGCCTTCGAGGAGATGCTGCGGGTGCTCAGCGGCAAGATGACCAAGAACGAGGCGCTGGGGTATTTCGGCTCCATGGACATCTTCTGCCTGGGCCCGGTCATCTGACAAAAGAACTGGATCAGGGGGAAACGGCTTCCTTAAGCGGAGGGGTTTCCCCCTTTCCCTGAAAAAAACGGCCCGGGGAGGAAAGAAACTGTGGATCGCAGAATACAGACTGTGCAGATCCCCATCGGGGAGCGCGTAGAGGAGGTCCGGGTGCCGAACCTGGTCCGGGTCGCGGAACCCAGGTATATCCCCGGAGTGCCGGATCCCCGGGAGGAGGTCCGGCGGGCTGTTTTATCGCCCATCGGCTCGAGGCCTCTTCGGGAGATCGCGGCCGGACGGAAGCGGGCGGTGATCGTGGTCAACGACATCACCCGGCCCTATCCCGGAAGGCTGATGGCGGAGGAGATCCTGAGGGAGCTGAACGCCGCGGGCATGCGCGACGAGCAGGCGGCGCTTTTGATCGCCTACGGACAGCATCGGGAAAACACGCGGGAGGAGCTTGAAAGCATCTACGGACACGAACTCCTGCGGCGGCTGAAGGTCGTGCACCACCACGCGGGCATTCCGGAGGAAAACCGGACCATCGGCGTCACCCGGGGAGGCGTGCCGGTGTCGGTGAACCGGTTTTACCTGGACGCGGACCTGAAGATCCTCACCGGATGCATCGCGCCCCACCAGTTCGCAGGCTTTTCCGGCGGCAGGAAGAGCGTGATCCCGGGCATCGCGGATATCGCGGCGGTCAAAAGGCACCACTCCTTCCCGATCCGTCCGGAAAAGATCTCTCTGGGGATGCTGGAGGGCAACCGTTTCCACCTGGAAGCCCTGGAGGCCGCGCGGATGACAGGGGTGGATTTTATCGTCAATTCGGTGGACAACGCGCAGCGCGAAATGGTCGCCTGCGTGGCTGGTGACCTGGAGGAGGCGTTTTATGCGGGCGTCGGGATCTCCCGGAAGGTCCGGACAGTGGAGATCCCCGTCCGGCCGAAGATCGTGATCGTCTCGCCCGGCGGTTATCCCCGGGATTTCGACCTGCACCAGTCCCAGAAAGCCATCGGCTGCTCGGAACTGCTGCTGCCTGAGGGCGGCGGGCTGATCCTGTGCGCCGAATGCCGGGACGGGGCGGGCAAGCCGGGAGAATTGCTGCGCCGGGCGAATAGCCCTGACGAGGTGATCGACGATTTTCTGACCAACGGACTCAAGCCCAACGGGAACGGCAAAGCGTACATGCTCGCCCGGGCAGCCAAACGGTATTATATCGCCCTGGCGGGCAGCCGGATACCTCAGAGCGACCTCCGGGAGATGTTCCTGGACGGATACGACACTGTGGAGGAAGCCATCCGGGTGATGCTTAAGCGTTTCGGACCGGACGCGCCCATCCTGGCGGTGCCCCACGCGTCCGAGATCATTCCCGTCTTTACGGATACAGGGAGGAAAACATGAATACCAGCCATGAGAATGTGAACGCGCTCCTCAGGGATATCCCGCTGCCCCGGATGTACCGGGTGCGCCAGGTTTTCGATACGGAACGTGTGGCGGACCCGGCGGCGGCGCTCCGGCGCGAACTGGAGCGGCCGGAGATCAGGGAGACCGTGAAAAAAGGCATGCGCATCGCCGTGACGGCCGGCAGCCGCGGCATCGACAACATCGTGCTGATCCTCAGGGAGACCGTGGCCTTTCTTAAGGAGACCGGCGCGGAGCCCTTTATCATCCCGGCGATGGGCAGCCACGGCGGCGCTACGGCCGATGGACAGGTGGCCATCCTGCGGAGCCTTGGCATCACGGAGGAAAGCGTCGGCTGTCCCATCCGCGCCACGATGGAAGTGAAGGTGCTGACGCATCTTCAGGACGGTACGCCGGTGCACATGGACCGTTACGCCATGGAAGCGGACGGCGTGGTGGTGGTCAACCGGGTCAAGCCCCACACCGGTTTCCGCGGACGCTATGAGAGCGGCCTGTTCAAGATGATGACCGTGGGGCTCGGAAAGCAGAAGGGCGCCGAGATGACCCACGGACGCGGAAGACTCAAGATGGGCGAGACCATCGAAATGTGCGGCAACGCCTACCTTGACCACGCGAACATCCTTTTCGGCGTCGCGACAGTAGAAAACTCTTTTGATAAAACCTGGAAGCTCGCGGCCCTCACGCGGGAGGAGATCCGTGAAAAGGAGCCGGGCCTTTTGGAGGAGGCGCGAAGGCTGCTGCCCAGTTTGTACCTGCAGTACGCGGACGTACTGGTGGTGGACCGGATGGGCAAGAACATCAGCGGGACGGGCATGGATACGAACATCACCCGCTCCTATACCCACGGCTACGGGATCAGCCGGGAGGGACGCGCCAAAAGGATCGCCGCGCTGGATCTGACGGAGGAGAGCCACGGTTCGGCGGTGGGTATCGGGCAGGCGGACGTGACCACGCAGCGCCTGTTTGAAAAGATCGATTTCAACACCACCTATCCGAACCTCCTGACCTCCGGCGGCACGGATTCCGCCAAGATCCCCATGATCCTGGACAATCAGAAGCTGGCGATCCAGGCCGCCATAAAAACCTCCGCGGGCGGACAGGCGGAGAATGTAAAGCTGATCCGCATCCCGGATACCCTGCACATCACCGAGATCGAGGTGTCCGAGGGCTTTATTGATGAAGCCAGGAACACTCCCGGCATGGAGATCCTGGAAGGCCCCTACGAATGGCAGTTTGACGGGGAAGGCAACCTTTTCTGAGCGGTTGGCAAAAATAAAACGCAGGATGGGAGAAGTGAAAGAAAATGGAGATGCAGTATCGCATAGAGCATGATTCCATGGGCGAGGTCAGGGTGCCCGCGGACAGGTACTGGGGCGCCCAGACCGAAAGGAGCAGGGGAAACTTCCCCATCGGCGTGGGCATCGAGACCATGCCGCGGGAGATCATCCATGCCTTTGGCCTGCTCAAAAAGGCAGCCGCCCAGGCGAACCACGCCCTGAAGCCGGAAAAGATGACGGACCGGAAGCTGGAAGTCATTTCGCAGGCGGCGGACGAGGTCATTTCCGGGACGCTGGGGGAGCATTTTCCCCTGGTTGTCTGGCAGACCGGGAGCGGCACCCAGAGCAACATGAACGCCAACGAGGTGATCGCCGCCCGCGCCAATGAGCTGGCTGGCGAGAAGCTGTGCCATCCTAACGACGACGTGAACATGAGCCAGTCCTCCAACGACACGTTTCCCACCGCGCTGCATATCTCCGCGGTGCTGGCCCTGGAGGACAAACTGGTCCCCGCCGCGCAGCAGCTGATATCAACCTTCCTGCGGCTTGAAAAGGAAAACGCCGACGCGGTGAAGAGCGGCCGCACCCACCTGCAGGACGCGGTGCCCATTTCCTTTGCCCAGGAGATCAGCGGATGGCGCGCTTCCCTGGAAAGGGACATTGAAATGGTGCGTCTGGCGGTGAAGCCCCTGTGCGGCCTGGCCCTGGGCGGCACCGCCGTGGGCACCGGGCTGAACGCCCCCAAAGGGTTCGCGGAAAAAGCGGCCCGGGCCCTGGCCGATATGACGGGCAAGCCCTTTGTGACCGAGGACAACAAGTTCCACGCGCTGACCTCCAAGGATGAGATCGTTTTCGCCCACGGCGCCGTAAAAGCCATGGCGGCGGACATGCTGAAGATCGCCAACGATGTGCGCTGGCTTTCCTCCGGCCCCCGGTGCGGCCTGGGGGAGATCCATATTCCCGAAAACGAGCCCGGCTCATCCATCATGCCCGGCAAGGTGAACCCCACCCAGTGCGAGCAGGTGACCATGGTGGCGGTGCAGGTGATGGGCAACGACGCGGCCATCGGCATCGCGGCATCCCAGGGCAATTTCGAATTGAACGTGTTCATGCCGGTGATCGCCTATAATTTCCTGCAGTCCGTGCGCCTGCTGTCGGAATCCATCGCCGCCTTTGACGCGAACTGCGCCCGGGGCATTACCGCCAACCGCGAAAAGATGCGGGAGAACCTGGACCGCTCCCTGATGCTGGTCACGGCCCTCAACCCCTATATCGGCTATGAGAACGCCGCGAAAACAGCCAAAAAAGCCTTCAGGGAAAACATATCCCTGAAGGAGGCCTGCGTATCCCTGGGCTTTTTGACTCCGGAGCGCTTCGACGAGGTGTTCCACCCGGAAAACATGATCTAACAGTTAAGCTTTATTCGTTTTCGGCGGGATAACGGCACAGGGGCGCTCCGCGAAAGAGGAACGCTCCTGTTTTCCTTCCTGTGTCAAGGCCGGTTTTCGATCCCCCAGACGCACAATTGGTCGAGGACCTTCATCAGGGAGCGGCCGCGTTCGGTCAGGGTGTATTCCACCCTGGGCGGGATCTCGGGATACATTTCCCGGTGGACCAAGCCGTCCCGCTCCAGTTCTTTCAGGTGCAGGCTGAGGGTCTTGTCGGCGACCTTGCCGAGGTAGCGCTGCATCTGGTTGAAGCGCACGGGTTCGTACTCCATCAGGCAGTACAGGATGATGGGCTTGTATTTTCCGGCGATCAGGGACAGGGTGTAGCTGTATCCGGTGGACGAAAAATCAGCCCCATCGATCTGTTTTTTTTCCATACTTTCCTCCGGGTAAGTACCTTGCGTCAATGTGGGTACTTGCTGTGGAGCTGCGTTCATGATAACATAAGCGTGCCGAAAGGGCAAATATCAGTTTTGGGAGGAAGTTTACAATGAAGAAGGATCTTGGCGTCCTGCAGGCCGTATATCCGATGCCTGTCCTGATGGTGGCCGCGTATGACGAAAACGGCAAGGTCAACGTGATGAACGCGGCCTGGGGCATGATCTGCGCGATGGACAAGATCGCGCTGTTCATCGATGAAGACCATAAGACCACGCAGAACCTGCTGGGGACGAAGGCCTTCACCGTGGCGCTTGCGGACCGGGACCATATGGAGGCGGCCGACTTCTTCGGCATCGCGTCCGGCAATAAGATGGACGATAAATTTGAGCGCACGGGATACCATGCGGTGAAAAGCGCGCACGTCAACGCCCCCGTCATCGAGGAGTTCCCGGTGGTGATGGAATGCGAGCTGGCCGAGGTGGTCAATACCGAAAACATGTACGCCATCGTCGGGAAGATCGTCAACGTCGCCGCCGAAGAAAAGGTCCTCGACGAAAAGGGCAGGGTCGATCCCGGCCGGCTGAACGCGCTGATCTTCGACCAGTTCAGGCACGGATACTATGTGTCCGGCGAACAGGTGGGCAAGGCGTGGAATGCCGGCGCGGCGCTGATGAAGAAATGACCGTTTTACCCTGTCGGACCGCCGAAAAAAGTTTTTGCGGGCGTTTTTGCGCTGCCGCTTTTGATCGGTAATTTGTTCCAGCAGGCGTATAACCTGGCGGATTCCATGATCGTTGGGCGGCTGCTGGGCGCCAACGCCCTGGCCGCCGTCGGGGCGACGGGTTCCATTTCCTTTCTGTTTTTCTCCTTCTTCAGCGGGATCAGCGGCGGCTGCGGGATCGTGACGGCGCAGTATTTCGGCGCCAAAAAGCATGACATGGTGTGCAGGGCCATCGCCAATTCGGCGTATATCATGCTGGCGGCCTCCTTTGTGACCGGCATGACAGCCTTCCTGATGGTGCCCACGGTGCTCTCCTGGATGGGTACGCTGCCGGAGATCCTGCCCGACGCCATCGTATATATGCGGATGACCTCGGCCTCGGTGCCGCTGGTCGCGGTTTACAATTACGCCGCCTCCATGCAGCGCGCTCTGGGGGATTCCCGCACGCCGCTGTGCTTCCTGGTGGTGTCCTGCGTGACGAACGTGGCGCTGGACCTTTTGTTTGTGGGCGTTTTTGGCATGGGCGTGTTCGGGGCGGCGCTGGCGACCATGCTTTCCCAGCTGTTTTCCGGCGCGGGTTCCCTGGTGTACGCCTACCGGCACAACGCCTATTTCCGCGTCAACAGGCAGTGCCGTGCCTTCGACCGTGAGATTTCGAAAAGCGCGGTCCGCCTGGGCCTTCCGCTGGCGCTCCAGTGGAGCCTGATCGCCATCTCCACCACCGCGCTGCAGTCGGTGGTCAATTCCTTCGGGCCGACGGCCATGGCGTCGTATACGGCCACAAACCGGCTGGAGCAGCTG
>JAFWWK010000152.1 GCA_017523615.1 Clostridia bacterium
ACCCGCCCAGCCGTTGATCCCGTTTTTAACAGACATTGTTTTTTCCTCCTGTTTTTATCGGTTGATGGTCGGACGCGGTCAGACCTTCTGGGCAGCGGAAACGATGCGGTCCCAGGGCACGATGCTCAGCGCGCCGGAGGGACAGCCCTCGGCGCAGGCGCCGCACATGATGCACTTGGAGGATTTATGGGTCACGGGGTTCACCGTGGGCATATGCCACGGGCAGGCGTTGGTGCATGCGCCGCAGCCGATGCACTTTTCTGTGTCTACCCGGCGGATGCCCATCTCGTCCGCGTAAATAGCCTGCATGGGGCAGGCGTTGCCGCAAGCGGGATCCTCGCACTGGCGGCAGGTATCCGGGAAGTAGTTCCAGTTGTCCTCTGTATACAAGCCGGAACCGTTGCGGCTGGAAAACAGGTTCCTTGTCACCTTCACGCGGGAGATATAACTGGAGCAGCAGCCGTCGTTGGTCAAGGTGCAGTTGATCTCGCACCGCTGGCAGCCCACGCAGCGATCCGCGTTCACCACAAGAAGACCCTGGGGGAACGCCCACACGCGCACCTTGTCCTCCGCGACGGCCTGGGCCGTCACGCCCATGGTATCCAGCAGTGCGGCGGAGATCGCCAGGCCTGCCAGGCTTTTGCCGCTCAATTTCAGGAATTGACGGCGGGTGTATTCCTTGTCCAGAAACTTGCCTTTTTCACCCATCAGTAAACGCCTCCTTGGTTTGTTAAGTGACGGAATGAGCGTACAGAAAATGCGGCGCGGCAAAGCGCCTCCTTCGGCGCCTGCGGGCCGGGCTCCTTCGCAAAAGGCAAGCACACCCGTTGCCGGATATACTCATTGGTCCAGCCGACCCGGAGGGACGGGAAGGACTCGGAGCATTTTTCTATACATATATTATACAGATATGAAAATTGATTGTAAAATTCCATTGCCTATGATAACATATAAATGTCAGTTATAAGTATGGATCCGGAGGAAAGCTTTATGGACCTTGACGACATGAAAATGATCCTTGCGATCGCGAGATCCGGCAGCATGACAGCGGCTGCCCGAGCGCTGTACGTTTCCCAGCCGGCGCTCAGCAAACGCCTGAACCGCTTCGAGCAGGAAGTAAGGGCCCGGCTGTTTGAAAGGATCCAGGGCTCCCGACGGATGACACTGACCCCGGCAGGAAAAATGCTGATCCCCTTTGCCGAAAAGTGGGACAGCCTCCGGCAGGATATCGGCATGCTGCACGACCTCAGCAGCCGGACACATTTTTTCGTGGATACCGTGGACACCGCCGCGGAAACGCTTTTGCCCGACGCTGTCCGCCGTTTCTGCAGGGACAGCCCGGACACCGAAATGGTGGTCCGCCGCCATTCGGATCGGGACTGCTATGCCAGTTTACACGACGGGACTGGCGATGTCGCTTTTGTGACGCAGGAGCACTATTACCAGAACCTGGCAGCTTCTCCCCTCCTCCGGGAGGAAATGCTCCTGATCGTCCCCATATCATCGCCTTTTGACGGCACTGCCGACACCGGAGATCTGGAATGGGAAAAAGAGATCGTGATCCCCTGGAACAATGAATTCTTGCGCTGGCGCCAGGACCGCCTGCGTTTTACGCGGCATCCCAACGTTTCCCTCTGTTCCATGTCCATGGCCCTCCCCTTCCTTAACGGCGGAGAACACTGGATGATCGCGCCGCGCACCGAAGCGGATCGGGCCGTCAGCCTCTGCCCCTCCCTCAAATGCCTTCCCCTGAACGAGCCGCCCCCGGACAGGACGGTGTGGTGGGTGGAGGAGATCTCTCGTCACCACCCGGCCACGGACAGGCTCCTTGACATCCTTCGCCGGCAGATGAAGGACAGGGAAGGTGTCCGGCTCCTGTGATCGGGAACCGCCTGGATAAAGCCATAAAGACTGCTTTGGACAGTCCTCGTGGCAGGGATCATGAGGCAGATAACTTCATCCTTGAAAAAAAGAACGTCTTTGGTTATAATGAGTTTGTTAAGGAGGCGAAGGCATGTTCAATATCGGGTTCGCGGAGCTGATCCTTGTACTGCTGGTCGCCTTCCTGGTGGTCGGGCCCAGGGATCTGCCCAAGGTCGCCCGCTGGCTGGGCCGGACCGTAAAGAAAGCCAGGCAGTTGATCAAGGAGCTCCGGAAGGAGAGCGGCTGGGACGATATGATGTCGGAAACCGAGGACGTCCGCCGGGATATCGAACAGACCGTCAGGGAAGGCGATATCAGCGCCGACCTCAGATCGGCTTCAAAGGAACTGAACAAGAGCATTTCCGATGCCAGGAAACAGACCGGCATCAAAAAGCCCTGATCAAATAAGGAGGATATGATTATGCATCTCGGGACCATGGAAATCATTCTGATCGTCATCCTGGCGCTCGTGCTCTTCGGCGCGGGCAAGCTTTCCGGCGTCGGAAAGGCCCTGGGCAAGAGCATCAAGGACTTCAAGAACGAGGTCAAGGAAGACAAGGAAGAAGACGCGGAAGAAACCGCGAAGAAACCCCAGGAAGAGAATAAGGCCTGATCATGAAGCAGGATGAAATAAAACCCGGGGAGGGCATATCGGACATCGGGGAAGATAAGCCCTTTGGCATGGGAACTTCCGCCGCAGAAAACGCCCCGGATGTCGGGGAGCGGACCGCCAGGTCAGACGTCAGCCCCACTGCCGGGTAAGAAAAAAACGCCGCTGAAGCCGTCTCCGACGTCGGGAAACAAAAAACTGCCGCTGAGAGGGCCCCAAAAAATGGGAATACAAATCCGGACGAAGAGGACGATGAAAACCCCGAGGACCATCGGGCTACACTGTTGTCCCATCTGCTGGCGTTAAGAAAAGTGCTCCTGGTCTCCGTCGCATCCATAGGCGCGGCTTTCTTTCTGGTGTATTCCCTGGCCATCGACCGCCTGATGGCCTGGATCATCGATCCCATCAGAGCCCGCGGTATCGAGATCATCTACACCGCCATGTCCGAGGCCCTGCTGACCAAATTCAAGGTGTCCCTGATCGCGGGCTTCATTGCCGCGTTCCCGGTCATCATCTGGCAGGTGTGGGGCTTTATCAAACCGGCCCTGTACCCAAAGGAAAAAAAGGCCTTCCGGGTCCTCTTTTTCCTGGCCCTGCTCCTGTTCCTGTCCGGCGTCCTGTTTTGCTATTTCGCGGTGTATACGCTGGCGGTCGACTTCTTCCTGGTAGCCGGCGACGACTTGGCCACGCCCCTTTTGTCCATCGACAAGTACGTGGGCTTCCTCTTCGGGTTTATCGTGCCCTTCGGCATCGCGTTCCTCCTGCCCATCGCGCTGTACCTGACCACCCGCATGGGCTGGACGGACTACAAAATGCTTTCTTCCAAGCGCAAATACATCATCCTGGCCATTTTTGTCATGGCGGCCATCCTGACGCCGCCGGACGTGGTCTCCCAGGTCGCCCTGGGGGTACCGCTTTGCGTATTGTACGAGATCAGCGTCCAGGTGGCCCGCCTGACCAAACCCAGGGAAAGGGAATGACCGGGCCGCTCACTGCGCGATGGAAAAATACCGGGGCTGCCGCAAAACTGCGGCAGCCCCGGCTCTTTTTATACCCTCACGGTCATGGAACTCAGTTGTACACGTTCAGCGTCCGCTGCCACTGGATCTCCACCATCTCGTTGGAATTGCCGTCCTTCACAAGATCGAAATTCGTTTTGTAATCGGGGATCTCGTCATACAGCGTGATGACTTCGTCAAAGAAGGCCACCGCCCAGGAGCCGGGGCTTTCTTCGTCCCACAGTTCCAGATACAGTTCTTCGCCGATATACTCATGCAGGTCGATGATAAAGGTGGCCATATCCGCCCAGGAACCGCCAACGCCTTTCTTTACACTGGGGAAGCCGGAATCCTTGAAATGACGGTTGCGGAAAAGCCCGATCTGGGTGCCGTCCGCTTTGAATACCTTGACGGCGGCGGTGCGTCCGCCCATACGCACGGTGATATAGCCTACGCCGCCCAGGACAAAGTGAGAAGAAGTGATATGCCAGGATTCGGGTTCCGGAATGGTGGTAGCCCATCCGTCCAGGTGGTATTCGCCGGCCTGGTTGAAGGGCATTTCTTCCGCCCAGTAGGTTTTCTCGGAGCTGAGGCCCAGGGGATCGCCGTTTTCATCGACGGGCCATCCTTCCGGCAAGGTCCAGCCGGTGAAATCACCGGTCTCAAAACCGCCGTTTTCAACCTGATAGGGGATCTCCGTTTCGGCGAAAGCAAAGGCGAAGCTGCAGAGCATAACGGCAGTCAGCAGGATGGAAACCAGTTTTTTCATGATGCGTACTCCTTTCGTCTTCAACACGTTTTTCTATCGGGATCAGGACCGAACGGTCAATTTGCGGCATGTCCTCTTTTTCCGGCGATCACTTCCTTCCCCGCTTTACGGCGGACCGAGCCGACGGGCTTACTGGTAGATCGACGACATCACGTAGACCTCAAGCGAGATCACCTGCGTTTCTCCGTCGGCGAACAGCAGGATCTGCCGGGCATCCGGCGGGGCATAGGAACGGACGCTGATGGATTTATCTTCATTGAAGAAGCCCTCCACCAGGGACCTGTCGATAAAGATCTCCATGGTGAGCGTGCCATCCCTGAGGGGAACGGGACCTTCCACCACATTTACAGCCGCACCTTTCCCGCGATTCGAGGTGTATCCGTCCATGGTGCCTTTGGCTGTGTAATAGGAAAAAGTGGTTTGGTTCCGCCTGCCCCCCGCCTTGCAGGTCAGTCCGAAGGTGTTTTGATCCTTCGGGGCAAGAACCGCCCTGATATACAGCATATCGCCGCTGATCCCGCCAAGGCCAGCGTTGGCATCCTCAATGCTGACATTTTCCATGGAAAGCAGTTTCTCCCCCTTTAGGCCGTACAGCCGCGGATCCGGAGCGACGCACACATCGGTGCCCTCGTCATTCAGGAAGATGTTCCTGGTCAGCCCGACGCAGTGCGCCCAGCCGGCAGCGGCTTCCTCGGGACCGGTGCGCTGGTCCTGCATGATGCTGAAAACGCACACCCTCCCGGTGACGGGATCCCGCAGGATACTGGGACCGGTGAACACATTGCACCCGAGATCCAGGATGCGGGGTATCCCCCCAAAGCTTTCGTCAGGGGTGAATTTACCCGTTTCCCTGTCGAAGTCACCGATGAAATAATACACTTTGTTGTCTGCGATGCTTGCCGGCGCCGGAGAGAAGAAGAACGCCCAGCGGTCAACGGTTTCGGCACGGTTTGCGAGTTTCACCAGAATGGGCAGTTCCCAGCTGGTGCCGTAGGTGACGGACTGATTTTCCATTTCACAGACGGGGCCTATGTACCGCCAGTCCATGTCGATGGTCCCATCAGTCTTCACTTCGAGGGTGTCAGACACATACAAAAGCGCGGTGCCTCCGCCCGACGTTTCGCTGCCGGAGCATACCAGCATGTACCAGCGTCCGTCTTCCTCCCAGATCTGGGGATCCCGAAATTCTCCCGGTCTTCCCTGGCCTGGCTGCTGTGCGACGGCAAGTTCCGGATATATGACCCATTCAGTCAGATCCCTGTCGCTGAGATCCGCGGGATAGGCCGCGCCGATATTCTGGTTGGAGATCAGGCCGCAGGAGCGGAAGCTGTCGTTCCCGGCAGTAAAGAACAGGATCGGCACACCGTTTTTGTCCAGCGCGGCACCGCCCGACCATACGCCGTCCGGCACCACGGTGTTTTCAGTGGGCACGATGGCGTCCTTCACCGGCCGCCAATGGACCGTGTCATCGCTCACCAGATGGCCCCAGCAGATATTCCGCCAGTAGGTGCCGATGCTGTTGCTCTGGAAGAACAGGTGATACACGCCGTTGTAATACAGCGGAGCGTGCGGTTCGTTCATCCAGTGCTGGTAGGGCCCGCCATGATATTGGGTCTTGTATACGTCGCCCGTAAGGATGTTTTCCAGGGCGATCTCGCCGTATGGGATCGGGGCAGTCTCCCTGCTTGCCAAAGCACGGACATCCTCACCGGTCAGCACCGTGTCAAACAGCATCAGTTCATCCATCAGGCCGGCAAACATCTGATAATTGCCCGCCGGGATCTGCTCTCCATAGGCGTTTTTGCCGATCAGCAGCCTTTCGTTGACAGCGGGGAGGATCTCGGAATCCGGGAACACGGGTGTGGAAGAGGCCAGTTCGCCGTTCAGATAAAGGGACATGCGGCCTCCCTCACCGTCGAATACCGCAGCCACATGATTCCATTCATTGCGTGCAAGGCGCTCGTCATCCGCCCAGAGCGTAAACCAGTCCTCCCCGGTTCCCACTTCGAAGCAAAGCCTGCCGAAACGCTGGTAGCCCAGCAGGAATCCCTGGTTGGCCCCCTTGTAATACTGTCCTGCGATCGCGGTCAGGTGGGCGTTGCCGCTGAATTCCCCGTTGGGGTCGTCCCATTCAAAGGCCCTGGGAGCCACCCACACGCTGATGCTCAAGGCGCTTCCCGAAACACAGATCTCCTCCTGTGGATAGGAGATGAAGGTCGAGCATCCGTCAAACAGCAGCGATCCTCCCTCCACGCCGACCTGTCGCCATTGGGGATCCATCGGGTCGGTATAGGCGGGGGTCAGGTACTGGTACTGCACGTCCGCAGGCATCATGCGCCCGCTTTCGTCGTGAACTACGGAACCATGCCCTTCGTTAAAGGAGAGATGCAGTACGGCAGCATCCCCCGGCGCTGTTTCCGCACCTGCACAGAGCGCCAGCAGCATACAGGCAAGCACAATAACAAAAAGTTTCCTTAACATGATCGATCCTCCCGTAAGAAAGCCCGGTAAACGGGTCATCCCAGGTGATGCGCCTCCACGGACAGGGCAACGGGTGCGTCGGCGGCAAAGGTGATCCCTTCCGCGTCCAGAGGCGTCGGGATCAGGGATGTCACCACCCTTTCCCCGCCGTTGATAAACAGCTCTATGCTCTCCTTGTCCATCAGGAGGCGCAGCGACAGTTTTCCGTCCTTCGGCTCCGCGATCACATGCCGCGTATGGGCGATATCCCGGTGGGAGCCGCCATGGCTGCGGTCGAATACCAATTCGCCCCGGGCCAGGTCGCAGCGGATCTCCACAAAATGCGAAACGTCCCTTGCCACCTTCAGGGTAAAACGCCGGCAGGAAGAATCCTTCATGTTCAGGCTCACTGTCATATCCATCAGGCGCCCCTGAACGCCCGGAAGCGGCATTTCATTGCAGACGGGGACGTTCTCATACCGCAGCGTGTCCTGCCACAGGCCTTCGATCTCCCTTACGGGACGCTGGTACAGGCGACCGTTTTCGATGAATACCTCCCTGGGAACGCTCATCTGGGCGTACCAGGGATGCCGTCGCGGGGCTTCCTTGCAGGTCTCCCAGTTGTCCATCCAGCCGATCATGATCCGCCGCCCGTCAGGGGCCAGGGCTGTCTGAGGGGCATAGAAGGTCAGGCCATGATCAACGGGCTGGATGCTTTCACGTTCGAACACGCGGTCTTTCCTGTCATACTTTCCCAGGATGGCCACGGTGCCGTAACCAGCATGGAATTCTTCCCGGGCGTGCATTTCCTGGGGGCTGACAATGAGTACGTCCTTTTCGTCCAGCCGGAAAAAATCCGGGCATTCCCACATTCTCCCGTATTCCCCGCCGCTGGCAGCAAGTTCGGTCACATAATGCCAATCCAGGCCATCGCTGCTTTCCATCAGCAGGACGGTCCCCGATCTTTCCGCATGCCGGTTTCCGACGACCATGCGGTATATGCCGTCATCGTCCCGCCACGCCTTCGGGTCGCGAAAGTCAAATTCACTGTATCCTTCCGGCAGATGCGCGTGACAGATCACGGGATTAAGTCGCGATTTTTCAAAATCCTGTCCGTCACCGAATGCGACGCACTGGGCCTGCGTCTCCCGTCGGAAAGTTCCGGCCGGCTGTACGCCGGTATAAACCAACATCAGCCTGCCGTCAGGCATGGCGACTGCGCTGCCGGAAAAACAGCCTCCGGCGTCGGCAGCCGTGTCAGGTGCCAAAGCGCAGGGCATATACGTCCAATGCAGAAGATCCTCGCTTACCGCGTGTCCCCAGTGCATGGGCCCCCATTGCCTGGAAAAGGGATGATACTGGTAAAAAAGATGGAACCGGCCTTTATACCAGCAGAACCCGTTGGGGTCGTTCATCCAGCCGACCAGGGGTGTCAGGTGAAAAAGGGGGCGTTCATCGGCGGACAGCTTCATCGCCTGCTCCCGTTCAAATTCCCGAACTCTGTCAAGGGGCGTAGGGTTTTTGCTCATGGCAACCTCCCGGTCTTCAGATATTCTTAAAACCGGGGGCCGTTGTTCCGGCCCCCGGCAAAGTGATACAGGGATTACTTGGCGGCGACGTAACGGTCGTATACAGTCTGGTAAATGTCCAGCAGGGTGCTCATGCCGCAGCGCTCCAGGAAAGCCTTGTAAGCTTCCCATTCGGCGTCGGTGGGGCCGCCTTCCTTGATCCACTTGGCTTCGTATTCGGCCACGGCGCGTTCGAAGTCCGCACGGTAGAAATCGATGTCGTCCAGTTCGTATTCAGTGAACACGCAATCCTGGGGATAGAAGGAGAAGTCCTTCACAAACTGGAAGAAGTAATCATAGGTATCGGCCAGGCGATCCATGGCGCGGTCTTCCATGTAGAAGTAATCGTGATAGTAGCTGGACAGGATCAGCTTGGGGCCGGCGACTTCGCTCTGGGCCTTGAGTTCGCCCGAGGACTTGTTGAACTTGGCGCGGGCTTCCTCGTCGGTGATGGACAGCCAGATGCCTTTATCATCCTGGCCGGTGAAGTACACGCCGATGGGGCCGTACTGCAGCTGCATCACGACATCGCCCTGATACCACAGGTCATAGAAGGCAAGCAGCTTGGCGGGATCCTTGCATTCACGGGTAATGGAGAGCTGGCCGGCATTGATCGCGCCGCCGGTGCGCAGGGTCACATTGCTGGTGCCGTCGGGGCCGGTCAAGATGGGCAGGTACACGTAATCGTCCTTGTAGGGGCCGGTGATCTCGGGGATCTCCCACCAGGTGGTCACGCCCACGCGGCCGCCGGTCACCTTGGCGATCAGCTGGTTGGTATCCTGGGAGAACATTTCAAGGTCCATCAGGCCGTTGGCATACCAGTCATGGAAATAGGTGACCGCGGCGCGGTAGTTGTCGTCATCACAGACGAAGTTTACAACGCCATCCGCGTTGACATTCAGGTCCATGCACACGTCATTGGGCCAGTTAGTGAACCCAAAGCCCGCATAGAATACGTTCTGGCCCCAGCACCACTGGTCGAAACCGGTGCTCATGGGAATGGTGCTGCCGGCGGCATTGCCATACATCTTGGCAGACATGTCGTTCTCCTTGAACGCCACCAGGGCGGCATGCAATTCCTCCAGGGTGGTGGGAACGGGCAGGCCCAGATCATCCAGCCAGGCTTTGTTGATCATGCCGAACTGGGGCACGGAGAAGATGGAATAATCCTTTTCCCGGCCGATGCCGGCGGTGCCCATCTGCTCGCCTGCGGGCAGGCCGTAGATCTTACCGTCGCTCATGGTGATGGCGGCCTTGATCTCGGGATGCGCTTCCAGGATGGCGCTCAGGTGGGGCATCACTTCGGGAGTGATGTAGGGGGTCAGGTCGATGAAGGTGCCGGCGGCGCCGTACTGCATCAGCTGGAAGTTGGAGAAGCCCACAGCCTGGAAGGCATCGATGGGGTTCTTGCTGGCGCTGTTGCCACTGATGCGGGTGCCGACCACTTCGCCCAGGGAGTCAGACCAGGTATCCCAGTTGATCTTGATGCCGGCCTGAGCCTGAAGGTCGTTCAGGACCGGGTTGTTGTCGTAGCCGCCGGAAAGGGCGGAGATGCCGCTGAGAACATTGAATTCCGTCTGCTCTGCGGAAGCGAACGGAGCCACGCTCAGGACCATCACGAGGGCCAGAAGCAGAGTCACGAGTTTCTTCATGGGTTCATCCTCCTTTGTTTTGGGCCGTTGTAATCTAAGCACCTGACAGGTGCCGGGGAACATTGGAAAGGGATCAGCCCTTGACAGCGCCGGCCATAAGGCCTTTCTCGAAGTATTTCTGCACAAAGGGATAGGCGATGAGCATGGGGGCCGCAGCGACGATGATGGAAGCAAACTTGATCATTTCCGTCATCTTGTTCAGTTCCGCGTAACCGCCGGAGATCATGCTGGCCTGGTTGGCGGAAGCGGAAGATTTGATCAGAATGTTGCGCAGCACCAGGGGAAGGGGCGCCTGTTCGTTAGTCATATAGATGAGGGCCGTGAACCAGTCGTTCCAGTACGCCACCATCGAGAAAATGACCATGACCGAGAGGATCGGGGTGGACAGCGGGATGATCATCGAAAAGAAGATGCGGAAGTGGCTGGCCCCGTCGATGCTCGCGGCTTCCTTCAGGGCGCCGGGGATGCTGTTTTCAAAATAGTTGCGTGCGATGATGGCGTTGCTCACAGCGACGCCGCCGGGCAGGAACATGGCCCAGATGGTCTGCATGATCCCGGTCTTCTGCACGATCAGGTAGGTGGGGATCAGGCCGCCGCCGAAGTACATGGTGATAATGAAGAAGATGCTGACCAGCTTCCGTCCGGGCATTTCCTTCACCGAAAGCGGATACGCTACCAGATAGATCAGCGCCACCGAGTAAATGGTGCCGACCACGGTGTACAGGATGCTGTTGCCATAACCGCGCATGATGTTGGGCTCGGCAAACACCGCCTTGTATCCGTTAAAGGTAAACTGGCTGGGCAGCAGGAAGGTCTTGCCGGCGTACACATCGTAAGGATCCGAGAGGGACGCCACAAGCACGTAATACAGCGGATAAGCCACAATGAGGAGGACGATCACTGAAATGACGATCAGGATGATATCGCTGGTGCGGTCGCTGAAGCCGCCCAGTTCGCCCTGCTTTCTTCTGGAAATAACGGACACTGTACTCTCCTCCCCTCTCTCAGACGAAGCTGACAT
>JAFWWK010000016.1 GCA_017523615.1 Clostridia bacterium
GACTTCTTCATGAACCTGCCGTCCGTCGTGTCGATCAGCTCAACATGTTTGTAACCCATATCTTTGAGTTTCTTCACAAAGGCCTGCATATCGCCGTACTTGGAGCGGGAAAAAATGTCGTGCAGCGCGAAGGTGCCGCCTTTTTTCAGCGTGCGCAGGGTCTCCAGCAGATATTGCTGCCGATCTCCGGGAATGTTGTGGTACACATAATTGCTCACCACGGCGTCGAAGGTCTCGTCCGGGAAATCCAGATGGGTGGCGTCCCCCTGCCGGAACGTGATCCGGCTGACGCCCTCGGCCCTGGCGTTGCTTTCGCACAGGCTCTTGCTGAAGGAAGCGTATTCCTTGCCCCAGCGGTCGATACCCACGATCTCGGCCCTGGGATTCCGCTTGCCCACGGCGATCCCCAGCACACCGCTTCCGCAGCCCACGTCCAGGCACCTGCCGCCCTCAGGCAGCTTCACATAGGACGCAGTACCCTCGATGATCTGCCGAGCCATCCGGCGTTTTCCGTTATAATCAAAGGCGCGGTACATGCAAAAAGCCCAGACGGTCAGCCCGCAGAAAACGGCCGCGATGACTCCGAACGCGGTCGACAGTACCGTTTTCAGCGTGCCGCTCAGCAGCAGGTAAAACGCCGCGGCCGCAGCGCCGCAGCCGAGGGCCGCGAACAGGAAAGAATACACCATGCCCTTGGGCATCCAGTTTTTATAATCAGGTTTCATACCGATCCCTCCTTATTTTTTTGCAATGACGGTGATCCACGGTTTCGCCGGATGATGATCGCCGTTCGCCTCGGAAAAGCCTGCCGCTTTCAGCGCCGCTTCAAGCTGCTCCGCCGTATAGCATTTCATACCGTCGATGATGCCCTCGTACTTCTTACCCGTATCATCCGCGCCGTCCGATTCGTTGCAGATCATGAAGATCCCGCCCGGCTTCAGGATACGGGCGACCTGGGCGAAGCACTTCTCCAGACCCGGCCAGAAATAAACCGTCTCAAAGGCGGTCGCCAGATCGAAAGAACTGTCCGGGAGACGAAGATCGGACACGTCCCCCTGCCGCACCTCGCACCGGCCCGCTGCAATGGCCGCCTGATTGAAAGCTTTTGCCTTTTCCACGGACAGGTCGGAATAGTCGATGGCACATACATGCGCCTGAGGGTATTTTTTCATTAGTTCGCCGGCGTTGCGTCCGCCGCCGCAGCCCAGATCCACAGCCTTTTCAGGCATGATGGGCGGCAGGTGGGAAAAGCCCCAGTCAGCCATGGCGGCGTGGCCGGAGTTCATGCCGCCCAGCATCACTTTCCCGAGAAAGCCCTCCGGTTTCCTCGTCTGACTGACAAACTTTTTGAACAGGCCCATTCTTATTACTCCTTTCAAATGCTTTTTGTTCTTTCCCACCCGTTTCCGGCGTCGGTCGGATGGCGGACAAATCTGAAATCGCACGCATCGCCGCCCTGGCACAGGGTCTTGGTGCGTATGAAATCCGTGTAGTGCAGTTCTCCGTAGTTAATGATATCCGCGTGACAGCACATGGCTCCCAGCTTCATCAGGCCGCGCCTGCCGAGGATCTTTGCGTAAATGCACTCGTTGCACTCAAAGCGGAATTCATCCCTGGGGTCTTCCGGATGCCAGGTATATCGCCAGCCGGTCCCGGACTTCCTGCTGAAGCCCAGCGGCACGATCTTCTTCATGAGCGGCATAAAGAAACGCAGTTTTGAAAGCTTCCGCATACCCGCAGGATTCAGAAATTTCCACATCTCTTCAGAAACGATGCGGTATGCCTCCGATCCACTTTTTCCGTGCTTCTGAAGCACTTCAAATATGGCAATGGATGTCAGGATCTGCGCCATGTGCTCATAATTGCCCTTGTCGCAGTAGGTTTTCTCTTCTTCCAGCAATTCCCGCATCCGGGCATACACATCCTGCTGAACGTCCTTCGGCAGGGTCGGGAAATAGTTCTGATAGCGGCTGCTCGCCGCCATGGCTTCCGGTTCGTACTTTTTCATCTGTCGGTTTCCTTCTTTCCGTACGACTATTTATACGGATTGTCCTGCTGAAATACCGGCGGCCAGTAGGGCAGCGGCTCCGCGCCGATCTTCAGCTTGAAATCACAGTAATCCCCGTTCGTAAAACAGGTGTGCTCCCGGTAGAGCGGCGCGCCGAGCACCCCGAACATCACGTAGTCCAGATTGCAAAGATACGACATGTATTCCCCGTAGCCGTATTTCTTCGCAAAGCTTGCAAGGGGACAGACCAGATTGTGATAGCTGAAGTCATAGCCCTCCTCCGGCGGTATCTGTGTCCTGGTCTCGAAGCTGCCCGGATTTCGGGCGGCATTCGCGGCGTTCCTTGCGTCCTTTTTCAGGAGCATTTTGTTCAGCAGCTTCGGACTATTGTAGATCTTTCCCATGGCTTTTCGTATGAGACCAGGCATCTTCAGATAATACCGCTCGTAACAAAGCGCCATGATGCGGCCGATCTCCTCCATGGAAGCGCCATACCGCTTCAGTACTTCGCCCATCGCGACAAAGCAATACGCGCCCGTCAGATTCTTCGTTCCGCTGGCCTTGTCTCCGCCAATATAAGGGAAGCGTTCCAGGAGATCCTTTTCGTAGTGATCCCAGATCTCCGCAAGCAGCGCAGTGTATGGCTTGCCGCCTGTTTTTTCAAGTTCGGGTTTGACCAATTGCATGAACCGGCTTAAACCCTTTTTGAGCTTCTCTTTGTTTTCCGCAGAGTAGCTGTGCACAGTCCGTATCCTCCAAATGATCCATTCATTACAGAAGAAAGATGAGTCCCAGGAACATGATCGCCCCGGCCCAATTCCCAGAGCCGCCCACCCGTATCGGAATCAAGGCAAGCATCAGCGGCAGA
This sequence comes from Clostridia bacterium, assembly GCA_017523615.1. Classification (GTDB taxonomy): domain Bacteria; phylum Bacillota; class Clostridia; order Christensenellales; family Aristaeellaceae; genus RUG756. Next base: position 2,877 of record JAFWWK010000016.1, read on the forward strand.
ATATTGAACACACATGCCCAGCGGGGCAGCGGCGTCCACAAGCTTACGACCGGCACAAACAGGGATACGCCGAAGATCAGGAATCCGAGATAGCAGACGATCAGGGTGACGGATGTCTTTTTGAAAAATTCCGTGATCAGCAGACGGGCCTCTTCCGTCCTGCCCATCTTCACATACAGCCACTCCGGCATGCCGCAGAACACATGGTGCGCCACGCCAAAGGTCAGCACCAGGACCGTGCCGATCAGCATCAGCGCCGCACAGGGCTCTGAGTAAGCCCGCATCCAGTTTGCCAGCGCCAGATAGCCAAAGGCAAAGAGGAACATGGCCAGGCAGCCCAGCAGCATGGACAACAGCGGATTCCGCGGCGGCATGTTCTTGAACACGGCGGACAGCCTTTTGTTATCCTTCATGTCCTCAAAGTGGAACCGTCCGCCCGGCATATAAGTCAACAGGCAGTCGCACGCGCCGCAAAGCAGATGCCCCGCGACGGCGATCAGAAACGCGATTTTCATAGCGCTCATTTTTCATCCTCCGTCAAAACAGCATGTTCAATCCCGCCACCGCCAGCCCTGCGATGGGACAGACGATCAGCGTCCACAACAGTCCGTGCTCCGGGATGGCAAGCGTTTTCAGCCACTCCCGGCGTTCCCAGGCCTTGCAGTGCTCCGCTCCTTTGATGAAGGGCTTGGCCTTGGGGGGCAGCCAGCAGTCCAGGATCAGGAAATCGCTGACGCTCACCATGGTCATCTCAATGTACCCGGCCCAGAACAGGTCCCGGAAGCCGGTCATCCCCGCAAAATGCGCGCTGACCGCCCAATAGACAAACAGCACAAGATACAGCGGATACAGGATCAGCTTCATGGTGCGGACATCCTTCTTCTCCACAAAAGGAGCCGCCGCCTGCCTGATCTCTTTCGGGAACATGGTGCTGTACGCCTGCGGAAGCAACAGGAAGCCAAGCCCAGCCACCGCGTTGAAAAGCAGGGACATGGACAGTCCGTCCAGAATGATCCTCGGCCAGTTCATTATGGTTTCCCCCTCCGGATGATCTCATCGTGACAGGCATCCCCATCCGACAGGTCCGAATGCCGGATGAAAGTCACGTGACGGCGCAGGTTTTCATACGAAGTCGTGTCCGTCATGCAGAAGATCCTGCACAGACCGCGGATACCGTAGGCCTCGAACATTTCGACGTACACACATTTGGAGATGCGGTATTCGATCCTGTCTTCGCCGACTTCGAACCGGTCATAGGTGAGGCTGCCGTCTTTGACCCGCCTGTCATGATCCTGAATATTCCATTTTTTGGCGATGCTGAAGCTGTTCGGCAGCAGATCAATGGCGCGGATGATCCGCCTGAAGAAGC
>JAFWWK010000153.1 GCA_017523615.1 Clostridia bacterium
GAGCGAAAAGCTGGAAACGCTGGACCAGAGCAGGAACCAGTTTGTGTCCAACGCCAGCCATGAACTGAAGACGCCGCTTGCCACCATGAAGATCATGGTGGAATCCCTGGTCTACCAGCCGGATATGGACAAGGAACTCAGGACCGAATTCCTGACGGACATCGACAACGAGATCGACAGGCTGAGCAACATCGTGTCCGATCTTTTGACCCTGGTGAAAATGGATTCCAGGGATGTGAAGCTGCAGCGTGAAAACCTGTCCCTGGCGGAGCTCTGCCGCGAAACGGAGCATCGCCTGAAGCCCATTGCCTCCAAGAAGGGGCAGAAGATCATCCTTGCCCTCAGCGATCCGGGCGAAATGTACGCGGACAGGAGCAAGCTGACCCAGGTCATCTACAACCTGGTGGAAAACGCCGTCAAATATACCCAGGCCGGCGGCATCATTCGGGTGGCGCTGACCCGCACGGGCCACGAGGCCCATCTTGTGGTCAAGGACAACGGCCCGGGCATCCCTCGGGAAAACCTGCCCCATATTTTCGACCGTTTTTACCGGGTGGACAAGGCCCGTTCCAGGGAGACGGGCGGCACCGGCCTGGGGCTTTCCATCGTACGGCAGCTGGTGATGCTCCACGGAGGGAGCATCCGCTGCGAAAGCGAGGAGGGGAAGGGCTCCAGTTTCATTGTGGATATCCCGCTGCATCAGGGATAACGGAGGCGGAATGAACGATATCAGGCTGCTGGCGCTGGACATGGACGGAACGCTTCTGGACAGCCGCAAAAAAATATCTCCCCGGGTGAAGAAGGCGCTGGAGGCCCTGGACGCCCGGGGTGTTTTTGTGGCTGCCGGCACGGGCAGGGGGCTGGCCGAAATGGATGAGATCCTGAGAGAGCTTCCCTTCATGCGCTGGGGCTTCCTGGTCAGCGGGGCCCATATCTTCGATTTTGCCGCCTCCAGGACCCTGGAGATGCGGCCCATGTCCGACGCCCATGTGGCGGCCTGCCTTGAAAGGTGCCGCAGGGAGGACGCCATGCCCCATTTCCTCACCGAACGGGAAAGCGTGGTCCGCGCGGACCAGATCGGCCACCTGAAGGATTTTTCCCACGCGGCTCATCAGGCGGCGTTTGAAAGGATCTGCCTCAGGGTGGACGACATGGACGCCTATGCCCGGAGCCACAGCGGCGGGATACTGAAGGTGTGCATGTACCATCGGGACCCGGAGGGCAGGGTCCGCTCTCTCCGTGCCCTGGAGAGCACAGGCATGGACCTGAAATTCAGCGGCAGGACTTCCCTGGAGGCGGTGGCGCCCGGGATCGACAAGGGGACGGGGCTCAGGCGCCTGGCCGCTTTCCTGGGGATCCGGCCGGAGGAATGCGCTGCCGTCGGCGATGGGGAAAACGATCTGGAAATGCTGCGTGCCGCGGGTTTTTCGGCGGCCATGAACAGCGCGCCGGACAGCGTCAGGGCGGAAGCGGACGCCGTGGTCCCGGATTCGGACCACGACGGCGTTGCCGAAGCCGTGAGGCTGTTCTTCGGCGAGGGATAAAAAAGATGGGGCTGAGCACGGCAGATGCTTCAGCCCCGTTTGAATGTGTTAAACAGCTAATGCTGTTTTAATAGCGCCGAAGGCGCGTATGAGATCGCATGGGCTGTCCATGCAGCGCATTGCGCTGCATGGAGCGTGCGCAGCACGCGGCATCTCAAATCGGATAAACCAATTTGATTAGTATCAGACAGTATTCCCCGGTTTTTTTTCCAGGGGATCCAGGAGGCCGTCCAGCTCCATTTTTTTCTTCAGCGCTTCGGCCTGGCTTTCAAGGTCGATGGCGCTGTCGCTCTGCAGGTCCTTCAGGACCTGCTTCAGCGCTTTGGGCAGGTCGTTTTTGAAAATGCTCTCGGTGGACCTCATGGCTTCCTTCACGTCGCTGCTGGGATCAGGAATGCGGTCGTAGCGAAGGAATTTGGTCAGAAGCTCCTGCATCATCGGCAGGTAGACCGTCCGGAGGGAACGGACGCAGGCGGCACCGGCCCGCGCAGGCGCGTATTCAAGCTGGATGGCGATCTCGTTAAGCAGCCCGGCGATGCGGGAAACGGAAGTGCGCATGCTTCCGGCGTTCATCTGGCAGCTGAGGGCCATCAGGCGGGAGGCCTGTTCCTGCAGCTCCGCGGTGGGTGTGACCTCTCCCGTCTGGGAAGCCTCGTCCGTCCGGGCAAGCTCCTCCAGGAAGGTCCTGAACCGTGGCAGGGAATCGTCCCGCAGCTGTTCGATGATATCCTGGGCTGAGCGCTGCTGCTGGGGGTTGGGAAGGTTTCCGTCGGGATAGGATTTGATGAAGGACAGCACCCGGCGGTCGGTATTGGTCACAAAATGGATCTGCAGGGGCGTGGGATTGATCTCGGGGTTCATCCTCAGGAAGGAAAGCAGGCCGTCGCACTCGTCGCCCAGGAGGGCGATGACGTCGGATGCCTCGGCTTTGGGCATCACCCTGTCCGGATCCAGGAAATCCTGCAGGTAATTCGCGCCGCGGTCTCGGAGCATCTTGCCGGCTCCATACCCGCTGAAAGCGGCGTCCACCATATCGGCCAGGAAGGACTGCGCCGTGCGGGAACGGACCCTGGACCGTTCCTGGGGTGTGAATATGCACACGTTCCTGGCGCGGTTCAGGTCCCATTTCAGACGACAGGCAGAGTGATACATGCACGCAAAGGGATGAAAGCGCTTGTCCATGACGATCATGGACATTTCCTGGTCGATGTAAGGGCGATTCTCGCCGAACATGCCCTTGTCGATCATTTTTCCCAGGTTTTTTGAAACCTTGCTTTTCTTTATCCTCATTACCGCCGCGGCGCTGTCCAGGTCACAGCATGGAAGGGAACCAGACAGTTCCATCAGGCGGGCGTATTGCTTTTTGATCGGATTGAAGAGTGACAAGGTGATCCCCCTTTGCCCTGAAATCGTGTCCATTATCGGATACCAAATTTCATTTTATATCAAAACCGGGCTGATTTCAATGGGATGGCCGGAAAAGGCGTTCTTATTTTCACCGGCGCGCCGCAAAGAATGTCCCGTTCGCCCCCTTCTTCTCTTGTCGGCCTATATATAAAAGGAAACGATTTTATCTTTTTCCTCTCTGCGGGACCCCCTGAGCCGGCTGCCCCCAAAGACATCCCCGCTTCTCAGGCAGCCGCGCGGGGAGCATTTGGCGGCGTCAGCGAGGCAGGCAGATCGGACAGGAAAAGCAAAAAGCGAATAAGCCTACGGAAAGCATGGGCCAGGAACGCTATAATTACGAACAATTAGATGATAAGAAAATAGAATGTTCGCATTTTTATAAAACATCAAAAAATGTTTCAAAAATTTAAAAAAATTGATTGACAAAGCCCCTTCTGTTGGTGTAATATAGTCAAGCGCTCAAGCGAAGCCCCCTACGGGGTAAGCAAAGAGCGCGGGGATCTTGAAAACGATACAGGATCAGACATCCGGAGAGATCCGGATGAAGAACGACAGTCAATTCGAACGAGTCAGAGACTACTGAAGAGCGGAGAGGCTCGGAGGAGTTAAAGCGGAAAGAAATCCGCAGGATC
>JAFWWK010000154.1 GCA_017523615.1 Clostridia bacterium
GATGGTATGATTGGTATAGGCCACCGTCCGGCGGACGATGCTCTCCGCTTCGTCCCAGCCCAGGCCCTCCTCGTCCATCAGAAGGCGCATCAGTTCCGGGATCGCAAGGCCCGGGTGGGTGTCGTTGATATGGATGGTCACCTTTTCGGGAAAGATCGAGAAATCATTGCCGAAACGGCGTTTGAAATCCTTCAGGGCATACTGAAGGGTGGCGCTGGTAAAGAAATAATGCTGTTTGAGGCGCAGTTCCTTGCCTTCGTAATGGTTGTCCTCAGGATAGAGCACCTTGCTGATCACCGCGGCCAGTTCCTGTTCCTTCATGGCCTTGAAATAATCGCCGCTGTTAAAGGAATCAAAATCCAGGGCCTTGGGAGAACGGGCACGCCACATCCTAAGGCTGTTCACCGTTTCACAGTCATACCCGACCACCGGCATGTCATAGGGAATGGCCTCCACCGTCTGATAATCATAGTGATGGAAGCGCATATTGCCCTGTTCGTCAAAATACGTATCGATCTTGCCTCCGTAATGTACCTCGCAGGTATCCTCGGGCACGGGCATTTCCCAGGCATTTCCGTTTTCCAGCCAGGAATCCGGCACTTCGACCTGGCGGCCGTCGATGATCTTCTGGCGGAAAAGCCCGTATTCATAACGGATGGTGCAGCCCATGGCCGGCAGGGACAGCGACGCGAGGCTGTCCATAAAACATGCGGCCAGCCTGCCAAGGCCGCCGTTGCCGAGGCCGGGCTCCGGTTCCTCGGCGAAGACCTTACGGTAATCTATGCCCAGTTCTTTCATGGCCAGGCGGTAATTCTCCTGGCTGGTCATGTTCAGTATGTTGCAGTACAGCGACCGTCCGGTGAGAAATTCAACCGACAGATAATAAAGCTTTTTCCCCTGTTCCTTTTTTTCCTTTTCCTTGTAAGCCATCCATTTCTGCATGATCTGGTCACGCACGGTGGACGCCACCGCGTGGTAGATCTGCTGATTGGTGGCTTCCTCCAGCGTCTTGCCGTTGTAGCGCTGCAGTTTGCCGATGATCGCTTCCTTGATGGACTCCTTATCAAAACGTGTGGTTGGCATACGTCCTCCTGTCCGTTTTGCTGCGCGCCGCTGATTTTCCCGCTTTTCTCAGGGGATGCGCACGCAATCCTGCTTATTATACATAAATCGATTTGTCTTGTAAACTTTTTTGTGCCTTTCCGCCCGGGTTCCTGCTCGGATCAGCCCGTCAGGCGGCATTTGCCGCGGAATTATGACAGAACTGCGAATTTTTCGGTTTAAATTGTTAAAAATTTATGATATACTGATCCGGAGGTGATTCCCGATGACCGAAAGCACGTCTTCACTGCGTCCCCTGCTCCTGGTCGTGGACGGCAACAGCCTGCTCCACAGGGCTTTTCACGCGCTTCCGCTGATGGACGCGGACGGTATTTTTACCAACGCAGTCCACGGCTTCATGATGATGTTCCTGAAGGTGGTGCGCGAATATTCGCCCGTATCTGCCGCCGTTGCCTTTGATACCCACGCCCCCACCTTCCGGCACGAGGCGTACGAAGGCTACAAGGCAGGCAGACAGGCCGCTCCCGACGAGATGAAAATGCAGTTTCCCGTCCTGAAGGAAGTCCTGCAAAGCATGCATATCGGCGTCCTTTCCGCCGACGGCTGGGAGGCCGACGACATTCTGGGGACCTGCGCCCGCCTGTGTGCCGAGGGAGGCATGTATTCCTGCATGCTGCTGACGGGTGACCGGGACGCCCTGCAGTTGGTCACGGACGATTCCATGGTGCTTTTTACCCGCAAGGGGATCACCGAGGCCGTCCGATTCACCCCGGAAACGGTAAAGGAAGCCTACGGCATCACTCCCTCTCAGGTCCCTGACTGGAAAGGGCTGGCCGGAGACAGCAGCGACAATATCCCCGGGATCCCAGGCGTTGGGGACAAGACCGCGGTGAAGCTTCTGGCCGAATACGGCACCCTTGAAAACGTGCTTGCCCACGGTAACGACATCAAGGGCAAGCTGGGCGAAAAGATCCGTGCCAACGCGGACCAGGCCCGTTTTTCGAAAGATCTGGCCACCATCCGCCCCGAAGCGCCGATCGCCTTCACCCCCGGGGAATGGACCCTGGACCGGTTGGGCGACGGAGCGGGCGTATTGAAAAAATACCGTCTCGGCCAGGTGCTCAGGCAGGTGTCCTCCGCCGGCGGAACAGCTGCCGCACCTGTTGAAACGACAGCACGCACAAAGGAGCCCCCCGCTGCGCCGGAAGCGGAATTACCTGCGGATGAACCCGCAGCCCTGCCCCGGCCCGAAACCGTCCCGCTCTCCACCCCCGATGAGATCCGCGCTTTTCTGAAGGACGGCTGCCAGGGAGACTGCGCCGTATGCCTGGCAGGGAACGACCTGACGATCTACTCGGACGGCACTCTGGGAAGGGCCATCCTGGGAGGGGATCTCCTGGACCCGGGAATGTCACCCCGGGAAGCGCTGGAGGCCATGGACGTCCTGTTCGCTTCGCCCCGGCTGCATGTGCACGGCGGCAAGGAACTGATGCGCATCCTCGGCTCCATGGGCCTGCCCCTGCCCCATCCCGTATGGGACACCATGCTGGCCCAGTACCTCCTTTCGCCCCTTGATCCCGCCTATCCGCTGGAGAATCTCTCCGACCCCGATGCGTTCGGCGTCATTTCCCTCAGCCTCCGGCAGAAAAAAGCCCTGGAGGAAAAGGGCATGCTCCACCTCCTGACCGACGTGGAAATGCCCCTTCAGGAAGTCCTCTATGACATGGAGACCGACGGTTTCCGCGTAGACCCCTCGGTGCTCCGGGAGCTGGGCAAAAGCTGGACCGGGCAGGCGGACGATCTGCGGGAGGAGATCTATGCCATGACAGGCGTCCGGGATTTCAACCTGAACAGCCCGAAGCAGCTGGGCCAGGTCCTGTTTGAGACCCTGGGCCTCCCGGGAGGAAAAAAGAACAGCAAGGGCTGGTCCACCGACGCGTCGGTGCTCGAAAAGCTCAGGGACGTGCATCCGGCTGCCGGCAGGATCCTGGAATACAGGCAGCTGATGAAGCTGACGGGCACCTATGTGGAACCGCTGATCTCCCGGATGGACGCCGAAGGGCGCATCCATTCCCTGTTTGATCAGACGGCCACCGCCACCGGCCGCATATCCTCAAGCGAACCGAACCTGCAGAATATCCCCGTACGCACCGAAACGGGCCGTGAGATCCGCCGGGCGTTCATTCCGCGGGAGGGCTGGAAGCTTTGCGATGCGGACTACAGCCAGATCGAACTGCGGGTACTGGCCCACCTGAGCGGGGACGGGGCCATGTGCGACGCTTTCCTGAAAGGACAGGACGTTCATACCCGCACCGCCAGCGAAGTTTATTCTGTACCGATGGACGAGGTGACTGCGGCGATGCGCAGGTCCGCCAAGGCCGTCAACTTCGGCCTGGTCTACGGCATCAGCGAATTCGGCCTCGCCCGGAACATCGGCGTCAGCCGTTCCGAAGCCCATGACTTTATCGCCCGTTATTTTGAACGTTATCCCGGCATCAAGCGTTATATGGACGAATCCGTCCGGCGCGGCCGGTCGCAGGGCTACACCTCCACCCTGTTCGGACGGCGCCGCCCACTGCCCGAGATCCGGAATCCCAACGGGAATATTCGTGCCTTTGGCGAAAGGGTCGCGATGAACGCCCCGGTCCAGGGTACGGCCGCGGATATCATCAAGATCGCCATGATCCGGGTCCACTCCGCCCTGAAGAAGCAGGGGCTCCGGGCCAGGCTGATCCTGCAGGTCCACGACGAGCTGTTGATCGAATGCCCGCCCGAGGAAGAAAGCGCGGTCACTGCCCTTCTTAAGGAATGCATGGAGAACGCGGTGGCCCTTTCCGTACCCCTGACCGTGGAGGTCAAAAGCGGGGAAAGCTGGTTTGAAACAAAATGAACCGTTATGTGATCGGCGTCACAGGCGGGATCGCCTGCGGAAAGACCAACCTGACTGACACCCTGAAGGCCCTCGGCGCAGTCGTTATCGATGCCGACGAGGTCAGCCGCGCCCTGACCGCCCCGGGCGGCGAAGCCCTCGTCCCCATCCGCGCCGCCTTTGGGGACGGCGTCTTCCGCGGAGACGACCTGGACCGCCGGGCTCTGGGCAGCATCGTTTTTTCCGATCCGGACAGTAAAAAGCTCCTGGAGGATATCCTTCACCCGATGATCAGGGAAAGGATCGCATCCCTCCTGGACCGGGCCGAAGGCATCGTCTTCCTCAGCGCTCCCCTTTTGTTTGAATGCGGCTACGAAAAAATCTGCGATGAGGTCTGGTGCGTGTACGTCCCCCAAAGAGAGCAGCTGCGCCGCCTGATGGCAAGGGACCGCCTGACGCGCGCTGAAGCCCTGAGACGCATCGGCAGCCAGTGGAGCGCATTCAAAAAAGCCGGGCTTTCCGACGTGGTGATCCGTACCGACGGCACACCGGAGGAAAGCGCGGAAAAAGTTACCGGCCTGTACCTTGACCGAAAGGAGACCTGCCTTGCAGAACGATCCTTACAATAACGAAACGCCCGTCCGGCACCGGCGCAGCGACCGGCACGCGTCAGTCCGGAGATCCTTCAGCGGCCCGGGCCCCGATCCCGAAGCTTCCCATTCTCCACACAGGTCAAAGGACGCCTCCCCGCGCTTATCGCGCGGCATGCCTTTCCTCAAAACAGGCGCTGACGCAGCAAAGCCCCGGCGGGGGAAAAAGCTTCCGCCCCTCCAGACAGCCGCCCTTTTCGTGCTTGTCGTCATCTGTATCTTCGGGGCCTACAGCCTCTGCAACAATTCTTTAAAAATCTCCGAGCTGCGGGACGAGCGCGCAAGGATCGAAGCCGAACGACGGAACACGGTCCTCAGGCATCAGCCGCTTTATACCGACCTGATCGAGCACTGGGCGGAAAGGAACGGGATCGAGCCCGCCTTCGTTTGCGCCGTTATCTACCGTGAAAGCCATTACGATCCCGGAGCCGTATCTTCGGCCGGAGCCCGGGGGCTGATGCAGCTGATGCCCGACACCGGCACCTGGTGGGCGGGAAACCTCGGGATCCGGGATTATACCGCGGAAAGCCTTTTTGTCCCGGATATGAATATCCGCCTGGGGGTGAGATACCTGAGATATCTGAGCGAAAAATTCGGCGGCGACCCCATCCTGGTCGCCTGCGGCTATCACGCCGGACCGGGCAACGTGGAAAGCTGGATCAAGAAATATTCGTCCGACGGCAGGACGCTGACCCTGGACGAGATCCCGATGGATGATACGCAAACCTACGCAAGGAGGGTGATGGAAAGTTATGCGATCTACCTGCAGTATTACTACCCCTCGGGAAGGCGCACGTAAGTCCCTTTGCCGGGCAGCGGCGTTCCTGACCGCGGTGATGACCTTCCTGGCAGGCCCGTGTACGGCTTTTGCCTCTGTCCTTGACAACATGTTCACCGTGGGGATCATCTCGGTCAGGACCAGCAAGCTGAATCCCTTCTTCATCGAGGAGAGAGAATTCAAATCCATCGGCTGTCTCATATACGAGAGCCTGGTCTCCATCGACGACGATTATATGCCCCAGCCGTCGGTCGCCGACCATTGGGATTCCGCGGACGGCTCTTCCTGGACCTTTACCATCCGGTCCGGCGTCACCTTCCACGACGGAACGCCTCTGACCGCTTATGACGTCTATGCCACGATCCAGGAGATCCTGCGCCTGGCCGACGAGGGAAAAGGCCAGTACGCCACGCTGAAGTACATGATCAAATCCGTCACCATCAAGGACGAACGCACCATCACCATCTCCACCTCCCGCAGGTACTACGGCTTTTTGTACGCAATGACTTTCCCGATCCTCAAGCAGGACCAGGTGCAGGCGGACAATCCCATCGGGAGCGGACCGTATTATATTCAGGCCTTCTCCCCGGGAGATTATATCTACCTGTCGGCCTATACCAACTGGTGGAAATCCACTCCCGCCATCACACAGATCAACGTGGTCCTGTTTTCCAGCAACAAGGACCTGATCAATGCCTATGAATACAACCGCATCGATGCGGCGGTGACCCGGTCCAGCAACGCGGCCCAATACAGCCGGACCGCGAAATCCCTTTCTATCACTTACCGCACCCAGCAGCTCGAGACCCTCCTGATCAACCGCTCCTCCTTCCCCGTCAACGATCCGGAGGTGCGTATGGCGATACGCTATGCCATCAATCCCGACGTCCTCCTGTCCTCGTCCTACCAGGGCATGGCCGCCAGGACCGACACTCCCCTTCCCCAGGGGACCTGGATGTACAACCCGCACCTCTCTTCCTATCCCTACGACCCCGACAGGGCAAAGCAGATCCTGACTGACGCGGGTTGGGTCCCCAGCAGTGACGACAACATGCTCCATAAGGTCATAGACGGTAAAACGCGAAATCTGCATATCCGACTGTACGTCTACGAGGAGCAGGACAACAGCGTCCGGGTCAGCGCCGCCTACCTGATCGCGAACCAGCTGGAAGCCGTGGGTTTCGGCGTCACGGTGACCAGCATGACGTTTTCCCAGGCAAAGGAAAAACTTTCAGCGGGAAGTTTCGACCTGTGCCTGGCCGCTTTCCAGATGGACCCGGTCCCCGACCCCGGTTTTATGCTGATGTCCTCCAACACCGGGAACTACAGCCGTTATACCTCTACCCAGATGAACAACCTTTTCTCCGCCCTCAGGGGGTCGGGGACCAGCTCCGACGACAGGCAGAAATTTGACGCATACAAGGAATGCCTCTATAACATTCAGGAGCAGTTTTATACCGATGTTCCCTTCATCTGCCTGTACTACCGGACCGGCGCTATCATGACACGCAAAATGTTCACCGTTGCAAGAGATGTGCGGGAACCGGATCTTTTCCGCGGTATCGAATCCTTCACCCCGTAACGCCCCCGCAGGCCTGCCCCGTTCAAACCCGCGCAGCCACCGCGCGGCTGATAATACTTCAATACCCGACGCTCATACGAGGAGGAAAAAAAATGCGCTGTCAGTACTGCGGTTCCCCCGACAGCCGGGTCGTGGACTCACGGCCGGCCGACGACGGCAATTCCATCAGGCGCAGGCGCGTATGTACCAACTGCGGCCGCCGTTTCACCACCTATGAAAAGGTGGAGACCAAGCAGATCCTGGTCATCAAAAAGGATTCCAGCCGTGAATTGTTCGACCCCCAGAAGGTCCGCAGCGGCATCATCGCCGCCTGCCACAAACGCCCCGTGACAGCCTCACAGATCGAAAAGGTCGTTTCTTCCGTGGAGCAGTTCGCTGCCAACTCCCTCCAGGAGGAGATCACCACCCGGCAGATCGGCGAAATGGTCATGGAGGAGCTTCGCAAACTGGACGAGGTAGCCTATATCCGTTTTGCTTCGGTTTACCGTCAGTTTACCGACATTCCCTCCTTTATGAACGAACTCAACCAGCTGTTAAAAGACAGGCCCGCCCAGGACAAAGCCTGAAGCGGGTCCAATGACAAAACTGCCGCGTTTTCCGCCGCGGCAGTCTTTTTTTACCTGTTCCTCTGCGCTTTTTTCGCTTCCGCGTTGGTGTCGATGGAATCCCTGTACACAACGAAACGCTGATACAGGAACTCAGTCACAAAATTGATCAGCATGGTGCCTATCTGTACCACATAATTGTTCACAGCCGTTCCTTCCGACGCTGCCGCCCCGGTAAAGGGGTTTTCCCCGGTCAGCGCAGCGGTCCACCAGGTGCTCAGCGGAGTGAAGACAACATAAAAGAGGGCCACCAGAAGCATGCTCTTTTTCAGGTCCGCGTCGCTGCGGAAGGTGTATTTGCGGTTGAAGGTAAAATTCCACAGAACACTCAGGATGAGGCTTACAAGATATGCCAGCCACGGTGCCCAGTGCAGCACCTCGTAAAACAGCGTATATGATACGATCTGGATGATCCCCGCCGAAGCGGAAAATAAGGTGAATTTGATCACCTGCCACAGGTTTTTCCTTGTTTTGTCGCTCTTATCCGTTTCAGGGGACATTTCCAAGCCCTTCTTTCAATGTTTAAAGTTACGCGGAGTGTCCTTTACCGTTGAGAGGAGCATCCGGTCATTGTCCAGCTTTTTGCCGCTGGAAGCGCGGAAACGATCGAGAAGCCCCTCCACGGTCAGCATTTTGCGCTCCTCTCCCCGGGTGTCAAAAACGATGTTCCCGCCGTCCATCATGATGGTCCTGTCCCCCAGGTCCAGGGCTGACTGCATATTGTGCGTGATCATCAGGCACGTCAGATGCTCCTCTGCCACGATCTCCGTGGTCAGCTTCAGTACTTTTTCCGCCGTCCCCGGATCCAGCGCCGCGGTGTGCTCGTCCAGCAGCAGCAGCTTCGGATGCGCCATTGTCGCCATCATCAGCGTCAGCGCCTGGCGCTGCCCGCCGGAAAGCAGGCCCACGGGGGCTTTCATCCGGTCCTCCAGACCCATGCCCAACAGGGCCAGCCTGTCCCTGAATCCGGCGCGTTCGTCCGGTGAGGATATGCTCAGCCACCCGCCGCGTCCGGCAGCCAGGATCAGGTTTTCCTCGATGCTCATCCCGGGAGCGCTCCCCTTCATCGGGTCCTGAAAAAGCCTGCCGATCACCTTCGCTCTGATATGCTCGGGGACCCGTGTCACATCCGTCCCGTCCAGAACGATGCTCCCCCTGTCGACCAGAAAAGTCCCGCAGATCGCATTGAAAAGTGTGGACTTTCCCGCGCCGTTGGCCCCGATGATGGATATGAACTCCCCGTCCTCTACCTTGAGGCTCAGCCCGTTCAGGGCGATCTTTTCATCCATCGTGCCGGGGTTGAAGACCTTCCAGATATCCCGGATCTCCAGCATCTTCACTCGCCTCCCTTCATGACGGAAAGCCCCGCGATGCGTCTTTGGCTGCCCTTCCCATACAGGTAGGGGATAGACAGCGCCGCCAGCACGATCACTGACGATACCAGCTTCAGCATATACGCGGGCAGATGGAAGCGAAGCGCAACGGTATAGACAAGGCGGAAGATAAAGGTGCCCAGCACAGCTCCGACCGCCCTTAAGGTAATACCGCGCCGGATGATGACGCCGCCGATCAGGAGGCTTGCCAGGGCCACCGTCACCATACCGGAGCCGATATCCACGGTTACGCTCTTCTGGCTTTGGGCCATCAGGCACCCGGAAAGAGCGGTAAAGGAGTTGGCGATCACAAGGCCCACCGTCGTGGTGAACCTGGGATCAATGGAAGAAGAGCGGACCATGTCAGGATTGTTGCCGGTCGCCCGGATCGCCAGACCCATGCGGGTCCTGAGGAAAAAAGACAGGAACAGGATGACGATCACAACCGCGGCGGTGCCGACGATCAGGTTCTGCCAGGTCCCGAGCCCGGCGGATTTCAGCCAGTCCTTCAGCATGGTGAATACCGTCGTCGTCTTATTCAGGTTCTTCAGGCTGCTTCCTTCCATCACCGCGATATTGACGGAATACAGCCCGGTATTCACCACGATGCCGGCGAGCAGGGAATTGACCCCCATGCGCGTCTGAAGGACCGCGGTAACCAGCCCGGAAACCATGCCCGCGAGCATAGCCGCCGGAATGGAGAGCACAGGATAGCCTGCCAGGGCCACCATGGCCCCCACTGCCGCGCCAAGGGTATAGCATCCATCGGTGGACAGATCGCAGACGTTCAGCATGGAATAGCTCAGGTACAGCGCGAGGACCGTCAGCGAATTGAAGAGCGCCAGCTCCAGAGCCGTCTGGCCCAGGCCAAGAAAATCCACAAAAGACATAACTCAACTCCGTACAATGCCCGGGGCCGCCCTTTTTCGGCGGTCCCGGGCAAATATGTCGATCTTTGTTCCCGGCGCGCACCGGAGAAAAAGCTTACTCAGCGTTCCCAAAGCTTTCGGCCGTCGTAATGGTCTGGATCCGGGTGCAGAAGGGGGTCATAGCCTCGGTGACCACGTCGTAATCCAGGCCAAGCAGCTCGCAGGTTTCGGTGTTCACGGTCGCGGTGCCGTTGTCAAAGGTGCGGACGGCGATCTCCGCGGGTGATTTGCCCTCCACCAGGATCTCCGCGGCGATCTCCGCGGTCTCGCGGCCCAGGTTGGCGTAATCCACCCCGTAGCCGAGGAACGCACCGTTGAGGGCGAAAGAATCCGCGCCGGTAAAGTGGAGGATGCCGTTTTCGATCAGGATCTCATAGATGCTCAGTTCCGCGGCCATCACGGTGTTATCCTGAGGTGTAAAGGCGGCGTCCACACCGTCGGCGGCCATGGCCTGGGCGCACATCATCAGTTCGGTGGCGTTGGTGCCGGTGTATTCGCGATAGGCAACACCCTTTTCGTTAAGAACCTTTTTGGCAGCCGCAATGGGCGTGGCGGAAGCGTCCTGTCCCACGTCGTACAGGAGGCCGATCAGGTCGGCGTCCGGGAGCGCGGCGAACATCAGGTTGAATACAGCCACAGTATCAAGATAATCGGAGGTGCCTGTGATGTTGGCCCCGGGAGCTTTCAGGGAATCCACCAGTGCGGCTCCCACCGGATCGGTCACAGCCGCGAACACCACCGGGATCTGGTTGTCCTCGGTCATTGCCTGCATGGTCATGGCCACCGGCGTCGCCACGCCGATCATCAGATCCACCTTGTCGGCGATAAAGTTGGCGATGATCTGCTGCATGACGCTGGCATCCGCATTGCAGTTTTCGTACAGGATCTCGAATTTCACGCCGTTTTCCGCGCCGATCTCCTCCAGGCGGGTACGGATATTATCGACGATCTGGTTCAGGGACGCGTCGTCGACATAGTTGCAGATGCCCACCTTGAAGGTCTTGTTCTCAGCGGACGCGCCGAGGCACAGGGCAAAGGTCAGAGCCAGAATGACAGAGATGATCTTCTTCATGGTCGTACTTCCTTTCTTTTGTTCCGCCTTTTCAGGCCGGCAGTTTCGCATGGGACGAGTATGCAAAAAACCCTGCCCCACGCATGTTGTTCATGCTGGGACAGGGTCCGAAGATCCTGCGGTGCCACCCGGCTTGACGCGTTAAAGCGTCCTCTCGACGCATACCTTTTGATATGCCGATCTTTGATCACGGAGGATCCGGCTCCGTCTCCCCTACCGGTGCCAGGCACGTTCAGGTCGCTCTCAGGGGTCCATTGGGCTGCTGCCTCCTGCCGCGTTCCCATCGCCGGCGGCTCTCTTGGAAGAAGCGGTACAGCTTACTTGCTCCCCGTCATCGATTTAATGGTATTCTACCCCGCCTTCAAGCCCTCTGTCAACCCCCGGGAAAACGCCAAAGGCAAAAAACAATAATAAAACAGTCTTACATGCCGTAGATACCCGCAAAGCGGCGGACCAGTTTTTCCCCGTCCTTCGCTTCACCGGCGCCGATCACATTGATGTTCAGTTCCTGGGCTCTGGCCCTCATGGCGGCGCTGTTCCGGCTGACGGTGTTCGCCGACGTCACAATGGCCGCGTATGAACCGGCCCCGCCGAAGCGATCCCTAAGAATGGCCAGTTCGTTCAGAGCCTCGGTCCGGATCTCGGTGGCTTTGCAGGAGATGAAAATGGGCTTGACCCCCCGGACGGCCATGACATCGATCTCGTTGGTGACACTTCCCTCACCCCGTCCACCATAATGCCAATTGACCGCCGCCGACAGGATCACATCGTTGAAAAGCCCGGACTCGATGCAGGCGCGGTACACATGCACCTCCAGCGCGCTGCCCACATCCCTCAGCCAGAACCGGACCAGGGGAGACTTGAATGCAAAGGCGACCTCTCCGTCCGTGACCTCAAGGCCCCGGATCAATCCGCCGTCCTCCAGCATACGCAGCATTTCCATGTTGGCGCTGACCTGCCCCCGGTCTCCCTTGACCGAAGCAGGTCCCCGGGCTGTCAGCTCCTTTTCAAAGTTCTGGGAGATCCGCTGCATATACGTGACCGCACTGTGCCATTCCTTTTTAAATCGGCAGTAGACTTTCCACAGGAGCTCCATCTCCGGAAGAGAATCCTTCAAAAGGGAATTGTCTTCCCGGCCCTGCTTCAGGCTGCCGCCGGCCATCAGGAAGCAGTCCGCACAGGTAAGGGATACCCCGCAGGGAAGGCTGTCTGCGAAGGGCGCGTTTTTGATGTCGAAAAAAGTATTCCGTTTATGACTGTATGTAAAGACGGGCACGTCTTCACCTCCGGCTACCATTCCGGCTGCAAACAGGGCGGAATCCGTCCCTCCGGCAATGTCAATGGCGCAGTCTTCGCATTTTTCCAATACCCCTCGCAGAGCCTCGACAACCTCGCCGGTGTTCAGCATGTTCACCGGAACAAAAACGCACCGGGTATCGACGCCTCTGCTTTGAAAATACCTTTCCAGCGAGGTCTTCATCGCGGGGGAATCAGCCACCTCGGAGGGACAGATAAAAACCGTGCTCTCAGGGCGGAACATCTCCGCAGCCAGGACATTTTCCATCGGTCTTTCGTCATACAGTTCGATCAGCGTTTTCATATCATTGTCTCCTGTTCCCGGTCCGGATTTGTCATCGAGGAAAACAGCATACGGCCTCCGCATGGTGTTGTCAAGAAAAATAAACTGCTTTATAATGAATCCATCCGGGTTTTCCACCTCGCCGGCGGAGCCCGGTCTTCAGACATGTTTTTCCCGGCTGCATTATCGGCCGGGCATCTTGGGAAGCCGCTTTTTTATCTGGCTTCCGTCTTTACAGGAGAACTGCCGCATGAGGATCCTGATCATCCGCCACGCAGAGCCTGACTACACCGTGGACGGTCTGACCGAAAAGGGAAAAAGGGAAGCCGGCCTTCTTGCCCAAAGGCTGAAGGACACGCCCATGGACCGCATTTATCTGTCTCCTAAAGGACGCGCCAAGGAGACTGCCGCCCCCACGCTCTCTCTCCTGGGCCGCAGCGGGGAAACCCTTCCCTGGCTGGAGGAATTCCGCGGGCACTTTTTCGACCCGGACAAACAGCGCATGCGCATCCCGTGGGACCTAAAGCCCGCAGCCTGGCAGGGGGAAAAGCTTCTGATGGATGAGGACCGCTGGACGGAGCATCCCATGTTCGCAGGCTCTGACGTCCCCCAGGTTTGGAAAGAGACCTGCGAAGGCCTGGACGCCCTGCTCAGCGAGAACGGATACGTCCGGGAAGGGGGATGCTACCGCGTCGTACGCCGGAATATGAACACCCTGGCCTTTTTCTGCCATTTTGGCATCGGCTCCGCCCTCCTCAGTCACCTGACCCATATCCCCGTCGTTGCCCTCTGGCAGGGCACCTGCATGCTGCCCTCGTCAGTGACCACCGTGGTGACCCAGGAACGGGAAGACGAGCTTTGCGACTGGCGCTGCGTCTGCATGGGTGACCTGACCCACCTGTACGCGGCAAGGGAAAAAGCCAGCCTGTACGCCATGTTTCCCGAAACATGGAACGGCGTCGACACCACCTGCCCGGATGACTGGCCCAAAGGCGGCCCCAGGGACGCAAGACCCATGTGGTGACCGTTCCGGGCATATTGGGGGTCAGAAGAGTTCCTCCCGCGGGTACGCCCTGATCATGCGGCAGATCTTGATCAGCGGCTTTCTCCGCAGGATCTGCCGGCCCGGCTGCCCCGGTATGTCCAGCGCCTCAAAACCGATAAAGGCCAGTGGATGATCCCCGAGGCTTTTTGCCACCGCGGCGCGGTCGTGACTGTATTCTTCGTACATGGCCCTGGACAGCTCGGCGATCTGATCTGCACGTGAAAACAGTTCCTCCAGCTGCCAGTCATAGTATTTCAGCACTTTCGCGTCCCTCGGGCGGATCCCGCACAGCTTCACGATGTTCTGCCCGCCGTTCAGTATCAGGTCCAGGCAGTTTTCCCTTGTGAGGGTCAGGGTAAACACTTTATGTCTGACCAGATAATCGGGATTTTTGATCTTGACCCGGTGCCAGGCGGCGTCCACGACCACAAAACCCTCATGCCGCACCTCCGTTTCCCGGTCATTGAGACGGGCGGCCGCCGCGACACAATCCGCCAGGCTGGTCAGTGGAAAGCGCGCAGGACGCGCGACACCGATATCCTCGTCGGATTCCTGGCCTGTGCGGTTGTCCTTCGTCCCGATATGATAAAGGAAAGGCCGCTCATAGTGCACGATGACCCGGACCTCCGGACCGACCAGTTCGAAGAGGTATGTCTTATGCCTGTCCAGTGTTTCAAAACGAAGATCGGAATAGTTTTCTGTGTTTTGGACCGCCTCCAGGAAGGTATGCCCCAGCGGAGAGCTTTCGATCATCGCCTTAGCGGCGTCGATCACGCCGTTTGTTGAAAATATCCACCGTCCCCGACGCTCCGAATACCAGAGTTTCATGATAGAGCCGTCCACTTTTTCCTGTACTTCCGCCGTGCCCCAGTCGATGAGGTCCGCATAGCTCTCGGTATAATTTCCGAATTTACGGAAAGGCCAGCATACCACCTCCAGGCGTTCCGTATCTATGATGATGCCCCGCGCCTCCTGGACCAGGGGATCGGTGAAATCCGAATCATAACTGTAAAGGAACAGCGCGTAAACGCCGTCCCTGCGGATCTTCAGGCCATAGCCTCTCTCAAGACCCGTCTCCCAGTCCGGGTGCTCCGCCATGTAACGGCACAGGAAGGATCTTTCATTCAAAGCGGACTCCTTTCATGGGCAAAAGCATCGGCCCGGCTCAGCTGTTCCAGTTCCCGGAACATTCCTTCTCCCATCAGTTTGCGGTCGTTTTCCTGCGAACCCGGATTCTGCGGCCACTTATTGACAAAACACATATGCCAGTTGATGAGACCTGCAATATACAGCGTCTCCCGCCATCTGTTTTCCGGCACGGCAGTGCTCAGCTTTTCGCACAGGTACAGGTACGCGCCGTAGTTTTCGTGTCCGTAATAATGCGCGTAAACCGTCGCCTCGCCGCTTCTTGTCAGGAAACCCCTGGTATACATCTTCCCGATATCATGATACCATGCCGCTTCCTGCACAGATGGACTGAAGCCATTCATCCGGGCATAATCCCTGGCGGCGTCCAGATGGGCCCCCAGGGTCAGCGCGTGGTAAGGATTCTCCTGATCAAAAGACGCCGCTGCCTCCCGCGGAAATCTGTAAGGCCCGTCGTTATACACATAGCGGATCTCGTCCCAGCCTTCGTAATAATACGGCGTTTCAAAGCCGCACAGCATTTCGTGGATGGACCTGTCCGGAACGACTCGGGACCTTAGCCTGTTCCTTTCCAGAAGAGTCTCCGGCCTGCTCAAAACAATCACGCAGGTCTTTTTGACGTTCTGAAGCCGCAAATCGCTCAGTGAGGCCATTCTGCGCCTTCGGCGGAGATTGGAGGCGTCGATCACGCAGGGGGATCCTTCTTGAAGGTCGTGCCGGGTCCTCCCGATCAGGATTTTGAATATCTCCGGCGCGTTTCCCTGGATCCCTTCGCTTCCGTACAGTTCCCGGCGGATAGCGTCGGAAGAATGGATCCTGTATCCCAGACGCCGGTATTTTTCCGCTTCGCGGCTTTTGCCGCTGGCCGGAACACCTGTCAGCATGACCAGTTCCATATTGCCTTTCCCTGCTGCGAGGGGCACGGTTTAAAAAAGCCCCCTCAGATTATTCGATCGCTTTTAAAACCGAAAAAGAAGTATGCGATGCTTTCGACCGGATTTGTTTTTGGTTCTCTCACGCGGATCCTTCCGGTCCCTGCGCATCGTGCTCCTTTCCCGCCAACGAAATACAGCGATGACCGCCGCCTTCTGTGATCAGCAGCACGGTATTCTTTCCGCAGTCACGGATATCAAGCGCTGTCATGATATCCAGGAACGCCCGTTTTGCCTGTTCCAGGTCGTCCAGGGGAGCCTCTCGCCGCTTCAGGTACTTTTCCAGTTCGGGCAGGTGTTCCCCGATCGCCTGCTTGGTGTAAACCTCGATGCCGTCACGCAAAGCCAGAGCCTGGCCGAACTGAAACGCCATGCTTTTGATCCTTTCCAGCCTGTCTTCCAGGGATATCTCCCACCTGAGGGCGCGCAGGTCGGCGGACCGCGCCAGCTGCATCCTGTCCAGGTATGTTCCTTTCAGCGCTTTTTGGGCCGCGTCATATAAAGCAGTATGCCGCAATTCCATGATGAACTTGCGCAGAACGGACAGGTATTTCAGTTCCCTGTCCCGGGGGACCGCGCGCAGGATCATCAGTGCGTCCCGCTGGGCATGCAGCGGATATGTCGCAGCCACCGCGTTGTTCACTTCATCCGGAAACCCTTTGTAGCACGCAGAAACAACCCCGTCCGATACCACGGCCAGATTGCGGTTTTCACTGCGGTCCGCGCTGCAGAAAACGGCGCACTCCCGCAGCGACGGCAGATGGTCCGTGATGTACAGTACATCACAGTCAACACTGTCTGACGAGCCATGGATATATCGGGCCAGAATATTCATGAAAGCCTCCGATCTGCAACGGATCCACGGACCAAGGTGCGTTTGGAAACAGCGCTCCCGGTTGATGATCGACCGCCGTCAAAGGAATAACCTTTTCCCCGAACGGTCCCGGACTGATCCGGATTCATCCGCGCGGCGCCGGGATCACGGTTCTTATTCCGACAAACGGTAAAACACAAAAGGGGCCGTGAACCCGGTCATCTGTCCGATGACGTTTTCCCACAGCCCCTTTGTTGCCTTTTTTCACGGAGCGGCGCGCATCGTCCGACAGGTCATTTCCTGCGGCGCCTGCGCATCCCGTAATAGACTCCTCCGCCCGCCAGACCCAGCAGCGCGGCGCCGGCCCCGGCGTAAAGGATCATGCGTTTGGTGGAAACACCTTTCCTGCCGGCCGTGAAGGTGGCAGTGCCGCCGTCGTACAGGCATTTGGTCACATTTCCGTACTTGCCGGCATTCCGGTTGGAGGAGTTGTATCCATTCACTCCCGAAAGCATGACATAGTATTCATGTTCGGCGTCCAGTCCGCTCAGTCGGCACCATCCGGTATCATCCGGGATCAGGCTGACATCCCCAACCCTGCCTTCTTCGTTGTAAAGCACCGCGCTCACCGTGCGGTAAGTATAAACGGGTTCGTCGCCGCCTTCCGTAAACCGGACCCTGACGGAGAACATCACGCCCCGGTGAAACTGTACCGTTCCGCCCGAGAACACCTCGTCGTTGTCGTCGGCATTTTCCCCGGAATTCACATAGGTCACCGTGGTATTGCCGTCAGCCACGACGGCCCTTGCGGTATATTTGACAGCCTTGCCATCCGTGTCCGCATAAGGCAGTCCCAGGATGGCAAATTCGTTCCCGTCGGCCTCAAACCGGTTCCCGGTTTCGACACCGTTGGCGTACAGCGTCCATTCCGCCATCTCTCCCGGCACATTGGACTGAACGCCGTTTTCATCCGTAAATTCGGCGCGGAAGCGGAAATCCGTCGTCCTGAATGAGCAGTTGAGGATGCACTCCCGGTTTTCGGTCATCGTACCTTCGGAGTTTTCCGTCCTGACAGTATATCTCATGCCTGTTTCGCTTGTTACGGTATATCGGGTACCCTGGGGAAGGTCAGTGATCACAGCCGTCGTATCCGGCTTGATCGTCAGTGTGCCGCCGGATGAGATCGTCTCCTCCGGGGCGCCGGTCACGGGGTATTCTCCCTTCAGTTCCACTCCGTCCGCTGTCAGAACGACCTTGCAGGGGATCGCTTCCCTGTTGCCTGTGACCGTTATCTTCAATTCAAGCGCGTACTCGACCACGAAGCGGATCATATCCGTAACGCCTTCGGAACCTCTGACTGTCTCAGAAACGCTCAAGGTCCCATCCAGACCGTCGGAAATATAGGCTTCGACCGTATATTCGCTCTCCACGTCCGAACAAGAGACCGTATAAACAAACCGTTTGCCGGCATCCGCCTGTGAAAAGGCGATCGGTGAAAAGACATTCACACCCTCGATAGCGGTGATCTCCTCCACAACGTTGCCGTCCGTATCCTTCAGGGTCAAACGAGGGCTTTCCCCGCTGCCGGTCCCGGTCACCACCATTTTGGCGCGGATGGTCAGCACTGTCGTCGCAGAAAAACTGTTGCGGAAGGCGTATCCGCTGCCGGTGGTCACGATCTTCAGCACACCGCCGCCTTCGTCGGAAACCTTCACCGTAACGATCTGTTTTTCGGTGCTCAGCGGCACCCCGGCTTCTGATGTCGCGGTCTCGGAGATCTCATAGATATGCGTCCCGACATCGTCGATTCCATATTCAATGGGATCGAACCGGACCACCCCTTCGTCGTCGTTGCTCTTCTGCTGGATGGTTTTTCCGTTCTCTGTCATCGTCAGGGTAAAGCTGTCCCTGCTCAGGGCCCTCCCGATCAGGTTCACCTCGGAAGTGATCACCGCCTGACCGGACGCCTGATATCTGTTACGGAAAGCGGGAGTATCGGCATATTCGCATGTGATCCCCCCCTGCCCGTCGTCCTTCACCGTCACCAGCAGAGGATACACCGTTTCGTCGTATGTGATCCCGGCTTCGTTCCCGGGGATCTGGGACAGTTCCAGCGAAAGGATTCCCACATCATTCTGTGTCAGGGGCAGCGCGTTGAATGCGACCCGGCCCGTACCGTCGCATTGCGCCGTCATCATCTTCTCCCCGTCACGGTACAGCGCAAGCATGAATTGTTTTTCTCTCAGCTCCCTCCCGGCCAGGATGACCTGGGCGCTTACCTTCAGTTCTCCCGACGAGGTATAGGTGTTCACGTAAGTGACCCCGTTTTCGGGGTACTCGACCACGGTCTCAAGCTCTCCCGTGCCCCTGTCGATCACGTTCACCCGAACGGTATACCTCCGGTTCTGGATCGTGACCCCCTTATGGCTGGTGTCAAGCTGCATCACCTGGTAAGTATGGACGCCTGTGTCATCCGTATTATAGAAGATGTCGAATCCCGCTCTTCCGTTTTTGTCGGAACGGGCAGTCGCGATCACGCTGTCGTGCTCCACCAGGGCAAAGGCAAACTCGTCGTTCTTCAGTTCCCTTCCTTCCAGAGAAACGTTCAGGTCCACCCGGGCATAACCCGCCGATAGATAGCTGAGGGGGACGGTGAGGCCGTCTTCCGTCTGGAAGGAAAGCGTTCCGTCATTGTTATCCCTGACAGTAACGCGCACCGGTACGCCATCCTCTGGGGATACCATGCCGCTGTAAGCGTCCGAGGAAGCGTAGATCAGGTAATCATGGGGCCCTACGTCATTTCCTGTAAATTTGACCGGAGAGAATACGACCCTTCCGTCAGAATCATTGGTCCCCTCTGAGACCATATTCCCATCCTGGGTCAGGGTCAGCTTCACCACATCCCCGGCGGGCGAAAAACCCGTGCATGAAATCACCGCTTCCGGCACCCACTCGCCCGAAGATGCGTATCCGTTGGCAAAGACAGGGGATCCGGACGCTTCGCATTTGAGGGTGCCGTCGTTTTCTTCGGTAACGCGGACCGTTACCGTCCGCACCGATTCGTCATACACCACACCGCTTAGCCCGCCCTTCTCCTGACGGATACGGTATACATGCTCTCCAACGTCCTGAAGCGCATAATCGATGGCGGGGAAGATCACGGTCCCGTCCTCTTCGTTGACCGCGCTGGTCTGATTGCCTTTCTCATCCTCAAGGACAAGGGTGAAGTCGCCTTCGCCAAAGCTCACCCTTTCAGATGTGACCGAACAGGTGATCTGTGCGGAGCCGGTGGGTGCATACACATAATTCATCGGTACAGGCATCTCAATGTCCGTTGAAACGGAGATAGCGCCCTTCTGGTCATCGACGGCAAATGCGGCGATCTGTACGCTCCCGTCTCCGGAAACGCCGCCCGGAAGCGTTCCATACAGCTTCACCGTGTATTCCTTTGCCCCGGCGCCGCCTTCAACAAACAGGATATCCGGAAATACGGCGATACCCTTTTCGTCGACGGAAGCCGTGCCCAGGGTCGTATAGCCGTCCATCAGAACATAGCTGATCTCACCTTCCCTGATGTCCCTCCCGCTCATCACAGCCCGGACACTGATCCTGAAAGCTCCTTCGGAGCGGTATCTGTAGGAAAAGACCGCTTCCTCAGGAACAGAAATATCAAGGGCTCCGTCCCCCTTGTCCGCGACTGTGATCTTTATCAGGACCGTTTCTTCTCCCATCATGGTCAGGGAAGGGTGGGGAGCGTTTGCCGGGCGCACTGTATATGTATGTTCGCCCTCGTCAGCCTGGGTATATTTGAGATGTGCGAGCACAGCCCGGCCCGCTTCGTCCGTTCCGGCGCGGCCGATCTCCCGGCCTTCCTCCTCCAGGATGTAAACGAATTCGCCCGCGGCGATCTCCCGTCCGGTGACCTCAGCGCGGACGGAAATCTCTGTTTCCCCTTCGGCCTGGTAAATATTTTCAAATACCGGGACCGCGGACTGTGTGACCTTCAGCGTGCCGTCCGCGGAGTCCTCCACGATCAGGGACACCGCAGCAGTTTTCCTGTCAAGGGTATAACCGTTCATATCACCGCCGGTCTGAGTGACAGTATATTCCCACGTGCCCACCTTTGATTCGTCAAATGCGATCGGATCAAATACGATCTTTCCGTCGGCCCCGCAGGTTTTTTCATCCACAGTCCCGTCAGCGCCGGTCAGGGTAAAGGTGAACTGGCCTTCCTCCAAAGTCCTTCCCGCAAGATGCGCTTCGCAGACGATGCCGATGTTGCCTTCCGCGGTATACTTTACCTCGAAGGGCTCATATTCCTGGCTTTCGATCCACCAGCTCATCCTGCCCATTCCGTCGGCGCGGACCTCCACCGTTGCGTTTGTCCTGCCTGAAAGCAGTTCGGTACCGTCAGGCAAGGAAGTGAGGGCGACCTCATATCTGTGGATCCCTTCATCGCCGCTTTGATAGGAAATGCCGAACGCGGCCTGCCCACGGGCGTCATTTGTCCCGGTGGCTTTCTGCTGTCCATTCTCTGTCAGAGCAAAGGTAAACTCTCCTTCCCTGACGGGCCTCCCCTTCATCGATATCCCGGAGGTGACGGTCATTTCCCCGATGTTGGCAAGCCTGTTTTCAAAAGCAGGCGCTTCGGATACGATCTCCGCCTCCATGTTTCCCAAGCCGTCGTCCCTGACTTCCACCGCGACCTCGAACGTCCTGCCGTCATAGATCATGCCCGGCAGGTCGCCTGCTTTCTGAACGACCGTATAAGTGTGGGTCCCCGCATCCCTCTGGGTGTATCGGACAGCCGGGAAAGCAAAGGTCCCGTCCTTTTCGTTGGAAGCGGCCCCGATCACGACGCCGTTATCAAGGAGCTCAAACTTAAAGTCACCTTCCGCGGCGATGTAATCCGCAGCCCGGACCGTGCCGGAAACGGCCGCCTCGCCGGAAGCCTCATAGGAAACGCGGAAGACGATGCTTTCCGCCTCGGGGGATTTGGTCACGGTCATGGTCCCGTTGCCCAAATCCTTCAGCCCCACCCGGAAGGTGATATTCCCGGTGTCCGCAGTCAGTCCGGCATTTTCGGGCACGGGTCTCATGGATACCGAGAGCATCAGGCTGTTGTCACTGATAAGGACACCGTTCATCGGGACCAGGTCATCCTGTGTAAAGACCAGGTCCTGGAAAACGATCAGCCCATCCGAATTATTGACGCCTGTGGTGATCAGGCGATCGCCGCAGCGGACTTCAAAGGCAAATTCGCCGTCACGTATCGCCCGTCCGGAGAGGATCACCTTGCCGTTCAGGTATGCAGTACCCACTGTCCTGTATTCGTTGTTGAAACGGATATCCCCGCTCAGCCTCTCTGCGTTCAGGGTGCCGTCACCGTTGTCGGTCACTTCGACGATCAGCTCATACACCGTCCTGTCCAGATGGATCCCGCCCAGCTCAAGTCCGGTCTGCCGCACGGCGTACACATGACGTCCCACGTCCTGTTCGGAATAGTCGATCTGGCTGAATTCGATCACGCCGTCACTGCCGTTCTGCCTGGTACGGATCGTCCTGCCGTTTTCCAGGATCTCGAAAGTGAACTGACCCTCGGATACAACACTGTTATTCAAAAACACCCTGGCCTGGGGCGTGTAGCTGCCGGAAGCCGCATAGCCGCAGAAGAACTGCATATCGTCCGCGCATTCGGCATCCACATCCAGCGTACCGTCGCCCCTGTCGGTCACGGTCACGGTAATGTCAAAGGAATTGCTGTCGCGGACCACACCCTGCGGCACAGTCTCATTCTGTACGCAGGTGTATTCGTGAACACCGACATCTTTCACGGTGTAAACCACCGGATCGAACCGGATATCTCCGTTGGCGTCGGCCGAACCCGTACTCACCGCCACATTGTCCTCCAGCAGTGAGAAGGACAGTTCCCCGGACTTCAGATCACGGCCCGTCATGGTCACGCCGGCCTGGGCGCTGTAGCTTCCCAAAGCGGAATAGACAAACTCAAACACCGGAGGCTTTCCTTCGAGTCTGATCGTCAGGGAGCCCGTGCCCGTATCGGCCACGTTCACAAGGACCGGATATTCCACCGCGGCGCAGCTGACCCGCGGCGCGGCGGGCAGGACGGCCCTGACCGTGTAAAGATGATCGCCCAGGTCCGCAAGACTGTAATTGATCTCTTTAAATACCACCTGTCCGGAGGTATCAGCCCACGCTTCGTCGATCACATCCGGCCCCGAGAGGAGCTGGAAAAGAAATTCGTTTTCACCGACGGCCCTGTTTTCGAGGGTCATGGAGGCGGCAGGCGCGAAGGCGCCGTAGGCGTGGTAGCCGTTTTCAAAGGTCACGCGCCCGTCAGGAGAGTCCGTGACGATGCATGACGTGGTCAGGGTCCCGTTCCCGGCGTCCTTCACCGTAACGTCCAGGGTATAGGTCCTGGTATCCAGCATCACCGAATCTGTCTCCGCGGTATACTGGGAGACCTCCAGGGCATATCTGCCCACCTCGTTCTGGTTGTACCTGATCGGCGGGAATACGATCGTCCCGTCCGCTTCATTGACCGCTGTCGCGACCGTGCGGCCGTCCTCCTTGTCGCGGATGACGAAAGAGAACTGGCCCGGCTTCATCTCGCCCTCGGTGAAGATGACCCTGCCGACAATTTCCACCGTGCCCGCGGCGGTATACGAATGGGAAAAGACGATATTGGAGGCATCCGGTTCGAACGTGCATTCAATGTTCCCATTGCTTTTGTCCGTCAGCGTCACACGGACGGTGATGGAATCACGGTCGATCCTGACGCCGGGAAGGTCCTTGCCCTCGGTGAGCAGGCGGACCCTGTAGGTCAGGGTATTGGTGCGCTGGCCCGCGCCTTTGCCCTGACGCACATCCTCCAGGCCGTACTCCATCCGGAGCACCGCGTTTCCTCCTGCGTCGGCGGCCGCACTGGCGACCAGATCCTGTCCCTGGAACAGCCCGTAAGTCAGTTCCCCTTCCTTCAGCCACCTGCCGGAAAAAGCGGTAGTGACGGGCAGTTCCAAAACTCCTTTGGCGTAATACCCGTTGGTGAAAACGATCTTTTCGCCGGTGTCCGCCTGCAGCCGCCCATCGCCCGCGTCGGAAATCGTTACGGTCACTTCATATTCGTTTTCATCGTATTCCACGCCGGGCGCGTTGCCTTTCTCCTGAACAACGGTATAATGTTTTTCCCCAATATCCGCGTAAGAATAAGTGATCGCGTCAAAGGCGAAGGTGCCTCCGGCCGCCGTCACCGCGCGGCCGATCTCGACCCCGTCCTCCTTCAGTACCAGGGTGAATTCTCCTGCCCTGGCGGGGATGAACCTGGCCGGCAGGGAGACCCGCCCGGAGATCACGCCCTCGCCCGACGCCAGGCATTCGGTAGCAAAAGAGACCGTGGGATACGCGCCGTCAGAAACCTCGGCGTGAAGAGTGCCGTCGCTGTCCCAGAAAAAAGAAACTTCCTGCACCGTATCCATCACGGGGTCGCCGTTGCCGTCCGATATCGTGATACGCCTTGTTCCAAGATACCCCGTTCCGTTCCACTCAAGCGTTCCGTCCCCCGCATAAAGGGTGTAAACCGTATCCCGGAGCTCAAGGTACGGTGACAATACCGTTTCCGATATGGCAAATGTCTTCCCCTCGGCATCAAAAGGCCAGCCGCTGTCAAGATAAAACAGGGCGGATCCTGTTTCATCGCATTCCAGGACCTTATCCCCGCCTTCTACACCGGAAACAGTAAAGCTGACATCGCCCGACGACGGCTGGTAGTACTGCGGAGCATCCATCCCGGCGGCAACGGCCACGGGAAGGATCATATAGCCTGTTTCCGCCACGGCGAATGCGTTTTCTCCCTCATCAGAAAACCATTTTGCCTCTTTCAGCGGAAGGAATCCGGAGATCAGCCTCTCGGCCCCGCCCTGCGGCAGTTTCCCGCAGTCCATGGACATGCCCGCTTCCACAACGCAGCGGTCATAACCCGACATATCCATTCCAAAGGAAAGCTCGGCAAGGCCCGTGTCCGCATTGGAGTTGAGCAGGATTTGGCTGTCCTCCTTGTCGGCGCACATCAGCACCAGCGTTTTCCCCTCTTCGGTAGTATAAGAAGGTTCAAAATAATAGCTGCCGTTTTCATCATACAGCGTCACCCGTACGCTCTCCCAGTCAAATCCGAAAGACCATGGGCAGCTGAAGGGTTTGCCGTCGTCCCTGGCCTCGTCCCCGCTTCCGCTCCACATCCTGAGGACGGCGGAAGTGCCAAGGGCATTTTCCCCTTCGCAGGTCAGCGTTACGGTGGTCTTCAGGTCGGAGGAAAGAATACCCCCCATGCTTCGGCAGTCCGGAACGACGGTCTCCGCGCCGGCAGACGCACATGCTGCAAAAACGGCGAACGCTGCGGCGGCAGTCAAAACCATGCGGTTATTCTTTATATCCATATATCCACCTCATCGGTCAGGTCCCCGGGACCCGTCCGTATTATCTATTTGCCCGTCAATGAACTGTCCCCCGTTTTTTCCGGTGGGAAAGCGCGGGAGCGGGGGGCAGGATGCCCACAGTTGCCAACTCATATTTTATCACGCTTCACCGATTTACTCAAGCATTTCCTTGGAAGGCAGCCAAATATGTGTTATACTTTCAACATAGGGCATGGGAACGGCTTTTCCGGGCGCACTGCGCCGAGGGTTTCCCCCGTTTTTTCATGTCCCCGGATTTTTACGAGAAGTCTTGTATCCAAAGGCACGGCTTTCCGGGAAAGGAAAGATTCCATGAACATCATCGCCCTGGGCGGCGTCAACCTGGATATCCTTGGCCAAAGCGACGGGACTTTCGCATTCGGCGATTCCAATCCCGGCCGCGTCCGTTTCCGCGCCGGAGGGGTCAGCCACAACATCGCCGCGGAGCTAGTCCGCCTCGGACATCATGTTTCTCTGATCAGCGCCCTGGGAAGCGACCACGCCTCCATGACGGTCAGGGCCATGTGCCTGTCGGAGGGGATCGATACGGACCTGTGCGTTCCGGGAAACTCCGGTCCCGGTGTTTATCTGTGCCTTCACGGGCCTGATGGGGATATGATCGCCGCCGTCAATGACATGCGCGGGATGGGATCGCTGCAGCCGGAGGCAGTCCTCCCGCAGCTCGAAGGCCTGGATATGGACCTGATGGTCATGGACTGCAACCTGCCGGAGGATACCCTAACCGCCGCGGCCCGTGCATGGGGAAACAGAGTCCCCATTTTTATCGATCCCGTTTCCGCCTTCAAGGCCCGGCGCTGCCTGAAAGCCCTGCCCTTTGTCAGCGCTGTCAAGCCCAACCTGACCGAAGCGCGGGCAATGACCGGCAGGGAAAGCGCCGGGGACTGTGTGTCGGCGCTCCTCGACCTTGGCGCGAAAAGGGTGTTCATATCCATGGGTGCCGCAGGGGTCTTCTATGCTTCGGAAAAAGAGCGAGGCGTATGTCCAGCCATCCCGCTCCCGGAGGGCACATCCCTGACCGGGGCGGGGGACGCCCTTTGCGCCGGCCTGATCTCGGGCATGCTGAAAGGCCTTTCCGACGCGGAATGCGCCGGGGAGGGCGTAAGGTGCGCGGACGCAAGGCTCCGGCGGACGGACGCCTTCCTGTGAAAAAAACCGGAGCCGGCCCGGGGTTCTGCTCCGTCCGGCGCCATACCAACAATCGAAAATTTTAACTTATAGGGCCCGAGCGGCCCGGGAGGAAACATGGTCCCGGCCTACACATGCGTCGTATTCGATCTTGACGGCACCCTGACCGATTCCAGGGAAGGCATATACGCATCCATCCGATATGCCCTTGACAAAAACGGTTTCCCCTGTCCCGGAGAGGACATACTCCGCCGTTTTCTCGGTCCGCCGCTGGCGGAATCCTTTATTGCCTGGTGCGGCATGACCGAGGAGGAAGCCGCCCGGGCTACGGAAAGCTACCGTGAGCGCTACGTTCCCCAGGGCATGCTGGAAAACTCCGTCTATCCCGGGATCCCGGCTCTCCTTAAAAGCCTGAAGGAGGAAGGGATCTTCCTTGCCGTCGCTACCGGAAAACCGCTGAACGCCACGCGTCCCATTCTTGAGCATTTCGGACTGTGGGACTTTTTTTCATCCGTCGCCTGCCCCTCTCTCAGCGACCTGCACGCAGACAAGGCCGTCCTGATCAGGCGCGCCCTTTCCGGCCTTCCCGAAAATGCCCGGGAACGGGTGCTGATGGTGGGCGATATCCCGGGGGACATCCTGGGGGGGCGGCGCGCCGGCTGTGACACCTGCGCCGCCCTGTGGGGCTACGGGGATGACGACGCCATCCTCTCCTCCTCCCCCACCTTTTCGGCGAAAGACCCCGACGCTCTGTTCCGCCTCCTCCTCGGGGACCGGAAACCGCCCCGGGGGCCCTTTATCTCCTTCGAAGGGGTCGACGGCTGCGGCAAATCCACCCAGATCCGCCTGTTCAGGGCCGAGATGGAAAAAATGGGCTACCGGACCCTGCTGACCCGGGAACCCGGCGGGTGCCCGATCTCCGAAGGGATCAGGGGCATGCTGCTCACAAAAGAGGACAACGGCATGTGCGATGAGGCCGAGGCGCTGCTTTTCGCCGCCGCCCGGGCCCAGCACCTGCGCGAGGTCATCCTCCCCGCCCTTTCGAAGGGATGGGCCGTGATATCCGACCGCTATCTGGATTCATCCCTCGTCTATCAAGGCGCGGGCAGGGGGCTCGGGATGGAATGGATACGCGCTATCAACCGGCCTGCCGTACGGGACGGGATGCCGGACGTCACCGTCATCCTGACCCTGGACCCGGCGGAAGCCCTGCGCCGGCGGACAAAGCAGGACGCCCCGGACCGGATCGAAAAAAGCGGCGGCGCGTTTTTTGACGTCGCCGACCGGGCCTTCCGCCGCCTGGCGGAGGAAGATCCCCTCCGCTGCGCCGCCGTGGACGCCGCCGGGACGGAAGACGAAGTCGCTTCCCGGGTGCGGACCGCCGTTTTTTCCCGCCTTTCCGCCCGGAAAAACGAAGGGAGGAAAGAAAACCATTGAAGATCATCGTCGGGATGAGCGGCGGCGTCGATTCCTCCGTGGCGGCGCTGCTTTTGAAGGAACAGGGGCACGACGTTGTCGGCGTGTTCATGAAAAACTGGGAGGATGACGACGGGGAGGGCGTCTGCGCCGCGGAGGACGATTTCCGCGACGTAAGAAGCGTCTGCGACCTTATCGGCATCCCCTATTACAGCGTCAATTTCGCAAAAGAATACTGGGACCGGGTCTTCAGCCTGTTCCTGGAGGAATACAGCCGCGGCCGCACCCCCAACCCGGACGTTTTGTGCAACCGTGAGATCAAATTCAAGGCGTTCCTGGAATTCGCCCTGCGCATTGGCGGGGAGCGCCTGGCCACAGGGCATTTCGTACGCACCGACGGGGAAGGCCGCCTTCTGAAGGGGAGCGACAGCGCCAAAGACCAAAGCTATTTCTTGTATATGCTCAAAAGCGCCCAGTTGAAAAGATCCGTTTTCCCGGTAGGCGCCATGACCAAGGCGGAGGTGCGGGCCATTGCCCGGGATCACGGGCTCAGGGTCAGCGAAAAAAAAGACTCCACCGGCGTATGCTTTATCGGGGAGAGGAATTTCAGGCAGTTCCTGAAAAACTACCTGCCTGCCCGGCCCGGCGACATGGTGACCGACCGGGGCGAGATCGTCGGCCGCCACGAAGGACTGATGTATTACACCCTCGGCCAGAGGCGTGGCCTCGGCATCGGCGGGCGCGGCGACGGACGCAGCTTTTTCGTGGTGGACAAGGATCTGGAAAACAACCGCCTGATCGTGGCCCAGGGGGAGGACCACCCTCTGCTCTTCTCCCGCGGGTGCGTCTGCTCCCAGGCCACCTTCGTCCTGGAAGAGGTGCCGGAGGGCATCCCCGTTTCCCTCGCCTGCCGTTTCCGTTACCGCCAGGGGGACCAGAAGGTCACCGTCCGCCGGCAGGGAGACGCAATGGAGATCATCGCAGATGAGAAGCAGCGCGCGCTGACTCCCGGCCAGAGCGCGGTCCTCTACGACGGGGACGTGTGCCTCGGCGGGGGTATCATCGATACCGTTCTGCGCTGAAAAAGCGCAGTACGCTCAGGGACCGCCGTGCTTCACTGCGCGGCGGTCCCAAGTTTTTTATTACTCGTCCGGCGAAGCCTCCTCCGGCTGTCCGGCCTTTCTCGGAAAATGGGCGATAAACGCCGTGCTCCTGTCGCTGCTCTCCACACGGATATCCCCTCCGGCCTCCCTGAGCGTCTGCCGGGTGATATACAGGCCCATGCCCCGGCCTTCGCCCTTCAGGGAAAACCCCGCCTCGAAAATGTTTTCCATTACGTTCTCGGGGATCCGCGGACCGTTGTTCCTGATCTGGAACCCGTATCCCTTCACGTCCTCAGTCAGCGTCACCCAGATCCTGGGGTGCTTCGTATCCTTCAGGGCGTCCCGCGCGTTGTCGATCAGGTTGCCCAGGCACCGGCAGATCTCCCAATCGGCAATGGGCAGATCATCCCACCGGGCCCGGACCTCCGTCTCCATCTGGATACCGCGTTCCCGGCATTCCTGGGTCTTTGCCATCAAAAGGGCGTTCACCGGCGCGCTGGCCGTCTTCAGGTTTTTCCCCACGGACCGGATATCGCCATAAACCTGGCTGATGTACCTCATCGCCTCGTCGTATTCCCCCATCTCCATCAGGCTGTATACCACCTGAAGGTGATTAAGGAAATCGTGCCTCTGCACCCGCAGCTGCCGGTTCTGCAGCGTCATGGCCTGGACCGTTTCGTCCAGGCTGTTTACGTCGGCGTGCACCCGTATGGCCGAGATCGCCTCGCGGATATCCACCACCGCCCCGAGGATCACGATCAGCGACAGAAAAACCACGGCGGTCCGGGCGATGGAGCCGCTTTTCCCCATGAGCACGGTCACGGTCATCCCCATCGCCGCCAGGATCTCCAGGATATTCACCGCAGCGGCGAACATTGCCGCCTTACGCGACTGGACGTAGGTGGTCCTCGGTCTTTTCATCGGCATCCCTCCCGATCCGCCCCGCGGATCATTTGATCTTGACGTTCCCTGTACCGAAGGTAAGGATCAGCTTTTTCGAAGCCTCGTCCATGTCCCCCGGCCAGGACTCCCTGGGCATCAGGATCAGCTGTCTGGTCCCCTTCAGCTGGCAGTAGACGGGGATATCCCCCTTCACAAGGTTTTCCAGCACCTTTTCAAGCCGCGGAAGCGCGCTTTCGGGCAAATGCAGGTATATCCGTTTTTCCGCTTTTCCTGCCGCCGAGCACAGGGCAGGATCCTTCCCGGAGGAGACGACCTCATGGACCGGTCCGGATCCGCCCGGGATCAGGCCGATCCCCTCCCGCAGATCCTGTACTTCTTCCACGATCAGCTTTGGGTTCTCGTCCTCCCTCACGCTGAGTCTGCCGCTGAGAAGCACCTCCCGGTCCTCGGTCAGCTCCCGCCCGAGCCGGGCGTAGACCCTGGGGAACACCATTCCCTCCACCTGGCCATACAGGTCTTCCAGGATGACAAAGCCCATCAGATCCCCCTTGCGGGTGGCTTTTGAACGGCTGGAGATCAGAATGCCGCCCATCATGCATTTCCTTCCGTCCTCGGAGACCCCTTTGTCCTCCCGTTCCTCCAATTCCTGCAGGAAGAGGGTGTTGACTTCCAGGCGGTCCAGAAGAGGCGCGCAGTCGTCAAGGGGATGTCCGGAGATATAGACCCCGGTCATTTCCTTTTCCTGGTTGAGTATCTCCCGCCGGGGAAATTCCGGGATATCGGGAAAAACGTCGGTGCTGCTTCCAAACAGATCGCTTTCCCCTTCCCCAAAGTCGAACAGGGAGATCTGTCCCTCCACGTTGTTCCTTTTCCTGCTGCTCTCGGCGTCCAGGGCCTGCTCGTAAACGCTCATGCACTGGCTTCTTTTCGCACCCAGCGCGTCAAAGCAGCCGGCGCGGATCAGGCTTTCCACCGCCCGCTTGTTCACCACCTCGCCGCCCATGCGCCGGCAGAAATCAAAGATCCCCGCGAAGGGCCCCTTTTTCTCCCGGTCCCTAACGATGGCCTCCACCACGCTGTCCCCCACGTTCCTGACGCCGCCCATGCCGAACCGGATGCCCTTGCGTCCGTCGGGGGCGAAGCCGACCATGAACTTTGTCACGCTGGTATTGATGTCCGGAGGCAGGATCAGGATATCGTTCCTGCGGCAGTACTGGATATACCCGGCGATCTTGGCGGAATTGCCCCGGACGCTGTTCATCAGCGCGGCCATGAATTCGGCCGGATAATGCTTTTTGAGGTAAGCGGTCTGCAGGCTCACCACCGCATAGCACGCAGCGTGGGGCTTGTTGAAGGCATAGGACGCGAAGGCTGTCATTTCATCAAAGATCTTCTCTGCCGCTTCCCTGCTGACCCCGTTTTTCAGCGCGCCGGGCACGCCGGTCTCCGGAGAACCGTTGATGAAGACCTCCCGCTCCTTCGCCATCACGTCATGCTTTTTCTTGGCCATGGCGCGGCGCACCAGATCGCTGCGGCCCATGGAATACCCCGCCAGGTCCCGTACGATCTGCATCACCTGCTCCTGGTAGACCATGCACCCGTAGGTGACATCCAGGATGGGGCGCAGTTTCTCGGTATCGTAAACCACCTGGTCCGGGTGTTCCTTGCCGCGGATATAGCGCGGTATGGATTCCATCGGGCCGGGACGGTACAGGGAAATGGCGGCGATGATATCCTCAAAGGTCCTGGGACGCATGTTGGTAAGGAACGTCCTCATCCCGCCGCCTTCCAGCTGGAAGACCCCGTCGGTATCCCCGGCGCAGATCATGTCGAACACCGCGCTGTCGTCCATGGGGATATCCTCCGCCCGCAGCTCTGTCCCGCCCATGCGGATCATGTCCAGCGCGTCCCTGATCACGGTCAGGGTCCTCAGCCCCAGAAAGTCCATTTTGAGCAGGCCCAGGTCAGAAATGATGCCCATCGGGTACTGGGTGGTGATCACCTCGTCGTTGCGCTGCAGGGGCACGAAATGGGTCACCGGCTCGCCGGTGATCAGGACGCCGGCGGCATGGGTCGACGCATGCCTGGGCATGCCCTCCAGCTTCACGGCGGTATCGATCAGGGTCCGGACCCGGTCCTCGCCCTCATACATCTCCTTCAGTTCCGGCGATATCTTCAGCGCCTTTTCCAGCGTCATGTCCAGTGCCATCGGGATGGCCTTGCTGACCCGGTCTCCGTCGGCGTAGCTCCATCCCAGCACCCGCGCCACGTCCCTCACGACGCCCCGGGCTGCCATGGTGCCGAAGGTGATGATCTGGCATACCCGGTCGCTGCCGTATTTGCGGGTCACATAATCGATGACCTCCTGCCTTCGCTCATAGCAGAAATCCATGTCGATATCGGGCATGGAGACCCGCTCGGGATTGAGGAACCGCTCGAACACCAGGTTGTATTTCAGCGGGTCCAGCATGGTGATATTAAGGCAGTACGCCACGATGGACGCCGCGCCGGAGCCTCGTCCCGGGCCGACCATGATCCCATGGTCCTTGGCGTATTTTACAAAATCCCACACGATCAGGAAATAATCGTCAAAGCCCATGGAATGGATGACCGACAATTCGTATTCCAGGCGTTCGCGGGCCGCGGCGTCCCCCACGTCGTAGCGTTCCCGAAAACCTTCCTCGCACAGGCCCCTCAGCATGTCCCCCGCGTTTTCATAGGGCGGGACGATATCGAATTTGGGCAGGTGCCGGGTGCTGAAGTCAAAGTCCACATGACACCGCATGGCGATCTCGTGGGTCCTCTCCACGGCGTCTTTGTGATCCGGGAACAGGCGAAGCATTTCCTCTTCGTCCTTTACGTACAGTTCCCGGGTATCCATGCGCATCCGGCTTTCGTCTTCCAGGGTCTTGCCGGTCTGGATGCACATCAGGATCTCCTGCGCCTCGGCGTCCTCCCTGCGAAGGTAATGACAGTCGTTGGTGCACACCAGCTTTACGCCGGTCCGGCGGGATATCTCCTGAAGCCGCGGGAGCACGGTCTTCTCGTCCGGCAGCCCATGATCCATCATCTCGATATAAAAGCGGTCTTTTCCGAAGATCCTCTCCATCTCGCGAACATAGTTTTCAGCCTGCTTCCACTGCTCCTGGAGGAGCAGGCGCGGAAGATCGCCGGACAGGCACGCGCTCAGACAGATGAGCCCCTCGTGATGCTCCTCAAGAAGCTTATAATCGATCCGCGGCTTGTAATAATAGCCGCGGGTAAAAGCCTCGGAATCCAGGTACATCAGGTTGCGGTATCCGGTCTCGTTTTCACACAGGAGGATCAGGTGGCTGTAGTCCCGGGTCAGAGCGCTTTTATCGTTCATATCTCGGCAGACATACATTTCGCAGCCGATCACCGGATGGATCCCCTCTTTTTTGCAGGCACGGTAAAAGTCCACCGCGCCGTACAAAACCCCGTGATCCGTCACCGCGCAGGAATCCATTCCCAGCTCCTTCAGCCTTTTCGGAAGCGCGCTTATGCGGCATGCTCCGTCCAGAAGGCTGTATTCGGTATGCAGGTGCAGATGTGTGAACGCCATGATCTTCCCCCGTTCCCTCGATTTGTACGATCCTTCGCATTATACTATAACCGGCGGAGGACTGCAAACCGCTTTTGAACGCTTGATGGAAAAAGGGAATGATGTTACAATATAGAAGCATATTTTCGGCCCCGGCCCGCAGGTATTCCGGCCGCCGGCCCCGAACGGAGGCACCCATGGAGGAGAGGATCCGCCGTCTGATCGATACCCTGAACGCCGCTTCCGCCGCTTATTACAGCGGAAAAAACGAGATCATGACCGATCATGAATGGGACGAGGCTTTCGACGAACTGACCCGCCTGGAAAACGAGAGCGGGATCCGCTTCCCGGACAGCCCCACCCAAAGGGTCAGTGAAGACGTCATACCCGGGCAGGAGGAACCCCACGAATATCCCGCCCTTTCCCTGCAGAAGACCAAATCCGCCGTTGACCTGGTCAAGTGGGCCGGCGGAAAAAGCGTCTGGGTCTCATGGAAGGAGGACGGACTGACCCTGGTCGCCACCTACGAGCGCGGACGCCTCGTCCGTCTTCTCACCCGCGGCAACGGGATCGTTGGCACCAACCTGACCCACCTGGCCCCGTGCATCGCCGGAATCCCGGACGCTGTTGCCGAAAACGGCAAGCTGGTCATCCGGGGCGAAGCGGTCATCTCCTACGCCGATTTCGACGCCTTCCTCCTTGAATCCGGAGAGGATTACCAGAATCCCCGGAACCTGGCCTCAGGATCCCTTTCCCTGAAGGATCCCGCCGAAGTGCGCCGCCGCCGCATCCGTTTTATCCCCTTTACGCTGGTCCATACGGACAGGAACATCGTATCCTGGGGAGAAAGGCTGGACCTGCTTGACAGTCTGGGCTTTACTACCGTCGAAAGGGAAAGGGTGGACGACCCCGAAAAACTTGCGGACACCGTAAAACAATGGTCGGACAGGGCAGAAAAGGGCCTTTCCCCTTTTCCCGTGGACGGCCTGGTCATCACCTACGACGACACGGTCTATGCCGAAGGCGGCACCGTCACCGGCCATCACCGGACCAGGGGCGGCATCGCTTTCAAATGGGCCGACGAAAGCGCCGACACCGTCCTCAGGCAGGTGGAATGGTCCTGCGCCGCTTCTGCCATCACGCCGGTAGCGGTTTTTGACCCGGTGCGGCTGGAAGGGACCACCGTGTCCCGGGCCACGCTCCA
Source organism: Clostridia bacterium (assembly GCA_017523615.1). Classification (GTDB taxonomy): domain Bacteria; phylum Bacillota; class Clostridia; order Christensenellales; family Aristaeellaceae; genus RUG756. Next base: position 34,242 of record JAFWWK010000154.1, read on the forward strand.
CAACGTATCGGAATGCCGCCGCCTGGGGCTCGGCGGTGCGGGGACCCGCATCCGCGTGATCAAGTCAAACAAGATCATCCCCAAGGTGATCGCGGTACTCGGGGCCGAAGGGGTTTTTTCCGTTCCGTCGGCCTGCCCCGTGTGCGGAAACGACACCGTCCTATCCATGTCCGACAGCGGGGCCGAGACCCTGCGCTGTACCTTTGAGGGATGCCCCGGCAAAAAGATCCGCAAGCTCACCCGGTTCGTTTCCAAAGCCGGCATGGATATCGACGGCCTTTCCGTCCAGACCCTGGTGCGTCTCATCAACCTGGGATGGGTCCGGGAATACAGGGACATTTACACCCTGTCGAGCCACGCCTCAGAAATGGCTGTCCTGGACGGTTTTGGTGAAAAGAGCGTCTCCAACCTCCTTTCCGCCATCGACAAAAGCCGCGCAGTCAGCGCGGACAGGCTGCTGTATGCCCTGAACATCCCCCTGTGCGGCAGCGAGGTGGCACGGCTCCTTTTGAAGCATTACACCCTGGACGGCCTGATCCTGGCTGCGGCCGGGGCTGAAGACAGCAGCGTCTTCACCGGAATCGACGGCATCGGTCCCGAGAAATCCGCCTCCATGGTCACCTGGATGAAGGACGAAGAAAACCACCGGTCCCTAAAGGACCTTCTCGGGGAGCTTCAGGTGACCGAAACGGAAAAAACCCCCTCCGGCGAAAAATGCTCCGGGCTCACCTTCGTCATTACCGGCGACGTTTCCGTTTTCCGCAACCGCGCCGAAATGAAAAAATATATCGAGTCCCAGGGCGGGAAGGTCACCGGATCGGTCACCTCCAAAACCTCCTATCTTGTATCCAACGACGCTTCTTCCGGCAGTGAAAAAAGCCGGAAGGCCGCCAGCCTTGGGGTCCCGGTCATCACCGAGGAAGAGTTCATCTCATCCTACGGCAGGCCCTGAAACTGCAAATAAGAGAGGCGGATCCGTTAAAAGCAGCCCCTCATGATGATTTGGCGCCGGCGAGGGCGGGCATTCCTTGACGCTCCTCACGCCGGTGCGGGAAAGAGAAAAGCCATGAAGAACGAAACCGATCCAGGCCTGAAGATCCCCACCTCCCTGCCCGAGGGCTGGCAGCTCACAGGCCCGGAGGGACTGACAGACGCTCAATGTGAGGAACGCGTCCGGGCGGGCCTTGGAAACACCGTGTCGGACGACAACGAAAGAAGCCCGCTTTCCATCCTCCGAAGCCACGTATTGACCCTGTTCAACCTCCTGAACGCGCTGATCGCCATCGCGCTGATCGCCGTGGGAGCCTACCGCAACCTGACATTTCTCCTTGTTGTCCTCAGCAACACCCTGATCGGCACCGTCCAGGAGCTTCGGACCTGGCGGGCTCTCAAAAAGATGCAGCTGATGGCGGAAGGAAGCATTTCTGTCCTGCGAAACGGAAATTGGCAGAGCCTCCGTTCCCGCGAACTGGTCGAGGGCGACGTCATCCGCCTCAAGAGCGGCGAACAGGTCCCCGCCGACGCCGTGGTGCTCGACGGGCACGGGGCCGCCAACGAAAGCATGCTCACCGGCGAGAGCCGCGCCGTGTTCAAGGAAAATGGGCAATGGCTCCTGAGCGGAAGCTATCTGTCAGAGGGCGGATTCACCGCCCAGATCGTCCACGCCGGGGAAAGAAGCTATATCAACCGGCTCCAGAAAAGCGCCAGGAACATCCGGCCGCCCCGCTCCCGGCTGCTTGAGGATATGAGAAAGCTGGTCCGCTTCTCCAGCATCCTCCTTGTCCCCGTCGGCATTCTCCTGTTCCTGAAGCAGTATTATATCCTGCATTTTCCCATTGAGGACGCGGTGACGAAAAGCGCCGCCTCCATGCTTGGCATGCTGCCCGAGGGGCTGATCCTTCTGACCTCCACCGCCCTGATGGCCGGGGTGATCAAGCTGTCCCGGCACAGGGCCATGGTCCGGGACCTGTATTCCATCGAATCCCTTGCCCGGGTGGACGTACTGTGCCTGGACAAGACCGGTACCCTGACCAGCGGGGATATGACCCTGCAGGAGATCGTGCCCCTGGACGGGGACGACGACGGGATCCGGACCTCCCTTTCCCGTTTTCTCGGGGCGGTGGACATATCCTCCCCCACACTGACGGCCATCTCCCTGCAGGTCTCTCCGTCGGACGAAAAGCCCCTGGACGTCCTGCCTTTCTCATCGGAACGGAAGTACTCCGCCGCCGCTTTTCAGGACGGGACGGTCATCGCCGCCGGCGCCCCCTCCTTCCTGCTGGGGAGCCTGTATACGGACGATATCCGGCGCCTGTGCTCCTCCTACGCGTCCCAGGGCTGCCGGGTGGTCTGCGCCGTCCGCTGCCGGGGGCGGATCGAGGACCGGAGGATCCCTCCGGTCGATAAGATCCTCTGCCTATGCGTGATCCGGGACAAGATCCGCGAGGGATGCGAAGAGACCCTTGCCTATTTCCGGCAGCAGGACGTGACCCTCAAGGTCATCAGCGGCGACGATCCCGGCACCGTTTCTGCCATCGCCTCCAGGGTAGGCATCCCCGGCGCGGAAAACTGTGCCGACGTATCCCACCTTACGGACGATACGCCCCCGGAGGAGATCCGCGCCCTGGTCCGAAAAAATACGGTCTTCGGGCGGGTGACTCCCCAGGGCAAATGCCTGCTGGTCGAGGCCCTGAAGGCCGAAGGGCACACCGTGGCCATGACCGGCGACGGCGTGAACGACATCCCGGCCCTGAAGGCCTCGGACTGCTCCATCGCCGTCGGAGGGAGCGACGCCGTGCGCAAGGCTGCACAGCTTTCCCTTCTCGACAGCGATTTTTCCACTCTTCCCCGGGTGGTCGGCGAAGGACGGCGCGTCATCAACAACATCGGGCGGGCCGCGTCGCTGTTTCTGGTCAAGACACTCTTTTCCTTCGCCCTCAGCTTCCTTACCCTCTGCCTGCCCGTACCCTATCCCTTCAAGCCCATCCAGCTGACCCTGATCTCGTCCCTGACCGTCGGCACGCCCTCCTTCTTCCTCGCCTTTGAGGCCAACAACGAAAGGGTCAGCGGGAATTTCCTCAAAAAAGTGTTCATGCGCGCCGCACCGGGCGCCGCTGCAGCTACGGTCTTGTGCACCGTCGCCTCGCTTCTTTCCCTCGGCCCCTGGTCCGCGGACACCAGTTCCACCGTCGCCGTCATCGTGACCGGTGTCATTTCCCTGGGGATGCTCTATACGGTCTGCAGGCCCCTGAACAGGTTCCGCACTCTGCTGATCGCCGTTTTGTCCCTTGCGTTTGCATCTGCGGTGCTCTTTGCCGGCGGGATCTTTTACCTGACGGCGCTCGACGGGCCGCAGAAGCTCTCCCTGGCGGCCATGTGCCTTGGCGGCCTCCTGATGATCTATCTGCTTTCACGCTTCCTTTTCAGGCCGCGGACCGAAATCAAAGACCGGCCCTGACGGAGGAACGCTCCCTTAGATGTTTTCACGCTCCGGCATTCCCCGCCCCTTAGTGTTAAAGAAAGGATCGTTCCATGTTTCGTTTTGGTCCCGACGCCGAGGAATACGGCGTGACCGCAGTCGAAAACCTGTTTATCCGCAATTTTCTTCCCTCCGCCAAGGGCGACCAGGTAAAAGTATACCTGTGGGGCCTGTACCAGTGCGGACGGGACGGCGCTTTTGCCACCCTGGAGGATGCCGCGGCGGAACTGAACATTTCGGCCCCCGAGATCGCCGCGGCCATGAGGTACTGGGAACGCAGGGGCCTTGTGACCATCGAGACCGAGGACCCGCCGCGCTACGTGTTCCACTCTCCCAGGCAGCGCGCCTCCTCCGGGGCGGGCTTTGAAGCCGATCCCTCCTACCTGGATTTTGCGGAATCGGTCTACGCCGCCTTCGGGGACAGGCGCAAGGTGCGCCCGTCGGAAATCGCCCAGGCCTGGGAATGGGTCCAGGACATGGGGCTCTCCCCCGAGGCCGTCCTGATGCTGATCAACCACTTGATCTCGACCTCCGGCCCCCAGTTCACTTTCAAAAAAGCCGAAAGCAGCGCGGCAGCCATGCGCGAAGGAGGCGTGGTGTCGGCGGAGGACGCAGAGTCCTACCTGAGGATGGACCTCAGTCTCAGGAAAGGCTGTGAAAAGGTCATCCGCGCCCTGGGAAAACGGGGCCGCATGGCCAGCGACGCCGAGATCGCCATGTACCGCAAATGGCGTGTCGACTGGAAATTCGAACACGACGCCATCATGGCGGCCACGGAAGAAACGGTCAAGGGCGAGCCCACCATGGCGTACCTGGACGGCATCCTTTCGGGCCTCAGGAGCCGCGGGGACGCGCGGACCGGCGACCAGGTGGAAAGGACCCTGCGCAGCGAAAAGGACGAATTCACTCTGATCAGCGAGGTCACCGGCGGACTCAGGCCGGCGATGCAGCGCCAGGTCGCGGTCAATTTGTACCGGCAATGGCGCAAGACCTTTCCCCACGGCGTACTGGTATGCGCCGCGGACGAATGCCGCCGCGCGGGAGGCGGCGTGGAAGAGATGGCAATGCTCCTCTCCTCGTGGGAAAAGAAAGGCATGACTGACGAAAAAACGGTCTCTGCCTATCTTGACAGGATGCATCAGGCCAACCAGGAACTGCGCGGCCTGTTCGAAGCCTGCGGCCGCGACGGCCGGATCACCCAGGGCGACCGCGCCTGGTACCTTAACTGGCGGGACAGGGGCGCGACGCTGGAACTCATGACGGCCGCGGCCGAAAAAGCCCTGGGCGTCAGCGGAAACAAGCTGTCCTATATGGATTCCATACTGAATTCATGGCTGGACAAGGGCATAACCTCCGCCGCGGAGGCCGCGGCGGAACAGCCCCCGGCCCGAGAGAAGCGTCCCGGCGGCAAAAAAAGCGTGACTGCCCAGCAGTTTCCTCAAAGGAACTATACCGACAGCCAGATGGACCAGTTCTTCAGTCCGTTTCTGGAGCAGGCGCTGAAGGAAAACACGGAGGACGGGAATGAACAGTGAGATATACCGCGCCCTGATGGAGGAATACCGTCTCCGGCGCGAGCAAAACAGCCGGATCGAATCCGAAAGGGAAAACGAAGTCTTCTCAGCCCATCCGGACATCGAAAAACTTTGCAGGGAAAGACACCGCTGGATCCTCGGAGGGATCGACGGCATCCTAAACGGAAGGGACGGCGGCGACCTGGAAAAACTGATGGACGATCGCAACCGCGAGATCGGCGACCGGCTTGCCGCCTGCGGCTATCCCAGGGATTATCTGGCGCCGGTCTTCCAATGCCCGGACTGCAGGGATACCGGCTATGTCGGTGATGTGATCAGGCGGGAGTGCGCCTGTTTTGTCAGACGGGCCCGGGAAATGGAGGAAAACAGGCAGGAAAAGACCGCCTTCAGCAGCGCTTCCTTCGATCATTTCGATTATTCAGTGTTCCCCGACGAAAAGCTGGAAGGCAGGGATATCACACAGAGGAAATACATGAAGACGGTCGTCAGCGCCTGCCGCACTTTCGCCGACGGTTATCCCCGGGACAAAAGGAACCTGATCCTCCAGGGGAACACCGGTCTCGGAAAGACCTACCTCCTTAAATGCGTCGAAAAAGCGCTTTCCGATCGGGGATTTGAAACGGTCTACGTCACAGCCTACAGGCTGCTTGACGACCTGAGGAACGCGTATTTCCGCCCCGGGTCCCGGGATACCGAAGGCTTTTTCGGCTGCGATCTTTTGATCGTCGATGACCTGGGCATGGAACCCCTCTTTGACAACATCACCGTGGAACTGCTCCTGAACGTCCTCAATGAAAGGACCCTGCGGGAGAAGGGGGTCGCTGTCAGCACCAACCTGAGCCTGAACAACCTGAAGGAGCGCTATACCGAGCGTTTTTTCAGCCGTCTGATGGACAGGCGGATCGCCATGTGCATCCCCTTTTACGGGACGGACCTCAGACTGAAATGACCCTTATCCCCCCTCCTCCGCTAAAAGCAGGCACAAAAAACCTCCGGCCGCAGATTTGCGTGCCGGAGGAAATTTTTTAACGGAGGATCAGGTGAGTTCTTCGCCGTCATTCTTGATGCTGACATCCTCCACACCGCGGATGGCCCAGCGGGCTACGACCATTTCCATCCGGTCGGAGCCGACGTACAGGGTGATGGTATCATCCTTGATCGCCTTGATGGTGCCATAGATCCCGCCGATGGTGGTGATCCTGTCACCGGGCTTCAGAGCGGCCAGCATCTCCTTGACCTGCTTGTCCTTTTTGCGCTGGGGACGGATCAGCATGAAATAGAAGATCGCGACCATGCCGACCATCATCAGCAGGGTTGTGACCAGGCTCCCGACACCCATGGCCTGCGCGGAAGGATCGCCCGTACCGGCGGTGGTGCCGCTTTCGGCGAAGGCGGAGGCGATACCGAACAGCTTATCAAAAAACATTCTGAAGATTCCTGCCTTTCAATTTCGATTTGCCTGTCCATTATACCCGGGAATGTGCATAAAGTAAAGACAAAAATTTTGCCCCCGCCCAAGGAAAGCCTGCCGCCCCGGTAAGTCCCGGAAGCGGCAGGCAATGTCGGTTCTATATGCGTTTCTTTTAATGCTCTGGCGTCATACGGCCTCGGCGCACAGCCGGTAACCGTAGCGGTAGACGGTCTCGATGGCGGCGGCACCCAGCTTGCGCCTGAGCCGCTGGATGTGGACGTCCACCGTGCGGGTCTCACCCATCAACTGGAACCCCCATGCGTTTTTCAGGATCACTTCCCGGGACACAGGCTCGTCCGTATGGCTTGCCAGCTCCGTCAGAAGGCTGTATTCCTGACGGGTCAGGCAGCATTCCCGGCCGTTGATGAACACCTTTTTCCGATGATCGTCGATGTACAGGACCTTGCGCGCATTGTTCTCGTCTCTCACAATGTACAGCTTACTCATTGTTCATCACCTCACTCATAAGACGAATGAGGCGGCGGTTTTCTTCCCCTGGAAAAAAGATTCATATTTTGTTCATACTTGGAAAATGGCCTTCAGTTCCGGGCGTGTTTTGCCTTTTTGGGCTTCTCCCGCAAAAACCGCTTGACTCCTTCGGATTCGGCGTAGCCTCCGGCGTTGTACATCCCGCTGGAGCCCGTCCTGGAACGGGTCACGTTGATCACCAGCGCAACGCCGATGATGTTCGTCATAAAGTTGGAACCGCCGTAGGATAAAAACGGCAGAGGGATGCCGGTGATGGGCATCAGTCCCAGGCACATGGATATGTTTTCAAACACATGGAAAAACAGCATGCTCATCACGCCCACGATCAGCAGCTTTCCGTACTGGTCCCTTGTGTACCGGGCAAGGTAAAGCATGCGCAGAATGATGAACAGATACACAGCGAGGACAGCGGAAACACCGATAAAGCCATAGGCCTCCCCGATGGATGACAGGATGAAGTCCGTCGAATTTTCCGGCACGCCCCCCAATTGGGTCACCGTCCCCAGGGTGAAGGCTTTCATGCCAGTCAGCTGGCCCGAACCGATGGCTTTCTGGGAGTTGAGCAGCTGATACCCGCCGCTAGACTGGTACTTGGTGGGATCCGTGAAGGCCAGCAGGCGGAGGATGCGGTAATCCGAGGAATCGGTGATCAGCGCGTATCCGATGATCGCGGCGATGCCCAGGGCGCCCGCGGCCACGATGCCAAGCACCAGACGGATGTCAGCACCGGAAAAATAGAGCATCAGCACAAACATGACCACGATGACAATGACCGATCCCGTCTCGCCCTGGGCCAGAACGATCATCGTAGGAATGCCGACAATGACCGCGATCTGGAAGAATTCCCTGACGTTGGCGACGGGTTTTTCAGATTTGGAAAGGTTCCGGGCCAGGGACATCATGACCGAGATCTTGGCAAATTCCGCCGGCTGGATCGACCGTCCGAGGCCGGTATTCAGCCAAGCCCTGATGCCGTTGACCAGGGTGGTCGTAACCAGGGTGATCACAAGAAGGGAGACCACCGCCAGGTAGATCAGCCTCGTCTGACTGCGGAAAAGGTCTATAGGGACCGAAGACACCACCAGCAGGACGATGGGAGACGCCAGGACAAAAATGCTCTGCCACATGGACGATCTGGAATTGAGCACCCTGTTCAGGAGGGTGGAATCCGCGCCCAAATCCGGGTCATAAGTCGCGGAGGCGATCATATAGATCCCAAAGATCGCAAGCAAATAGACCGCGATCACAAGAAGCCAGTCAAAATGGGCCCTGTTGCGGCGTTTGAGTTCTGCGTTCGCTGCTGTCATTTTTTCTCACCCCTCCAGCGGCTGAAAAAACGGATCACCGGGCTCATCTGAATGTCCCTGAAGGGCTCGTCGCCCCCGAGCAGCCGCGAAACAGTCCGGTCAAAGGCTTTTTTCACCTTCCGGTCCCCGGAATAATAGGCGCAGCAGCGGCGGAGCATGGCGGGATAGATCTCCGGGCTGTCCGGGATCACGCCCAACAGGGGCATGTCCAGCGCCAAGGAGATTTCCTTCGGCGCGCTGATCACGCCGGTACGCACCAGATAGGGGTCCATCCGGTTCAGCACCAGCCAGGGATGGTCTTTTCCGTGCTCACGCAGCACTTCGCCAGCTTTTTCGGCGTCCCTGAAGGAAATATCGTCGGGGGTCGCTACCATAATGAATTCGTCCGCCGCGTCGATAAGCACCTTCAGGTTCCTGCCGATGCCGGCCGGTCCGTCGATAATGACCGCGCCAAAGTGTTTTTTCATTTCATCGGTGATCTTTTTAACTTCCTTCGGCCTCACCTGGGACGCCCGGAGCAGCTGGGACGTGGCAAGCAGGCCGACCCTCCCCGGGCCCATCCAGGGAACGTCGTACAACGCGTCCTCCAAGGCGCAGTTCCCTTCGCACAGATCCATGAAATCAAAGACGACCTTATCCTGCATGTTCATCATCAGGTCGGCGCATCTCAGACCCACGTCCCCGTCCATGACCGCGCAGGACAGTCCTCTCTCGGAAAAAGCGGCGGCAAGGGATACGGCGGTGGTGCTTTTGCCCACACCGCCCTTGCCGGAAAGGATCAGATACGTTTTGCTCATACCCGCCTCCTCAGGGAGTCAGTTGGTTTCCGCCGGGCAGGACCAGGTTCTCCTCGCCCTTATTCATCTCATCCAGATACCAGCCGATAAAGTCACGTGCGGCCTGGGTAGCGTGGGCCCCGGCATAACCATTGGGGATGAAGGAGACCACGGCGATCTTCGGGTCGTTCTGCGGCGCCAGGCAAATGAACCAGGCGTTGTTCTCAAGGTCCAGCTTGATGCCGCCGATGGTCACCTGGCTCGTTCCCGTTTTTCCCATGATCCATTCCGACGCCGTGTATTTCCAGTTCCTGAAGTATCGGACGGCGGTACCGCCGTCATCGACCACGCCTTCCATCCCGGCGTGGATATACGGAAGATACGGGAGCGCGTCCTCAAGGTAATTGAACAGACTGGGTTCCTTGGCGGATAGGATCTCGCCGTCCGGGGATATGATGGAATCGATGATATTGACGTTCCATACGTTGCCCTTCGCCAGGGCTCCGAGGTAGCGCACCACCGCCACCGGGGTCAGAAGCGTGATGGACTGCCCGATACCTACCTGGATCTCCTGGCTGCCGCCCCATTTGATGGTGTTCAGGTAGATCCACAGGTCGGACATCAGGGCCCTCTGCATGACCATGGTCCTGCTCATGTTCAGTTCGCTCATCAGTATGGGCCGCGCGTTTGTGACCCAGTAGTCGGAACCGGTCTCAATGGCCATGTCCATCAGCTGCTTGATGGCCCGATCCAGGCGGGCGGTGTCATACTGGATGCCATAGCTGGCGCCGTAGTTGATCAGGTGGGTCTTGATGGAGTTGGCCACGATGATGGGCGTGTCGGTCACCTGTTCAGAAAGGCTGACGGTGGTATCGTACAGGTTCTGCTGGTTTCCCACGATGCTCCTCAGTTCGCCCGGCAGCTCGATCCCCGTCTTGCTGGTCAAGCCCATTTTTGCCGCGTACTTGTACAAAAGCTGGTCCGACGCGTGCTCGCCGTTCTGACCGTAAAGGAAACTTGCCAGCGAATAGAAAAAGAAATTGCAGCTGTTGGAAAGGCCCTGGACGATGGTCTGGTCCCTGTGGTTCTGCGGATAATTGGTCCAGCAGGTAGGGGCTTCATTTTCATTGGTGGTATACACCGTGAACTTGCCGCCGTCACTGATGCGCGTGTCTACGGTGAAGCCCGTCACCGCGCTGTTGGTCAACGCAGCGAGGCCCGTGCACATTTTGAATATGGATCCGGGCTCAGCGCGGGTCTGTGTGGCATAGTTCATCAGCAGGTTTCTTTCGTCCAGAACGATCTCACGGGCGGAGGCGCCTCCGGCGACCATCGCGTTCAGGTCGTAGGTGGGGTACTGAGCCGATGCCAGCAGGTTGCCCGTTTCCACATCCATGACCAGCAGAACGCCGGTATCCGCCAGCTGGATCGGGTACCGCACCCAGTCGCGGTTCGCGCTCTTTGCGCTGTTCGCCTCAAGCCAGGAACCAGATGACAAGGTATCCTCCTGCAGCGTCCTCACAGCGTTCACGTTGGCTGCGATGGCCGTTTCCGCCACCCGCTGCATATTGACGTCCAGGGTCAGTTTGACGGTATTCCCATCCTGGGGCGCGGTATAGTTCAGGTACCTGGTGATCTTTCCGTTGGAGTCCCGTTCCACCACCCAGCTGCCCTGGCGTTCTTTGATGCAGGCGGTCAGCCATGATTCCATGGACCATTCCACGCCGTCCAGGCCGATCTTGTCGTTGAGGGCGTAGCCCTGACCCTGAAGCTCCGAATAGAAACGCGCCGCGTTCTGGATGGCCCCCGTATAGCCGATGACCGTACAGGCCAGGTTGCCCTGGGGATAAACACGCTTCTCGCCCACCGATATGCTCATGCCCCTGAGGGCCAGGCTGTTGGCCTCGATGATCGTTACGGCGTCATAAGGGATGTCCTTGGCGATGGTGACCGGGACCGAGTTGAACAGGTTCATCTGCATTTCGTTGTAGACCGCCAGGACCCTGAGGCTGTCCTCCTCCGAAACCACCGCGACAGCGCGGAGGCTCCCGTCCGGCGAATCGGCCAGACGGTAGCGCTGGCACAGCAGCACATAGCAGTCCTCCGGGTCGGCGTAGGACGCGCTTGTCAGGTAGTGGTTGGACCGCCACTGGCGTTCGCGGGTGGCCAGAACGCTTTCGGATACGCCGCTGCCGAAGTCCAGCTCCCACAGGCCCGTTTCCGGATTGTGGACCAAAGGACAGGAGACCGACAATTGACACCCAAACTGGTCCAGGATCTTCAGCACCTCCAGGATCGCCAGAGTAAACTCCGCGTAGTCCGCGCTGGAGTTCTCGTCGCTGACCCTCTGGAACTGCAGGTCGTAGGAAATCTCCGATTTTGCAAGGATCACAGAGTTGGCGTCCACGATCATCCCGCGCATACCCTTGACCGGAATGGTCTTGGTGCCCGAGGCATTGGCGCTTTCGGCGTATTCCTCTCCCTTGATGATCTGCAGATTATACGCGCCGTACGCCATATAGCCGAAACTGATCAGGACTGCCAGGCCAAAGGCGGCAAAACGTCTCGCTGACCTCTTTTCAGGTGATACGGTTTTTTTCTTTCCGCGCCTCTTCAAGCCGGGCCTCCTTCCTGCACTTCATTCGTCCGTTTTTTGTACATTCCCAGCATAAACCTGACCGGCAGCGCCAGGATCAGCGAAAGCGCCGCCGTATACAGGGTCTGCAGAAGGGCTCTTGATATATGCGAAATTGTTATGGGGCTGCCGATCAGGTATACGTATCCGAGATTGATGACCTGCATCGACAGGCACATGCAGAACGCGCTCAGGGGGATCCTCAGAAAGGCGGGAAGATCCTCCTGGCGTTTGTCGGGATGCAGCATCTCCCTCTGCTCCCGCTGGCGTTCGGTCATGTCGCAGAAAAGCTGGGCCCAGAGCATCGTCAGGAGGGGATAACAGATGATGTAAAGCGAATCCACCATGGAAAGCATGCTCTCCATCAGGATGCCGATCACGCTGGACGCGATGAACACGCTCTTTTTCCCGCAGGAGACCATGATCACCGCAAGGTAGGCAAACAGCACGGATCCGCTGACGCCCCTGACGGTCAGGTGCTGCATGACCGTCGCCTGGATCAGGTAGATCAGGAATGCCCCGGGGATCACCGCCAGGAGCTTTTTGAAAGGATGAATGACTTTCATCAGGGTTCGTCTTCCTCTACGGTCAGGGTTCCGGGATCAAACGTGGGAACGGGCGTCGGCGTGGGAGTCGGTTCGGGCGTGGGCGACGGAGTCGGCGTACCGGCGATGCTCTCCGGGGGATTGTAGACCACGGTCTCGGGCACCGGGGTCACATCCGGCCCGGGGGTGGGCGCCGGGGTCGGTTCGGGTATATCCGACGGCCCGGGCGAAGGTTCCGGTGTCTCCTCCGTCCCGTCAACAGGCATGCCGTCCTCGTTGTTTTTCGGGTATACCGGCGTGGGCCGCGGAGTCTCCAGGGGAATCGGCGTCATATCGCCATAGCTGGAGCGCTGCTGGACCGGCTGGGTATACGGAGGACGGTAGCGATAGACCACCACATACTCCAGGTGCTGGAAATCAACGATGGGTTCCACCACCACATAGCTTTTGTTGTCGTCCATACCCCGGGTGCTTTCGCGCACGTGTCCGATGGGGATCCCCACGGGAAATTCCACGCCGACGCCGCTGGTCACCACCAGGTCGCCGGGGCGGGGCAGGCTGTCGTCAGGCAGGTAATACATGCGGCAGTTGGCGGAGCCGTCCGAAAGCGTCCCCTTAAGGCTTCCCTGGTCGCGGGTATTCTGGACCATGGCCGCCACGGTCGCGTTGCTGTCGATGACGCACAGGACGTTGCAGGTGGTCGACTTTACGTTGTAGGTATAGCCCACAAGACCTCCGGAAAAAACCACGGCCATATTCTCGGAAACGCCCTGGTTGCTCCCCACGTCGATGGTCAGCACTGAAAAATAGTTCCCGGTATCGTGCCCGATCACCGACGCGGAAACCGGGTTCATGTCCGTGTTGCGCTTCATTTCGTCCATCAGGTCGTAAAGCTGGTCCAGCTGGTGCTTGTATTCTTCGGCCATGGCAGCCTCGCTGGCCAGGTCGTCCATTTTCTTGAGCATCTCACCGTATTCGTATTCCAGTTCGCCGCGCACCTTCAGCGTCCGCACATAATCCGCGACCGTGTCCACAAAGCCTGAAAACAGCCTCTGCACGGGAGCAACGACCCGGCTCACGACGGACTTGGGCCTTTCCAGCGCCGGGGAACTGATGAAGCTCGAAAGGGTCATGGCGGCGACGACGATGAACAGAACGATGCACAAAAACCACACCAGGCCCTTCCTCAGGCCGGTGTGCTTTTCATCGTCCCCGTAAAAGGACGCGCCGGAGGTGATCCTTTTGCGGCCCTTCCGGGCATCGTCCGGGGCTTTCTTTCCGCCGTTTTTTTTCTTCTGCCCTCCATCCGCGCCGCCTGCGTCTTTTTCGGCAGGTTTTTCCTGTTGATCCGGGCCTTCCTCTTTGCCGGGTTCCTCATCGTCGTCCGGCATAAACTTGCGCCGGCTCCGGGGCTGTTCGGGCTTTTCCGCGTCCTCCTCGTCATTGTCCCAGGCGGACCGCCTTTTCCACCCGTCGGCGGGGTCCTCCCCGGCCGTCGCGCCGTCCTTCGGGAGGTCTTCGGTTTTTTTGTTTTCCTCTTCCCCGGCGTTCTTTTTTTCAGGGCGCCTGTAAAGGGATTCGTCAAATTCTTCCCGTGCCATGCCTCACTCTTCCTCGTCGTCTCTGAGAAAACTGGACCTGCCGATGCGGTGGAGCAATTCGATATTATCCGTCAGCTCGCCGACACCCCTGATGGTGCAGGACTCCGAGTTGCGGGCGAGCAGCACCGGGATGCCCAGTTCGCTTGCGATATACTGATCCAGGCCGAACAGGTTGGCGCCGCCGCCGGTCAGGTGGATCCCGCTCTTCATGATGTCCCCGGCCAGCTCGGGAGGCGTTTTTTCCAGCACAAAGCGGATCGCGTTGAGGATCGCCTGGATCGGGGGCTGCAGGGCCTCATAGACCATATCGGACCGGAGGACCACGTTCCTCGCCAGGCGCGTCACCATCTCGCGCCCGCGCACAGGGCATTCCCTCAGGTCCCTGGTGGGAATGGCGCTGCCCAGGTTCAGCTTGATGTCCTCGCTGGTCCGGTCTCCGATGAGCACACTGAATTCCTTCTTGACATACGACGCCACGGCTTCGTCCATTTTGATGCCGCCGATCCTGATCGCCCGGGAGATCACCACGCCGCCAAGGGAAATGACAGCCACCTCCGTGGTCCCGCCTCCGATATCCACCACCATGGAGCCGACCGGATCAAATACCGGGAGCCCGCATCCCAGGGCGGCCGCAAAGGGCTTTTCAATCATCTGGAGGTGTCCCTGCCTGATCCCGCTGCCGAAGGCGGCCTGCCTGACGGCGCGGCGTTCGATGGGGGTAATGCGGCATGGGACCGTAATGATGGCCCTCGGCTTGATCAGATGGGAAACGCCGATGGCCTTGCGTACAAAATACTGCAGCATATACTGCGCCAGGTCAAAATCCCTGATCATGCCGTCGCTCAGAGGGCGCATCGCAGTCAGATCGCCGGCGGTGCGGCCCATCAGCACCAGCGCGTCCTCGCCTATGGCCTTCACCTGATGCTTGCCGCCCCTTTCCAGGACCAGAATGGAAGGTTCATCGATCACAATGTCCTTCCCCCGAACATAGATCAGTGTGTTGCTGGTGCCCAGGTCGATCCCGATATCAGGGGCAATAATGGCCATAATCTATACCTCGCAATCAAAAGCGCGTAATAATCCAGTCGATGCCGTCCCGTTCCGGCTTCCCAGGCCGGATCGTACAATAAAAAGCCTCGTTCGCTCACCGCATCCGGGTAACGGTGAAACCGGGAACAGCGCGCAAAAGCCGCCGGACCAGGGTCGTCGGCAGGCCGATTATGTTCGTAACGCTGCCCTCCACCCTTTCAACGTAAACGCCGGCACCTCCCTGCAGGGCATAGGCGCCCGCTTTATCCATCGGTTCACCGGTAGCGATGTAATCCCATATCTCTTCGTCTGTAAGCGTGTCAAAAACCACCCGGGAAACCTCGGCGGCGGCCTTCACCCCATCCGGGGAAAACACTGCCACGCCAGTCACCACCCGATGGGCCGCCCCTGACAGGGCCCGGAGCATCCCGAAGGCTTCCTCCCGGCTGCGGGGCTTTCCGAGGATGCGCCCGTCATCCAGGCAGACCACCGTATCGGCGGCCAGAACGATATCGTCGGGATGAAGGCGGCTTACTGCCTCCCCTTTTTTCATGGCATTGCCCATAGCCACTTCCTCGGGCGACCCGGAAGCGTCCTCCTCGGCGTCTGATACCGCCGTTTCGAAAGGGATACCCATATATTCAAGCAGTTCCCTGCGTCTTGGCGACGCGGAAGCCAGGTAAAGCTTCAAATCCGCAGTTCCTTCTTTCCGTTTGTGTGTGCCGGGGCACACATTTGATTATAGCATAGTTTCCCTCACTTCGTACACCCCTTTTCAAGGTAGAATCGGTTCCATTTTTGTAAAGTTCGCGCCGGGACAGTACCCCGGAGGGAAACCGGCCCGGCGCGGCGTCAGCAATAACATACCAGCGTCTGTTTTCCGCTTTTACCCGTTTATGATCATTCGGTCCTCAGCGCCGCCACGGGATCCTTTCTTCCGGCGGACGCGGAGGGGATCAGGCCGGAGATGAAGGTCAGCCCCATCGAGATCAGGATCAGGATCAGCGCGCTTCCAACAGGCAGCACCGCCGTAGCGGATATCCCGGTCAGATTATGCAGAACGATGTTGACAAGAATGTTCAAAAGCAGCGTCGCACAGATGCCTATCATGCCGCTGACCAGGCCGATGATCATGGTCTCGGCGTTGAACACCCGCCCCACATCCCTTCTGGAAGCCCCGATGGCGCGGAGGATACCGATCTCCCGGGTACGCTCCATGACGGAAATATAGGTGATGACGCCGATCATGATGGACGAGACCACCAGGGAAATGGCCACAAATGCGATCAGTACATAGCTGACAGCGTTGACGATGGTGGTCACGCTGGAAAGAAGCAGGCCGATGTAATCAGTGTAGGAAATGGCCCCCTCCTCCCCGGCCTCCTTATTGTATTCTGCGATCAGGGCGGCGATCCTTTCCTTGCTTTCAAAATCCCGCGGGTAGATGCTGATGGTCACGGGATCGTCGGGATCGATCACGCCAAGCGTTTTCAGGTTGCTCTCCAGGGTGGAAGCGGAGGTAAAGGAAATGTCCAGCCCGTACATGGATCCATATTTTTTCGCCATATCGATGATCTGCTCGTCGGACATGTTCTGGACAAAGGCCCGGTACTGCTCGGGGATCACGGACCTGTCCAGGACGATGTTCCCAGTCTCGGCGGCTTCGGTCCCTTCAAAAGGCAGGCCGCTGAAGATATCGACCTCGGGCGAGGCCATCTGGGCGGTAACCGCAGGGCTGGAATTCACAAGTTCGATGGCCTTCTGCTGGAGCGATCCGAGGTAACCGATGCCGCCGGAGGCGCCGCTCTGTGTCGTCACCGCGTCCTCGCGCGGCTTGAGGATGCCGACGATGCGTATCTCGGGCGAAGACGCGTAGATCCCGGCCATATAGGCGGCGTCACCGCTCATATCGACCCAGATCCCGCCTTCGTTCTCCCGGTACCGGTAGCTGTCCGGCACCAGGCGGAAGGAAAGGGCCATCAGTTCGTCATAGCTGTAGCTGGTCTGTTCCACCGTTATCTCGTTCCCTGCCAGGGTCTCCTTGGTCAGGTAAGCGATCTCGCTCTGGTCCCTGAGGCCGAGGGCGTAGAGGGTGTAATCGGAGATCATGCCCCTTTCGGTCACGATGATGACCGCCTCGTCCCATGAGGAGGGCATCCTTCCCGTAAGCACTTCATACTGCTGATCCATCAATTCCCTGTTGTCAAGCAGCTGGGTGAACACGTCCAGGTTGGCCAGGGAGTAGGACATGGACGACAGGCCCATCAGCTCCATGACGCTGTTGTCGCTCCCCATCAGCCCCGAAAGGGAGAGCACCTGGCTGGGATTGACCTGGATCCATCCCTGATCTCCGGCGTCACGCCAGATGCTGAGCTGATTGCCGTAGGAATAACGGATATCGCTGGTCAAATCCTCAATACCCATCCCGCCCCGGTCCAGGAAAGCCTTGAAGGATTTCAGGTCGTTGTGGGTCATGGTGGCGTTCATCGCGTTGAGCATCCGGCTCATCACGTCGCCGCTGTATATCCGTCCTTCCTCCCGTTCTGTATTCGCCGCGCCTGCGCGTCCCGCGCTCATGTTCATCATCATGCCGGTCATGTCCATCTGGCTCGATTCGATCTCCAGGGGATAACCCGACAGCGTGTCCTGCTGCACCCGGTCGATGTACCGGCTGATCCCGGTGGAGATGGAAAGGATCAGGGCAATGCCAATGATCCCTATAGAGCCGGCAAAGCTGGTCAGGATCGTCCGGCCCTTTTTGGTCATCAGATTCCTGAAGGACAGCCCCAGGGCGGTCCCGAAGCCCATGGACGGACGCTTTTCCCCTGCCCCGGCGCTGCCGGCCTTCGCCTCCGCGGACAGCTCATCCGCTCCGCAGGGGTCGCTGTCGCTGATCACTCTTCCGTCTTCAAGGCGTACGATCCGGGTGGCGTAGGTGTCCGCCAGGTCCGGGTTATGCGTGACCATGATGACCAGCCGGTCCCGGGCCACCTCTTTGAGGATCTCCATCACCTGGATCCCAGTGGCCGAATCCAGCGCCCCGGTGGGCTCGTCCGCCAGCAGGATCTCCGGGTCATTCACCAGCGCCCTGGCAATAGCCACCCGCTGCATCTGCCCTCCGCTCAGCTGGTTGGGGCGCTTATTCGTCTGGTCTCCCAACCCCACCCTTTCCAGGGCTTCCCTCGCGCGCGCCCGCCTTTCGGCTTTTCCGACGCCCGAAAGCGTCAGCGCCAGCTCCACGTTCCCAAGCACCGTCTGATGGGGGATCAGGTGATAGCTCTGGAAAACAAAGCCGACCCGGTGATTCCTGTAATTGTCCCAGTCCCGCTCCGTAAACTGCTTCGTGGAGCGTCCCTGGACGAGCATATCGCCCGAATCATAATGATCCAGGCCTCCGATGATATTGAGCAGCGTCGTTTTCCCGCTGCCGCTCTGGCCGAGCACCGCCACAAACTCGTTTTTTCTGAAGGCGATGCTGATGCCCTGCAGCGCCCGGGCGCTGACACCCGCGGCTTTATAGGTTTTTACGGCATCCCTGATCTCCAGCATATCTTCTCTCCCGTCTCTCCCGCGCGTATATCTCGTCCCCGCGGAGAATAAGTCCGCGGGATCCCGCTTTATCGCGGGCCTCTTCCATATTACCATATTCCTCGCTGAAAATAAGTCCGCGCGCAAAATAAAAACAAGGCAAAAGTATGTCAGCCGCCGGAAAATCCGATTGATGTTCTCTGCTGTTTTTGATAGAATATTCGGGAAATCGCATTCATCAACAGAAAGGGGCACAAATCCGATGAAAAAAAAGATTCTCTGTCTCATCGCGGCCTTTGCGATGCTCCTTGCCCTCCCGGTCTCAGCCGACAACAACGCTTCCCTCCCGGATCTGGGCACCTATGATCCCCTTGTCATCCAGTCTCTCACCTGGACCGAAGGGACCCCTTTTTACGATTACGTGATGTTCAATTACAACAATACGGACGATCCTTTCGAAACCTATGAGATCACCGCCGTCTGGCCCGACATGAGCTCCGCCCTCGTCCTGAGGGACGGCGGCCGCACCATCACGGTCGAGCCCCTTATCCTGGCCTCTGAAGGCATCACCGTACCCGTAATGTACTTTGGCGTCTCCGATACCCTCGTAAAGATCTCCCGGGTCGAGATCCGCACCGGGCAGATCACCCTCTCATGTGATTTCTCCGGCGCCGATGAACACCTTGCCGTCAATCAGGAACGCCGTTTCTCCCAAGCCAGTGTGATCAACATCGGCTCCAACCTCTTCACCCTCATCGGTGACCTTGCAGACAACGGCGCCTCCCTTTCCTGCACCGTCACCCTGGAGAACGGGAACACGATCGAAGCCTCCTCGGAAAAGATCCCGGAGAAAGAAAACAATCCCTTCTACTGGCTGGACCTGTGCCTGAAGGAATCCGGCCTGCTGGACGGCGACCGCCGCCTCCAGGAGAGCCTCCGCCTGTATACCGCCCAGTACATCCTCCATTTTGATACCCTTCCGGAGGTAAAGATGACCGGCGCAAATTGGATAAACGACCTGGACGACAGCGTGGCGGCCTATCCGTTGAAACTGGAATACGCCCGCGACGTTGAAGGCGCGGCCCTCACCTTGGGGATCCTCAACTATTCCGGCGCCTTCGGCAGCAAAAGCATCCGTTCCTCCTCCGCGGTCCGCCTGGTCTATTACTGCCTGGACGGCGACGGCCAGGCCCTCGCCTTCGCGGATGGCAGTGTTTTCCATTACGTGGATTCCTTCTGCTACTTGGATCCCTGCGAAAGCGCCGTCCTTCCCTTTGACGTTCACCTGCCCCAAGGGACCGAATCGGTCATGGCGGCCATTTCGTCGGTGACCTGGTCGGAAGGCGCGGTACAGACCATTCCCGACAGGGATCTGGTGTTTGTGAAATACACCCCGCAGAAGGTCGTCCCCGATACCGTCACGCAGGACGGCACCATCTCTCTCTGACGCTTTGTTTCTGCGCAAAAAAGGACCGGACTTCGCGGCCCGGTCTTTTTTGCGCATTTATATGTTTTTGCTTTCACAGCAGCACACTGTTTTTGTGTTTTTTTGCTTTTCTCTTTTTTTCGGACAGTGTTTTTTTCGCCGCCTCCGTCAGCGTTCTTCTTCCTTTCCCTCCATCTTTGCCCAGCGGTCGCGGAACCAGTGGGCCGCCATCTTGGGACGCCGGTCCCGGGTGAACAGGCCCTTGCGGTTCCCGCCGGGGCGCATCGGGCCCTGGCAGGTATTGAAGTCGGCAAAGTTCCAGGGCATTTCGCCGACGACAAAATCCCTTTCGTCCAGGCACTCGCTCATTGCCCGGTAAAACTCCACCTGGAACTCTTCGGTAAACATCTCCGCCGCCGTCCCGTGAAGTCCGGCGATGGTATCGGCGCCATATTCCGACAGCACCACGGGCTTGTTTTTATCCTTCCACCAGTCAAGTTCCATCCGGAAAGCGTATTTTGCCGCGTCCAGGTCCCCGGAAAGGTTGTACCAGCCATAATACCTGTTGATGAACACCACGTCCATTTCGGGTATGATCCGGTCTTTTTCGTATATGTTCTGGCATCCCACCAGCGTCACCGGCCGGTCCTGCGGATCTGTCCGGTGGGCCAGTCGATACAGGGGCATCCAGTAATCCCTGGCTTTTTCGGGGTATGTGTCGGTGCCCGGCTCGTTGCCGAGACTCCAGACGACGACGCAGGGATGGTTCTTGTCCCGGTCGATCATGTCCCGCAGCACCTGCGCATGATAGTCCCCGAGGCCCCAGCCATAGTTTTCGTCCGCCCACATGCCCACCGCGGGGGTCTCGTCCACGATCACGATGCCCTCCCGGTCACACAGGTCATAGATCTCCTCGGCGTAGGGATAATGGCTGGTCCTGAAGCAATTGGCGTGGAGCCAGTGGTACAGATTGATGTCGGTCATATTCAGGCAATGGTCCATGCCGCGCCCGCGGAAAGGGCTGTCCTCATGCCTGCAGGGACCGTGAAAATGGAAAGGTCTGCCGTTGATCAGGAACCGCGTCCCCTCAACCTTCACTTCCCGGACGCCGAAGGGCTGGTCATATTCGTCCGCGCCGCAGGTCACATGGGCCGTATACAGATAGGGCGTCCCCGGACGAGGTTCCCACAGCCTGGGCTCCGGAATGGTCAGTATCCCCTCGGGGCCTTTTCCTTCGGCCACCGTACGCCCCTGGGCGTCCAGGACGGTCACCCGGATCTCCCCCGTCCCCTCAGCGTCCACCCGGTAGCGCACCTCCCCGGTCATTTTCGTCACCAGGGTGATGTCGCGGATATACTCCGCGGGCGTGGTATACAGCCTTACCGGCCGGTTGATGCCCGCGTAATTGAAGAAATCGAAGGCCGGCAGGTTGACGCCTTTTTCCCGGCGGAGCCGTTTTCCTGCTTCGACCGAAGTGATCCCGGGATTATCCGAACCGAAAAAGGCCGTATCCCCCTCCGTGCCGATGGGCAGCGTAGTATGGTCTATGCGGTTATCGGCTTCCACAAGGATCTCCGCCTCATCGCCGGGAGAGATCAGGTCCGTCACCTCGATCTCAAAAGGCAAAAAGCCGCCCCGGTGGGCGCAGATTTCCTTCCCGTTCAGAAACACCCGGGCATTGTGGGTCACGGCGTCGAACCGCAGCACGGCCCGCTGGCCGGCAAAGAAGGCGGGACAGGCGATCCTCTTCCTGTACCACACCTTCCCCGTGTGGTCCCGGAAGGCCGCGTCGGGGCACTGGTCGTTATAGGATGCGGGCACCGCGATTGACTGCCACGCGTCTCCCTCGCGCAGGCGGAACTGCCAGATGCCCGACAGGTCCATAACGGCGCGGGCTGAATTGATCTGCGGATACAGCATATGTTTCCTCCTGTAAGATATGCGGTTGCAAAAGGCGGTCCTGCCGCCGGAAGCGGCCGGCGGCTTTCAGGAAATAACTTCAAAACTGCGTACGCCCAGGGCCGCGCCGCAGCTCTCCCTGACGATCAGGGTGCTTTCAAAGGACTGGTTGAAGGCGATGGGCTTCCCGGCGCTGATGGACATGATCAGCTCCGCCACGGCGCTGCGTCCGTGCTCATAGGGATGGAGGTCGATGGTGGTCAGCGAAGGTGTCAGGTATTGGGTGAAAAATGCGTTGTCGCAGCCCACCAGCGCCATGTCCCCGGGCACGCTCAGCCCCATCCGGTGCAGCTGCCGCATGGCTCCCAGGGCCACCAGATCGTTGATGGCGAAGATCGCGGTGGGGTAATCTCCCCGGGCGTGATTGCCCAAAAGGATGCTGACGCCCAGTTCGCCGGCCTGGGCGTTGGTGCCGGTCAGCATCACATAGCCCGGGTCCTCGCGGCATGACAGGCGTTTTACTTCTTCATAATACGCGTTTTCGCGGATGGTGCTGAACCGGGCGCTCCGGTCTCCCCCCACGAAAGCGATCCTGCGGTGGCCCAGCATGCACAGGTGCGCCATGGCCTTTCTTACGCACTGGGTGGGATCCGGCAGGGTCTGTCTGGCGCATTCGATGCCTTCCACCGGCGGACCGATGGCCACAAGCGGCATGGCTTCCTGGATGCGCATCAGGCTGGCCCGGGTCATCTCCGGGTTCACGCTCCTCTCCGTCGGGAATCCCGCCAGCAGCGCCCCCGCCGGCCTCAGGGCCAGCAGGTCCTCGGTCACTGTCTCGCAGGAAACGCCCTCGGGGTATGAAAGCACCAGCAGCTTGTATCCGCTGCGGGCCGCCTCCGCCGTCATCCCTTCGCACATGGCCGCGTAGTAGGGATTCGTCTGGGACGAAAGGACGGCGGCGATGAAGCGCCCCGCTTCCCTTATGGGATCGGAGCGGGTATACCCGGGCCGGTAATTCAGCCGTTCCGCGGCCGCTTCCACCTTCCGGCGGGAGGCGGAGGAAACGCTGCCGCCGGTCAGGGCCCTGCTCACGGTGGCGATGGATACGCCCGCTTCCCTGGCGACATCCACAATGGTGGGCTGTTTTTCATTCATCCGATATCACCCGTTTCGCCCTGCGCCTGCACGCCGGTCGACGGCATGGCTGCGGCCCATGGCGTTCTGTCTGTTCTCTACGAACTATTATAGCACATCCTCGGCGTCATTTCAATAGAAAACTGTAAACATTTACACTCATTTACACTATTTACAATCAAGATTCTGAAAATAATTTCACATCAAGGCTTGACACACGGAAAAAACGGGATATAATTGTTCGTGTAAGACAAATCGTCAAGTTTCATTCCATATCGTTTGTAAACGTTTCCACAGGTCAAAAACGGCGCGTCCGTTTTCGATATCAATTAAAGGAGGAACTCATCCATGAAGAAACTGCTGGCACTCTCTCTGTCCGTGATCATGGTCCTGTCCATGGTCTGCGCCGCCGCCGACGACGGCGTCGTCCTGAAGGTCGTGGCGTGGGACGTCAACACCACCACCTATTACGCCGCCCAGAAGGAAGCTTTCGAAGCCTCCCACCCCGGCATCACCATCGAGTATGTGGACGTGGCTTCCCAGGATTACGGCACCAAGACCAGCACCATGCTGGCCGGCGACGACACCTCCGACATCTTCATGATCAAAGAGGTCACCGACATCCTGAACTGGAACAAGGCC